>JAUNNN010000026.1 GCA_030531435.1 Lachnospiraceae bacterium
TGCTGGAGCTTTCTTAACTTCTGCCTTCTTAACTGGCTCAACTTTCTTTACTTCAGCCTTAACTTCTTCTTTAACTGGAGCTGCCTTTGCAGCAACTGGTTTCTTAATTTCTGCCATGATAATCTCCCTCCGATTAACAAAACACTATTTCCATATACACAGAGACAAATATTCTCTGATTAGCAATTTGATTGTTGTAAATCTACCTATATAATGTAGTTCTCATCTTCTACAACAACCAAAATATACGCTTATTTACTGGGGTTGTCAAACTTTAGAGCCCCAAAATACGGCATTTTACTGCATTTTCGTCACTTTGTATATATTTAGCATATTGAATATCCGAGGCTTTGTCCGTCTTTCACAAACATCTGAACTGTCTCAAGAGAGAACTGTTCAAGATCTTTACCCAGTCCAGGAAGCTTCTTTAATAAATCATTTGTTACAGTTACGATATCTGTTCCTGATTCATCAGCCTGAACAATGTTATAAACTTCTCTGCAACTTGCCCAAAGTGATTTTGTGCCTGGCTTACTTTTTATAATCTCATTAACTTCTTTCATCATAGGAACTGCATCAACACCTGCGTCCATAATACGTCCAGCAAATACTGAAACAATGTTTTCTGTTCCCATTGTGAATGCATCAACAGTTTCCTTAACCTGCTTTATTGTAAAAATAGCTGTTACGTTAAGCTTAATTCCTTTTGCTGAAAGCTTCTTTATAAGTGGAATACTTGATTCGCCTTTTGAGTTTGTAATAGGAATCTTTACAAATACATTTTCAGAAATAGCTGATAAAACCTCAGCCTCTTTTTCCATCTGATCAAACTCATCAGCAAATACTTCTAATGAAATAGGAAGATCTGGAATTGCTTCTACTGCTGCATGAGCAAAAGTAACGTAATCTTTAACACCTGCTTTTTTCATAAGTGTTGGGTTTGTTGTAAAGCCCTTAACAATACCCTTGTTATATTCTTCCTTCATGCCATCGATATCAGCACCGTCAGCATAAATAGTGATTTTTAAGTCTTTGTATGTCATGTGAACCTCCTTTGGAATGGTCTAAACTGTTAACGCAAAAAACATTCTTCGAATGTTTATTTGCATCGTACCCCTCCGGGGCACGATAAGTTTCGGGAATCGTCTCTCGTATTTATAGTTAACGCTCTTTATAGAGCGTTAACTAATAAATGCCAGACGATTCCCTGCCATCCTTCCGCATGTGGAGTGATTCTTTCATCTGCAACAACTGGGATAAGTACACATGCATCACTAACCTGCTTAGAGTATCCACCTGTTCTTGATACAATAGAAATTGCCTTTGCACCCTTTTCTTTTCCAAGCTTAAGTGCATTAACAATGTTTAATGAAGTAGTTTCTGAGCCACCGCCAACAGAAAATACCATAATTACGTCTTTAGAATTGATTTTTGAAATCTTAAGCCACTCTGTAAATGTTGTCTCCCAGCCTTCATCATTTGTTCTTGCTGTAAGCTCAGATACATTATCTGTTGGTGCATAAGTTTCAATGCCACCAATCTTTCTGAAATCATTCACTGCATGAGATGCGTTAGCAGCACTTCCACCAACACCGAGAATAAATAAACGTCCACCGTTTGCCTTTACCTCTCTTAAAATCTCAACTGCCTTTTCGATTTCCTCTCTTGGAATCGTATTAACGATCTCCATTGTTTCGTTTAAGTACTGATTAATGTACTCCATAGTATTCATGTCTTTTACCTCCCTTTCTCTTCGTATTAAGACATTAACTTTAATTTATTTTTTCTGAAACCTCACTTAGTGATTTACAAATAATATCTGGCTTATCATCACAAAGCCTTCTACATGCATCACATTTGTAGTCTCCAAGAAATACCGTTTTAACACCTGCTGCCCTTCCGCACTGGACATCAGTAAAGGAATCACCTACCATGTAGGAATTCTCAAGATCAAGATTATATTTATTTGCTGCAGCTAAAATCATACCTGGCTTTGGTTTCCTGCAGTCACATGATTTGATTAAATAATCATCTTTCGTGAGTTTGAGCTTCTTTGGATAATGCATACACATGAAAACATTATCGATTTCAGCTCCCTCTTTTTTCATCTCGTTAACAAAATACGTATTTATATCATAGAGATTAATGAGTGTTGTCTTGCCCTTTGCTGCAGCTGGCTGATTTGTAACAATAAACACATAATAACCTTTATTTCTAAAAGCCTTTATGGCATCAGCTACACCAGGAAACATTTCAAACTGGCTGACATTCATTGGCGAATCCATAAGCTCTGTATCTTCATTATATACTATCTCATTGATTACACCATCCCTATCAAGAAATACTGCAGGATGCTTTTCATTAAGTCGATGATTTATATATTCGCTGAATTCTTTTAATGATTCAGGACTTCCAATTTCATAAAAACGCTTTGTAACTTCGTGGCACGCAATTTCTTTATTTAATGAAAGCTTGTTCTGAATCTCAGCAATATCAAATTTATAATCAAGCTCGTATGAAGCAAATAGTGATTTCTCATACATACACACACCATAATCGATGCTATTCATCTCAGGTGTAGGATTATGCTTGTCATAAAGAATTATTTCTCCATTCTCCATAACAACATTGCTCTTATCGAACTGATTATTATTTCTAAGAACAGTCATAACAGCATGTTTGCCATTCTTCTTGCCATCATAGAATCTATAAACAGTCTCCTCATAATCGATATCCATAAAGGAGTCGCCGTACATTAAGAGGAAATCATCCTCGAGAAGATCAAAGGCTCTACGGACAGCGCCGCCTGTTCCAAGAAGCTTTTCGCCGTCGTAACAATACTTTATTGATATACCTCTATTGCTACCATCCTTATAATATTCCTCAATCATTTCGGCTCTGTATCCAATTAAGAATACAAATTTTCTAAATCCTGCCTTAATTAGTAAATCAAGGGAATAATCAAAAAATGGCTTTCCATTAACATCAACAAGAGGTTTTGGGCATTCTTTTGTAAATTCTTTGAGTCTTGTGCCAAGACCACCCATTAAAACAACTACCTGAACTTCATTTAATGGCTTCATAATACTTTAGCGCCTTCCGGTTCAAATCTGAATCTTACTTCTGTCATGCCTGTATTCTTCATTGCATCACGGAGTCTTACTTTTTCTTTTGTATAGAAAAGAAGGAATCCACCACCACCGGCGCCAATCATCTTACCGCCCATAGCACCGTTCTTCATTGCATATTCATACCACTCGTCAATCTGTGGATTACTCATGCCACCTGAACGTTTTTTCTTATGCTCCCAGTGAACGTTCATAATATCAGCAAATGTATCAAGGTCGCCTCTTTCAAAGGCTGCCTTACTCTGATAACCAAGATCCTTTACAAAATCAAGGTTCTTAATCATATCTGAGTCCTTATTCTTACTCTTATCATCCTGTTCCTTAAGAATACTTCCTGCTGAACGAGAGAATCCTGTAAAGAAAAGAATAAGATTATCTTCAAGGTTATATAAAGTCTCTTTTGAAATATTAAGTGGATCTACCCAAACATATCCATCCTTATGGAAATTCATACATGTAATTCCGCCATAAGCTGCAATGTACTGATCCTGCTTACCAATTGGCTGCTTAAGTCGATTCATCTCAATCTCACATGCTTCTTCAGCAAGTGTACGTGTACTTACAATATTTCCCTGCATGCTGTGGAGAGCACGAAGAAGAGCTGTTGTAAATGTAGAAGATGAACCAAGCCCAGTTCCAGCTGGAATATCAGCCATTGAACAAATCTCAAGGTTTGTTTCATTGATTTCAAGCATCTTAAGAGCTTCTCTAATAATAGGATGCTGAATTTCATCAACTGTATTTACTTTCTCAAACTTGGAATACTTTAAAAGAATTTCCTTTTCAAAAGTTTTGTGAAGTGTGATGTATACGTATTTGTCGATAGCAGCAGAAATAAGAAATCCTTCTCGCTGCTCATAATATGAAGGAAGGTCTGTTCCGCCTCCCCCTAATGTAATTCTAAGTGGGCTTCTTGCAATAATCATCTGAATTCTCCTTTTCTCCTCAATTCTGTTAGATTATTTAAATAGTACGTGCAGTCAGACTCGGAGTCGTTCTCTCAAAATGCCTCACGCATTTTTCAAAAACGCTCCTGCGTGCCCTGCACTCACTTTATTTATATATTTATATAATTTTGTAGAAATCACCTACGGTGGCTCGTAACGACGTAGCAATCCGTATATCTGTTACTTGCTACAAGGTGAATCACCTACGGTGGCTCGAGTCGCTTAATCCCTTGCCTCGAATACCCAAGGGTTTGCCTGAAGGTATTCTACAGTTTTCTTAACTCCGTCAGCAATTGTAGCCTTTGGCTCCCAACCAAGTGAACGAACCTTCTTTGTATCAAGATAGATGAATGGGTTATCTCCAATCCAGCCTCTTTCACCACCTGCGTAGCTAAGTTCAGGATTAACTCCAAGCTTTTCTGAAATCCAACCTATTGAATCATTAACTTCACAGTACTCATCTGTACCAAGGTTGTAAATGTTTACCTTTTCCTTTGCATTTCTAATTACTGTAAGAATTGCTTCCATACAGTCCTTAACGTAGAGGTATGATTTTCTCTGATGTCCATTTCCAAGAACATAAAGTTTTGTAGGATCGTCTTTTAATTTCTTGCAGAAATCAAATACATGACCGTGTGTATATCTTTCACCAAGGATTGATACAAAACGGAAGATATAAGCTGTATATCCAAATCCTTCAGCATATGCAGCAAGTAGACCTTCGCCTGCAAGCTTTGATGCGCCATAAAGTGATGTCTGAATTGGGAATGGTGCATCTTCTGGTGTAGGAATTACTTCAGCTTCTCCATAAACAGAACCTGTTGATGAAAAACCGATTCTCTTAATATCATTAGCACGCATTGCTTCTAATACATTAAATGTAGCAATTGTATTCTGCTGAAGGTCTTTACTTGGGTGCTCACATCCCATTCTTACATCAGCGTTTGCAGCAAAGTGGAATACAAATTCGCATCCAGCCATTGCCTTTGTCATCGCATCTAAATCAAGTGTATCGCCTTCAACAAGAGTAAAACGTGGATTCTTTAAAGCGTCCTCTAAAAACTCTCTTCTTCCTGTAGAAAAATTGTCATAAACAACTACTTCATTTTCTGGCTCAGCAAGTAATCTGTCTGCCATATTTGAACCAATGAATCCGGCTCCACCTGTGATAAAATATTTCATTTTTATTTCTCCTTGATAATTGTTTTCAATATGTAATACCGGCAGAAACCTTCGGTGTCTGCCTGGTCATAAGGAATCTTCCCGCAAGCGGCTTATATCGGTAAAAATTTTCAATTTTTACCTAGTCATAAGGCATCCTCCCACTTTGTGGGTCCCTCCTTATGACAATCCTTATGACAAGTCATATGCCACTTCTTCTTCAACTTCAGATTTGAAAAGGATTGCATCTCTATTATATTCCTGTTTATATTCAAGGCATCCGAGCTGAATGTCCATTCTAATTGGCTTTTCAGCAATTCCTACAAATGCCTTTTCATCTTCTATTTTGTTACGAAGACGACCTTCAACAAGTCTTGCACCTGCTCTGTCACAAGTAAGCAGTACACCTATTGTTCCATCACTATCAAGACTGTATACTCTATCTTCTAATCTAACTGTATCAAATACATATTTTGAAAGCTTTACGATTGCAGTTTCATACTGCTCTTTCTTAAGAACATCTTTAAGCTCTTTTCTATAACGAGGGCGCAAAATCATAAGACAAATCTTCTTATTATTACGCTCTGCAAAAGAAATCTGTGTCTGAATATCCATATACATACTTCTAAGATTATAAAAGCCTGTAAGAGGATCAATCATGATAAGCTCTTCAACCTGCTGACTAAGAATATTATTATCAAGCTGAAGTCTGTTAACACCTTTTATAAATAGAACCATTCCAAGTACTGCAAGACCTGGAATTACGAGCCATAAATATGATAAAACAGCTATTTTTGCATCCATACTGAACATTCCATATACCTTATAGGCAACGAATGTTACGGTCTGAACTGCTGCAATTACAATCGCAAGTCCAGTTACTCTGAATGCAGCAAATAAAACTGCAAGGAAAACTACTACAGTCATCACAAGGTTTTCTGAAACCATGTCTGTAGAAGATAGTGTGCTGACAACAACTGCTGCAAGAAGTGCAACCATCAGAACTACTATTCCCACGTCCTGTAAAGTTTTTCCTGAAACATCTCTTTTCTTCATTTCTTACCCTTTTTAGCGTGATGACATAGTCACCCCTTTTATAACTCTTAAATTATAGACTTTTTTCAGGGGATATACAAGATACTAAAATTATATAATAATACAAAAAACTGCTATGTCTTTCCTAAAGAAAAACATAGCAGTTTGTATGCAATACAATATTACGTATTTTAGATATTACTCAATATACAAATCTATTTTGCAACCGGCAAAGCAAGAGCAATACCATATTTCTGTACAAGTCTCCACATTTGAACACTACCATCTGGGCTCATAAAATCAGTCATATTTATTCCAGCTGGAAGTTTTATTGTAAAATTAATACCGCTCCACGTAAAGCCTACATTATATGGAATTGTGTTATTTGCAGCTATAGTTCTTACAAGTGATGGGCTAAATGTTGTACATCCACCCATATTAACACCCAAGCCAGTATTCTTTACAACCGCAACTTGTTCAGGAGTCATAACTGCTATTCTAGCAACAGCAGTATTTATTGTGCTTTCAACTTTTGCCTGCTGTTCAGCATAAGCTTTACTACCCACAACCCCTTGTTCATTTCTAGTAATTTCAGCTCTCTGCGCTGGTGTTGGCTCTGGTGTTGAATCAGACCTCGAAGAAGAACTAGATGATTCCTCTCTCTTTTCCTCTTTCTCTTCCTCTTCCTCAACCTTAGGCCCATATGATGGTCCATAAGGTGAACCTTCCTCTGCCTTTACACTAAGAGAAGAACTCATAAATACAAATGGTGTTATTAATAATGCCATTAGTAAGGAAGTAGATAATACTTCAAAAACTTTTTTTCTCATTTCTATACTCTCTCCTTTTAATAAGATTGGTAAAAATACACTCTTGTAAAGATTAACATTTTACCCCCCCCCGATTGTCAATTGGCAATATCGACAAATTTCAGATGCGTATTTGTATATTGTGTCTGATTTGTTCTAGTTGTAATACAGCCTAAAATGTGACGAATATAATACCTCGTCATATCTCTGCTGTAATTGTTCAGGCAATTCATAATTTGAATGTGTAATAACTATTGCATCATCAGCTGTTTGAAACGCTTCTGGATCAAGTCCTTGTATCAATATTATTTTCTCATCCATTAGCCAATATTGCATGAGGTTAATATAATTATTATACGGGGAATCCAAAAAAACAACTTCCCTATCATCATCTGATGTCAATTCCTTTATCTTTATGCTCATCTCATAATCTGATTTATCATTGTTTTGAAAATAATATATTCTATTATTGATTACGTAAATCGAAGAAAAAATAGAAAGAATCAAAAAAGTGACTAAAATAATAAAAGAGTTCTTTTTTATCGATACAAAGGCATAGCATACAACAAGTGAAATAGTTGCAAAATAGAATGGTTTTATAAAAAGCCATAATATTGATTTTTCCGTACTTCCTATCATCCAATCTATTCCACTAACAAAATTTGGGACATATTCTCTCAAATGTTCATATGAAGTGTACAAAGTAATCAGCGTTGAAAAAACACCCATTATAATACATGCCTTTATCATACTTATTCTATTCATTCTTCTATTAATTATTTCATTTAGTCCATAACATGAAAAAAGTGGAAGAAACATTTCTGTATATCTTCCATATACAATTTGATCAAATCTAATAGTTCCAATGAAGAAGTACGAACCTATTAAACACAGCATAATAAATGATACTAAATAAAACTGATTAAATCTTAGTGTTCTATTCTTAACCATTATTCCTATACCAACACATCCGAGTCCAAGTGTTGCAACAAATGAATAATAGAATTTTCCAAATATACCAATAAAAAATGATATAACACCCGATGAGTTAAGTTCTTTTACAAAATTCAAATTCCTACTGTTACAAATTATAAATATCAACACTGCAACAATGAATAATATCGTCGTCGACAAAAGAATTATTTTTTGCTTCTTTTCCTTATTCCATAAAAATGATGTCACAAACATTGCATAAGAAAAAGAAATTCCAATCGTTCTGTAATGTACAAGCAACATCAAAATACATACTATACATCCACCTAAAATAGCGTTTAAATTTATACCATTCTTTTCAACATCAACCGCTATATTCAAAAGAATAACAAATAACAGATTTAGCAAAATCTCGGCCATTACATAGTGCACATATCCAACAACATATGGAGAAAAAACGCAAAACAATGCCATTAAAGATTTTTGTACATCTGATAATTCTACGAAAATCTTCTCAATCAATTTTCTGAATAAACAGGAATAGAATATCATTAAAACAGCATTAACAATTATTGCCATTCTATATAAGACTAGTGGATTTGATTTAAAGCAGAACATTAATGGAACCAACACAACACTATACCCATATGCATAGCTAGCTTGTCCTATTGCAATATCACTCCAATCTATTCCTATTATTTTTGCCGCATTATTCCAATATCCAAATTCATCTTGTGGAAAAAAGATTCCATATGCCTTTGGAATATAGTATATAAGCATAACTATAATAATACATGTTGTTATTACTATTGTATTGTTGCATTTAATTCTATCTTTCATAAAATGTGCTATCCTCATGTTCACTCTTTTTATATATTAATATATCATTATACCAATCTAAGTTTGGAATTACATAATTTTATTTTTTTTCTTGACCTAATATCCATATTAATGCTAATTTATATGTTGACAACGTCAGTTGTGAAAATAAACACATAACCAGTTTCGAGGCGGGGCGAAATTCCCCACCGGCGGTATAGTCCGCAACTCGCTAAAAATTTTCAAAATAGCGACTGATCCGGTGTAATTCCGGAACCGACAGTATAGTCTGGATGAGAGAAAGGATAGGTAATGTTATATGTTTAACGGTCTAGGCTCTGCGCTCGCAGAGAATGTTATTTTCGTAGTTGAGTTTCTTCTAATCATCGTAGCACTCTTTATAGTTGCATATTTAGTAGAAATAAACGTCAGAAAAAAAGATGGCAACAATGAAAAAATTCTTTCAACAAGAATGATTACCGTAGTTGGTATGTTTTCAGCAATTGCCACAGTTCTTATGTTATTTGAGATTCCACTCCCATTTGCTCCATCATTTTACAAATTGGATTTCAGTGAACTCCCAGCTTTAATCGGTGCTTTTGCGTTCGGTCCTGTTGCAGGTGTTCTTATTGAATTCATAAAGATTGTTCTTAAGCTTTTAATTAAAGGAACAAGCACAGCTTTTGTTGGAGAACTTGCAAATTTCGTTGTTGGATGTAGCTTTATACTTCCTGCATCAATCATCTACGAAATCAAGAAAAACAAGAAGAGTGCACTTGTTGGATGTGTTGTAGGAACTGTTATTCTTACATTTGTTGGAACATCATTTAATGCAGTATATCTTTTACCAAAGTTCGCTGAGCTTTTTGGAATGCCACTTGATGTTATCATTGGAATGGGTACAGAAATCAACCCTAATATTACAAATATATCAAGCTTTGTAATATTTGCAGTTGCACCACTTAATATAATTAAGGGTGTGCTTAATTCAGTAGTTACAATTCTTATTTATAAAAAATTAAGTCCGATACTTAAAAAAACATCTAAATAAAAAAATTTGTTATCAATTGGTTATGTCTTGCGAAAATGGAAATGGTGGAAGCCATTTCCATTTTTGCGTTCCAAAGACGTTTACGTTTTTTGAACATAAAAGGAACTCACAGATTGTGAGTTCCTCTCATATTTTTGCGTCATAAAGATCGTTAGATTTTAACAATTCTCCGCAATATAATAAATAAGCTTTTCTGAATCTTCCCATCCAAGGCAAGGGTCCGTGATTGATTTACCATAAATTCCCTCACCAATCTTCTGGCAGCCTTCCTCTAAGTAGCTTTCCACCATAACACCCTTTACAAGTTTTCTGATGTTATCGCTGTGACGTCTTGAATGAAGCACCTCTCCAACGATACGAACTTGTTCTGCATATTTTTTACCAGAGTTATTATGATTTGCATCAATAACTGTTGCTGGATTTACAAGTTCTCTTTCCTCATATAATTCATAGAGTCTCATTAAATCCTCATAATGGTAATTCGCAAAGCTTCTACCATAAGCATTAATGCTTCCACGAAGAACAGTGTGAGCAAGTGGATTACCTGATGTCTTAACTTCCCATCCACGATATGTGAATGTGTGAGCATGCTGTGCAGCATATACCGAATTAAGCATTACTGTAAGGTCACCTGATGTTGGGTTCTTCATACCTGCTGCCACATCAAAACCACTTGTTGTAAGGCGGTGCTGCTGATCTTCTACAGACCTTGCACCAATTGCAACATATGAAAGAATATCATCGAGATAAGGATAGTTCTCTGGATATAACATTTCATCAGCAGAAGTAAGCCCCGAAGCATCCATTGCCTTAATGTGCATTGAACGAACAGCTATAAGACCCTGCATAAGGTCTGGCTCTTTTTCTGGATTTGGCTGAGAAGCAATTCCTTTATAGCCTTCACCAGTTGTACGTGGCTTATTTGTATAAATACGAGGTATTAAAACAACCTTATCCTTTACCTTCTCATTAACCTTTGAAAGTCTGTCAACGTAATCAAGAACTGCATCTTCTCTATCAGCACTACATGGCCCAATTATTACGAGAAATTTATCACTTTTTCCAGTAAGAACATCTGCAATTTCTGCATCACGTCTTTTCTTTATTTCTTTTAAATTGTCCGATAAAACGTACTCTTTTTTGAATTCATCAGGATTAGGTAATTCCTGAACAAATTGCATTGACATAGTTAATTATCTCCTTGAGATTTTGTTATAATGTCTCTGGTTCAGCATACTCTTCGCCAAGTGTATCAACCGTCATTGAAGCAATACGCTGTGTTTCATAAGGTCTGTCTGAATAATCTGTAGCAGTTGTTGCAATTTTATCAACAATATCAAGACCCTCTGTTACTTTTCCAAATGCAGCATAAGCGCCATCAAGATGTGGGCTTGTCTTGTGCATAATAAAGAACTGTGAACCAGCTGAATCTGGATGCATTGCTCTAGCCATTGAAAGAACACCAGGTGTATGCTTTAAATCATTGTCAAAACCATTCTGGCTAAACTCACCCTTAATGCTGTATCCTGGGCCACCCATTCCAGTTCCATCTGGACATCCACCCTGAATCATAAAGCCTTCAATTACTCTATGAAAAATAAGTCCATCGTAGTAGCCCTTCTTAATAAGTGAAATAAAGTTGTTAACTGTGTTTGGTGCCACTTCAGGATAAAGCTCAGCCTTCATGACATCCCCGTTTTCCATTGTGATTGTAACTATAGGATTAGACATAATTTCCCTCTCTATTCTTGTTATTTTATACATTCTTTTTATTAAATTGTTTGTATGTAACATCACTAATTATGCCATTATAGATATAGTTTTTCAAGTAAACAAGGGATTTTTGATTTGTATAAATAGCACACAGTTTGCATATTTTTCATGTATATGTCCCGTTTTTTATTCATTGATTTCTATTTATTTTAAAGATAAATGTATTATTTGCCCATTTTTTTCATAAAGATGGAGGTATTATCATATTACGAATTACTATTCGTACCATCATTTTATCTACCGACGCGTAGGTCATCAGGCTTCCTAAGCTCACCTGATGCCTACGCGCCAAATAAGAAGTGCTATCCATGATTGACGAAGGGACCTGACGTAGCAGGTCCCTTACTATTTGCCATATGAAAGAAGTGATCCCAGGTCCTAGGGCCTGGGACAAAAGAAATGAATTTGTTAACATCAACAAGTTCAGTTTAATCAAATTAACCACATTTTGCAATATAGGTTAATTAGTTTTTACAAAAAATTTACAATTTATTCATATTTTGTTCACAAATTAACGCGTTACCACGTCACAGTATATATTAAATGTGATTTTTCGATTTTTGCACACCCATTTCCTATACAATTATTTCAACCAATCATTATAAATTTCTTCTGCTTTGTCCCAATATGTTTGCCTAAACTTATTTATTATCAATAATACGAATTATCATTCGTACCAGTTTTTCTATCGGCTCTATGGTGTCGGTCTCCAAAATTTTCCTAAGCTCTTCCGGTACCATAGCGCTATAGAATTATGATTTGTACAAATAATAAGTGTCGAGGAAGAATATATCGTTTTTGGTGTGATATATGGAAAAGCAAATGCCATTGATTATGGAAAATATTTGCCGGAGTTTGTGAAAAGGTACTTGCCCATTTGTGGAAAGTACTTGCCGGCTACATTAGAAAGGTTTAGGTGATTATATTGGATAAAATAGAGTGTTTTGCAAAAAGAGTACGTGAGAAAATGGGAGCAGCTGTTCCAAGTGATGTCCCACGTGGCACCTGGAAAAACAAAAGATCAGGGAATGAATATAACCACATATATCAGGAAATACGTGAAAACTTTATCGACGGAATTCAGCTTACAAGATGTGATATGAAGGGTGATTTATCTGGCAAGGACATTAATTATCACGTGGATGCTACACATATGAACTCATCTCAGGTAATGTGCATCAATTATTTCTACAAATTCTTTGAGCATCCGGATTTCGAAGCCTATCTTCTAACTATATTAATGAGTTTTGGAATAGAGATTGATATTAAGGACAATATTAGGTCAGCCAGTTTTGAGTATGTACCTAATGCTACGGAGCGCACAAGCCTTGATTTCTATATGGTTCTTGAGAGCTGGATGGCTATTTCATTTGAAATAAAGTACACGGAGCACAGATTCGGTCTTCCAAAAAAGGATCCTAATGACCCAGACAAATACAAGCGCAGATGGAATAATATTTACAAAGACATGGTAAAACAGTCAAGCCATTTAAATCTTGGTAAGAGAGCATTTTACAACAATTACCAGATTAACCGTAATATCCTGTACGCTAACTCATGCGACTATGTACTATTTATAACACCTAGAGCTAATGATTCCATGGGCATTTGCAGAGGCAGATCATACATTGATTCTCTTGAAAATGACCATATTAGAAATATATATTGGGAAGATTTAATCCAGAAAACCCTTGAAGTCGTGGATAAATGCGATGAATTGAAAGAGTACTACCAGAAGTTTTACGATAAGTATATTGGGGTGTTGTGATAAAAGAAGTAGGGTCCCACTATTGTGAGACCCTACACATTTTATTGGATTAAATTATTTAACTAGTATAGATTCTGTTTTACCTAAAACATTATGTAGTAAGATTATTCGTTGATCAACTGCTCTATAGAATTTAACTCTTGATCCCGATGTTTTTCCCTTATTAAACTCTTCAAAGCCTAGTTGAACCAATAAATACCTTGCCTCAGAATAAGTGTAATCTTTAGGTTGCTGAATTAGTCTTTCTACAGCCTTATCAAATTTACTCATAAAATAGCCTTTCTATTGCAACTATTTTATAGTTGCATTTTATCATATTTTGTTTTTAAATTCTAGGAATAAAAATTATATTTTAAATTGAATATGTGAAATAATACTCTATATGATTAAAAAATATGTATATATTTGTTAGCTATGTTTTGGCAGTTACCCACCAATTTTAAGATTTTAAAAAAAAATTGATTGAATTCTAACTCGATTTGCTGTGATTGTCGAGTTAAAATGATGTGAGATTATTTATACAGAAAGTAAAATGATGTTAAGATATCTGTCTGATTCTTTCTACTATTGAAAACAAAGCGGAGACAATTATTTTATGAATGCAGCTACATACAGTTACAAAGCAATTTTTGGTGAATTTAACGGCCAAGGCATTTTTATTGATATGGAAAATAATAGTGAATGCTGGAATGTTTTTTCTACATCTGTACATGAATCAACACATAGTTATATTGAATTTGACTCTTATTTAGGACAATTAGAGTTTCTTATGCAACAAATAGTACTTTCTCCCCAAACAGATATCAACACCCGTGAGAGATTCAAAGGTTTTATAGAAATAATATTTGATAATTCAATCAATGTTCAAGAAAGTGTAGCAGTTTTCTGGGAATTATCTTTTTTAGAATCATATAATGTAGAATTAATGGACAAAGAATGGGAACTATACAGATCCAAACGTCCTGATTATTACAATAAATATCACTTTAAAGATTTAGAAGATTTTCTTGATGATGCTTTTGATAGACACAAATTTAAACCAACAAAAGAGCAAATAGAAAATAAAGCCGAAAACATTCTTTTATTAGCAAAATATTGCATGAATATTGATATTACCAAACTTGACTTTATGGGTTCTTCCGCCCTTTCATCCATAACGAAAGATAAATCATCGTTTAATCCTAATTACCGTTTTGATAAAGTAATAAAATATATAAAAAATAATAAAATTTCTATATATAATTTATCAAAATCTGTCATCGAACAAATATTTGATAAACTAAATTTTCCATATTTACTCGCTTTTGACATTGGATTTATGTCCAATTGGGCCAACAATAATCTCTTAAAACAATACGACTTAAATAATTATTCTTATTATGTTGTCTATGAAAAAACAGAAAATCCTTTAGAATATATACTATCCATAAATTGTTATATCAATGAGCGTAAGTATTCAGAGAAAATTGTGTCTAATCCATCTGATACCGACATAACAAATGCTGCCTTTTACGCATATGTTTGCGATAACAACAATAGCCCTACTTCCACTGCTCTAATTAATGTTAGAGATGGTGAAATAGTATATCTTAAAAAAGACTATAATCCTAATCTTGCTCTTAAAATCGGAAAGCTTTTTACTGATCGCTATAGTTACCCTTCTTTATGTAACAAAGCTTCTATAAAAACTCATACTGCAATTTATATTGATCTTGCCAATTGGGATTTATCAGCAAAAAAATTCCTTTATTCTCAACATTTAAGTGGATATATTCGTTATGAATTAAATAATAACTTTTCAATTATACTTTTTAAGGGAGAAAGTAACTCTATTTTCTATATAACCTTACCCACAATAAATCTTCCTATATTTGAGCTATGCTATTTACAGAATATACCATTGCTAAATGACTGGTGGCAAAGTTCTGATGATTTATTAGAATTATATAGTTTTATTATGAAAACAATAAAAACTCAAACTTCAATAAGCATGTAGGGAAAACGACATACTTTTATATTACTTCTTCCCATCTTAATCTATATGATCTTGACCCTTCATTAAATCCCATTTTATATACCGGAATATTCTTTTCCTTTGCTATATCTACAATAATCTTATGATGTATATCACTAATTTTTCTACCCAAATAAACAGCTGTAGGTTTATGTTTAACATATGAATATTCCTGCTTTGCTAAGTACATGTCATTTGTAGTATAAAACATGCGCCATTCTCTCTCATACTTCCAATCATATGACTTATTGATTGCTATCTTTGTAACCATAAATTCATCGGGACAAGGAACTATTGCATTAACCCAATTTAGATCATATTGTATCCCACATCTTCGGGCAACCTGACACAAAAATTTAACCTGAAACAAATATATTGCATATGAAGTTGTATCCATTCTCTTTTTCCCATATATTACTGGGAAAAGATTCCCCCATACAATGCTTTGAGCATTCAGACCACTTTCGTATGTAACAACATTCTCTTTTCCAAAATTATACTCCAGAGCAAAACCAGTTGCATTATCTGCATAATTTCCCCACATCATATCTGACTTTATATTCTCAGTAAAACATGCAAATTTAGTTCTTGACTGCACTTCTTGAGTAATATAATCTAGTGACTGATTTAGGTCATTCTTTATTAGTTGCATAAATTGTTGAGATATTGTTAACATTTGATCTCGTGATATATTTTTCAAAAAATTAAATACACATTCGGCATTAGGAATCAATCCTCCAAATCCCACAGGCAATTTATCTGTTTTACCAATTTCTTCAATTATTTTTAAACAACCATTATCAGACATAAATGACTCAATCCAATTTAAAATAGCTTCCTTATCGTAGTATAGTCTGGCATCAAAATCATCGTTCATTACGCTACCATTTGAAAACCATATTTCATCTTTATAAAATGCATCTATACTTCTCTCTTCACATTTTCTAAATCGATATAATTTCGATGGCAGCAACTGACTTACAGTTCTTGTTATATTATTATATCTCTGTGCTTTTTCATATTGATTTAATCCACTTGGTACATATGTATTTTCCATAATATCTTTGTAGTTCATAACTCTTATATCCTATTTTCTTGTCTTTATTAATGCTATTCCACACAATCTACACTATTATTATAATGCAAACCACATATCCCGTTTCTTATCCAAATATTACATCTTCATAGTACAAGCCCACATATAAATACGCCTCTCTTATCATGGGCAAATTTCAGTTTTATGTGCAAATATCATAAAATTTATAGTAAAATACCCTTATTAGATTAATTCCGGAGTATTTTATGAAATCAGCCTGCATTATCATTCCAATATATAATATTAAACCAACTGAAAATGAAATTTTATCAATACGTCGTAACGCTAGTGTACTTAGCGAGTACGACATATTTGCAGTACATCCTGCATCTATGGATATATCAGCATATAAAGATTTTGATATAGACAATTTTATTCCATTTTCAGATAAACACTTTGGTTCAAATAAGACTTACAGCAGGCTAATTTTATCTGAAGAATTCTATCAGCCTTTCCTTGATTATGAATATATGCTTATAGCTCAGACTGATACTTATATTTTAAATACAGATTACACACTAAAATATTTTATAGATCAGAACTTTGATTATTGGGGGGCTCCATGGCCTAATGGCCCTTTTGATTTACCTTATGGTCCAAAAGAGTGGTTTAAAAGCGTATTTGTAAATAATCCAAAAAATCTCCATGTTGGAAACGGAGGCTTTTCTCTTCGTAAAGTGGCACCAACATATAAACTTGTAAAAAAACACCACACATATATAAAATACGTGTGGCGTTTAAATGAAGATTTATTCTTTTCTAATATGGCAAGTAAGCCCAATTCTAGTTATGTCTCTGCCCCTGTAGATGAAGCGGCGAAATTCGCTCTAGAAACCAATATGCAGGAAGAAATTGATAAGGGAAATATTCCTTTTGCGGTGCATGCGTGGGAGAAGTATTTTAGAAAAAAACCAATTTTTTTCTCTACAAAATAGTACTCATCACATACCTTTTCGGCAAAATTATGTATTTTTTCCTTCACGTTTTTGATTTACCTAATCGTTTATTATTTATGAAGCAACTTGATTGCATTCACCTATTATCTGATTAAACAATAAATCTAATCTTTGTCTAGCGAACATGAAAATATCTCATTAACCATTATTCTTCCAATAGAAGTTCTTTCTGATATAACACCTATTGTCTTTCTCGTGCATATATTAATAAACATGAAACAGCCGTATTATCAATAGAATTATTGTTCATTTCAATATTCTCATATATTTCATTAAACAATGAGGTGTCTCCGAAACTCGTCTGCCTACTAGCATTAACCCTTCCAACTGATGTTCGATTATATGATGATATTTTACTAATGCTTATTAAGTCCTGTACCAGTTTTGACCAATCATCTTTGCATGATGTATCTAATAAAAAAGTACGCCCTGTAAAAAATTTCATTAGATCAACAATCTGATCTGACAATTTCTTTTCCGGTACAAGCTTTATATCTGGATATGCGCAACAAACCTTTTTTTCATCATTATATGGAGATTGAAGCAATAAATATTGTGCGCCTGAATTTATAGTCTTTGGTTGAATATTTATTTCTGTACCATTATAAATTCCCGCACGATCAAGTTTAAAAGTAGGCCACTCTTCATATAATTTAAGCTGATGCGCTTCTGAATTACAAATAATGTATGGTGACTTAGCAATTTTTTTAGCTTGCATGAGAAGTGCATTACATTTTTTAGAATATTTATTATCCTCTATGTATACGAGTAGCATATCTCCTAATTCTGGTTTTCTTCCTAACCCAAAATCTGCCAATGGCTTTTGATGGCAAAAAACTCCCGAAACAGCAATTTGATATTGTGGTGCATACACACGTAAGCTATTATATATGTCTTGTGGTATCCCACTTACCAATTCAGCAACAAAATCTGGCTCCTGCGGATATGAATTACCCGATATAAACGCTGAATTCATACAGCGTGTTATTCCACATGCTATATCATTTTTTATATTTTTCTCATGAACTTCAAATCGCATATATATGTACCATCCTTTAATTCTTATAATAGATTATTATCTAGTAAAACTCGTCCCTATCCAATACCTGAATTCTCTTATTCAGCCACTGCTCAATCGAGGCTGCCTTATCTGAAAAATTATGTTCTTCTCCCCACTTAATCTCATTTGCCTTTGATGCGAATTTATATTTATCTACTGTATTCCATAAGAAAGACTTTCCGTTACCAGAATCCGAAAGAAGCTCTATTATCACTGGTCGAACTTCCTCCTCCCAGCACTTACGTTCAGCATCTTTCATCTCCTGTTTTTCTGCAAGCATTCTAAGTAGACCTCTATTTTCATTTGGATAAGCTACCCTAAAAAGAGAATCATTAATATTTTCATCTAATATGTATGAGTGTTCAACGTCCCAAGGTTGTAATGCATGTATTTTTCTATCTCCTACTGCATCACTTTCTTTATAAAAATAGAGACTTCCATGTATACTAAACTCTGCATTAAGTTCAATAATCGTAAAAAGCCTTGCCCACGTTGGTAAATCGATATACTCCGTGTAATGCTTTCCAGAATTACTGATTCCATCATTACTAAATATACCACTCTCAACTTCATTCCAAAGCGCGATACTGTACTCTTTCTCATTATTCCTTGGGAATTTCGGGCCTCTGAGTAAATATGTATTACCACTATCTACTGCAAACACCTCTTTACCCTCATAACAATCCTGCCTCATTTCATACAAATATGATCCTGTTTCATCTACCCTCTCTTTTATATTAACACGATTCTTACCAATCTCGATTTTTTCACATAAAATATACAGTCCCTGATATTCGCCATCTAGATAGTAATTAACTAGTCTATAATCAGGTGCATAAGGCCAATCAAGCATTTTATCCATTTCCATAGTCATTACATACGATAAAATTGATTCATCTCTATGCCCTGGTAAAAGAACATAATTCTCTACGTTTCCAAGTCCAAGCAAATTACCCTTCTTCAATAGCTTAAATCCATATCCCTTTTTTCTAGCAAACTGCCATGAGTGATAACCTCTCCCGGATATAGCTTCTAAGCCGTTATTATAGTTTTCAATCCCATCTTCATCAAAAACCTGTATAGTTCCTTCAAGCTCATTATCTTTATTTCTAATCAAAATATCTTCAGAATACTTAACACCTGTAGAAATAAAAATCGATGGAGTATTTTCCATATTCATTATCTTTATCTGACACTCTTTGCCATAAAAATCGACATTAATTTCTGTCATCTCTTTATCTTCTAAATTTAAATTGTATTTCTGGGTGTTTCCATATGCATCTGAAGCCTCTATATACCCTACATCACCTTTATTCTCATAAGGAAGTACTATATAGTACACGCCTTCAGAATAAGAATAGAATGACTTTATCGAGTCATTCAGTTTTTTTTCAGATAAATACAAATCAAAATCGACAGTACTATCAGCTTCTGTAGACAATACTAGCCTATCATTCACTATCTCCCAATGGTTCATGGGTGTATTAAATGCTACTTCAGATAATTTCATTAATCTATTATTAAGATCATATAGTTTTTCCTCTAGCATGCCCCAGTCATCCATGTTTACATATTGATTATCGAATATAACATTCTCACGTCTTCCATCGAATTCTCCACACATCCCATCGTTGCCATATGCATTCAGGACCACATTATTAACAACACAATTATAAATTGCAGACTCGTCACCATAAGAAGTTGCACATATTGCACCGCTTTCATTACCTGTAATTATTCCATTATCTAATGACAAGTTACAAACTGTTCCTCCTAACACTCCAAATAAGCCGTTATTAGCATTTCCTTCTTTGCAATCAATAATAAAATTTCGAATTGTATGACCCTGTCCATCAAAGATTCCAAAAAAATAGTTTCCACTATCATATATTCCAATAGGTTGGAAATAGAAACCAACTTCTCCAAGATCAATATCATTATCTAAAATGACTCGTATCCCCTGATAATTTACGCCATCATTAACACTATCAGAAAAGTCACATAACTCTTTTGCTGTACTAATTATTAATTTATTATCTTCTATTTTTGATTCAATCGAGTCAGCTTGTATACTATTTTTTATAACTATTATTCCGGCAAAGATGAACAAAAACAAACATATGAAGGCACCATTTAGTTTTTTTGAATTTATTTTTTCAACTATATTTTTCATATCATACTTCTCTTAAACATTGTATTTGTGTCTAATCAATAAACACATATAATACTATATTCATTTCTATTAGCAATTCAAAATGTATTAGATTTACAATTACTACTGTATAACATTGTATCACTTTTATTCATACTAGAATCAACTATATTTGCACATTTTCTATTTATAAATTATGTACATATGGCATGCTTTTTTATAAAAATGTATTTTATAGTAAAACTCCTGTTAATACAGAATGTAGCAATATATGAAATCAACCTTTATTATCATCCCAATATATAATATTAATCGAAAATGAAGTATTATAGATGACTGTAGCACCAGTGTTCTTAGTACGTACCGCATATCACATCTACGAATATATCCACATGTAAAGAGTTTGACATAGACTATTTTATCCAAGGAATTCTGTCAGCCTTTCCTTGACTACGAATATATGTTTATAGCACATACTAATACATATATTTTAAATACAGACTACACACTTAATTATTTTATAGATCAGGTCTTTGACTATTGGGGTGCTCCATGGCAAAATGGTTGTTTTGACTTACTGTACGAACCAAAAGAATGGTTTAAAAGCATTTTCGTAAATAATCCTAAGAATTTCTATGTTGGAAATGGGGGATTCTCTTCGAAAAGTTGGTACCACATACGGACTAGTAAAAAAACATCACGCATATATAAAATACGCGTGGCGTCTTAACGAAGATTTATTCTTTTCTAATATGGCAAATAAATAAAACTCAACATATACCTCTGCTGCAGATGAAGCTGCTAAATTTGCTTTAGAAACTAATATGCATGAGGAAATTGATAAAGAGAATGTTCCTTTTGCAGTGCATGCATGGGAGAAGTATTTGGATGTTCCTGTTGATCAGTTGTTACAGTAATATCCCTTATACCATTCGACAAATTTCCTAAGCCCATCCCTCAAAGAGGTATTCGGTTTGAATCCAAAGTCCTCTTCAAGCTTTGATGTATCAGCATATGTTATAGCAACATCGC
The DNA here is from genome assembly GCA_030531435.1 of Lachnospiraceae bacterium. GTDB lineage: Bacteria > Bacillota > Clostridia > Lachnospirales > Lachnospiraceae > UBA2868. The sequence continues at coordinate 21,735 of JAUNNN010000026.1, forward strand.
CTGGCTGCATAGGTACAAGATTCATTTGAGTCTTTATATCAAAATCACTTGATAAAATCCCTGCGCTAATCAATTCCTCAGCTAAAATTTCTATAAAATCAGTAAGATTTTCAGGGTGGCTATTTCCAATATTATATAAAGCGTATGGTGGAACAGGAAGTCCATCCTCGCCCTTCTTTCTATCAGGCGCTTTACACATTACACGAATAATGCCGTCTACAATATCATCTATATATGTGAAATCTCTCTTGCAGTTTCCGAAATTAAAAACATCAATATTTTCGCCTCTTATAAGCTTATTTGTAAAACTGAAATAAGCCATATCAGGTCTTCCAGCGGGACCGTAGACTGTGAAAAACCTTAATCCTGTAGATGGAATCTCATACAATTTTGAATATGCGTGAGCAATTAATTCGTTGGATTTCTTAGTTGCTGCATATAAAGAAATTGGATTATCTACTTTATCTTCTACTGAATATGGCACTTTATCACTATTTCCATAAATTGATGAGCTTGACGCATATACAAAATGTGACACACCTTTATTATCATTATCATAAGAGCGTCTGCATGCTTCAACTAAATTGTAAAAACCAATAATATTTGACTGAATATATGCATCAGGATTTACAATTGAATATCTAACGCCTGCCTGAGCTGCTAAATTAACAACGATATCAGGATTGTATTTATCAAATAATTCATCAATTAATGCCTTATTTTCAATACTGTCTTTTACAAAATGCCACGTATTTTTTGACCGCTTTACAGAATCCTCTATCAGAGACTGCCTGTATAACTTTAAGTCAACATCATAATAGTCATTGACATTATCTATACCAACGATTGTAACATCTGAATAATTTGAAATAATTTTGTTAACTAGATTGGATCCAATAAATCCAAGAGCTCCGGTTACCAAGATAGTTTTATGTTCTAAATCTAATTTCATTTATTAAATAGGTTGATAACTGTAGTTATCGTCTTCTCCCTTTATTATTTCGGTGTACTTATTGATCCTTTTATTAAACGGAACGTATAAATACTTTTCGATTCTGTATAAGAACAAATTATGAAAATTCAAATAAACACCATATTTTTGTCTTAATACAAATTTCAAAATATCATTATCTACAAGGTTATATTTATCATTAGCTACAATAATCTTTTTGCAAATCTTTTTGTAGTCTTTGAGTGATAATTTCGAATTTCTATCTCCTTCAACAAATTCATTTATTTCATCATCTGTAAGATAAGGCTTAAATTTACTAAGCTGACGTATCTTTACTGTACGCATGTACTCGTTCTGATTGCTAGCTTGTTTTGTTGAAATCTGTTCATCATGAATCCTGTATTTCATAAGACACTCTGGGTAAACATTCAAGTTTGAATACTCAATGCAACGTGTCCACATTTCATAATCCTGCGATTTCTTGATTTCTACATCATAACACAAATCATATTTATCAAGAAAACTTTTACGGAAAATAACTGATGGATGTCCTAAACCAACATTATCAAAAAGAAGCATCGCTTTTCTGATCTCCCAAGGTATATTTCCGTGATACTTCCTGATAATATTTCCACAATCCATATATGAACCAAGAACATTTACATTAGGATTTTCATTCATGTATGCAGTCATCTTTTCTATTCTTGTGTTATAGGCTATATCATCGGCATCCATTCTGACAATATAATCTCCCGTAGCAATGGATAGAGCTACATTTAGATTATATGTAAGACCTTTATTTTCTTTATTTACTATTAATTTAATTCTATTATCTGTATACGAACTTAGCACACGCTTAGTATCTTCATCACAGCAATCATCAACAATAATGAATTCAAAATCAGTTTCAGTCTGATTTAATATGCTGTCGATTGCTTCTTGCAAGTACTCTTCTTTTGTGTTGTATACAGACATTATTACACTAGCACGCATTTTTCACTTCATAATCCCTGATGTTTTAATATTAACTTATATAGTTTTTAATGACCAGTCAATTAAAAACTATATTATTCGTATATATTCTCAATATTGTTAAATATTATCGTAATAATGAAAAACTTCATAAACTTGGATATATCCAAATTTATGAAGTTTTTCATTATTACATTCATTTTATATTATTAATCAGTTCATTTCTAATATTTTGTAGATTTCTATACAGACTTAGTTATTATTCTATATTCTCGCAGAATACAATTCACCGGTCCAAACATTTTAAATAAAAGCGCAATATACAAAATCGTATCACCCTTTGCAACACATGGATTCCATAAATATTTATTTAAGTTACCTTTTATTTTTTTTCTAATGTCATCAATGCAACTTTTAAAATCATTTTTATTACATGCATTGTATATATTTTGGGCAACACACATATGCCATCTTAGATGATATGCATATACTGCATTCTCCAAAGAATCTGACAAAAGAAGAGTCTTAGAAAGAATATCGTCTGCTACAGTTAATATACTAAGTTTCTCTATGCTAAACATACCTCTGGATGAAGAAGTATCATGATACAGATACAAGTATAGAACTCTATTATCATATACGAATGATTTTTTGTTATTCATAATGCACTCATATAGATAGTCCACATCTTCACCAACGACATAGTTTTTATATCTAATACTTTCTACGATTTCTCTTCTAAAAAGTTTATTACAACAGCTACTTCCTAATACCGATCCAGCTGTAAAAAGATTTCTTAAGACTTCCTCGGAAGAATTATAATGCAAGCATTGTCCTATATTCTTGCGAATTTTCGTGATATTATATGACCCATACATTCCACATGCAGATATACCAGCGTCATGTTTTACCGCATTACTATAAAGCACTTCAATGAATTGTATATCTATTAGATCATCAGAATCCACAAAACCAATATATTCACCCAAAGCCTTATCTAATCCTAAATTACGGGAATCTGATACACCTCCATTAATTTTATGAAACACTCTTATTCTTGAATCTCTTTCCGCATAAGAATCACAAATGCGACCCGATTCATCTGTTGAACCATCATCAACTAATATAATATCTAAATTTTTATAAGTTTGATCAATGACTCTATTTAGACATTTTTCTAGATGCTTTTCTGTATTATATACAGGAATAATTAATGAAATAATGGGCTTATCCATATTTAATACCATAATGATTTATATGTCATATCCTATTGAATCTTTTAAAACGTTTCTTTCATAATCTTTTTCCTTAGGTGTCTTATCTCTCCAACTATTATTAAATACAGGAAGTGACTTCATACAGGTTTCATGCTTATTAATGAAATCATCCGTTGAACACAATATAGTCATGGGATTGCCTGATACAACACAGTTATCGGGTATACTTTTTCTTACAACTGTATTTGCGCCTACAATCACTCTATTTCCAATAGTAACACCAGGTAAAATGACAGAACCATATCCTATAAACACTTCATCACCTATAACTACTTTACCAACTTTAGAATATCCTATATAATGTTTTGTCGATGCATCATGAGAAAGAATCGTTGCATGTGTAATTGTACAATTATTACCTATCTTAATTAAATACCCATGACCATAATCTATATCACATGAATATATTTTTGTTCCAGATCCAATCTGAACACCTCTACGAATATAACGATTTACATCATCATTAATCCAGCCCAAAAACATATTTTTAATTTTATTTAAAATTACATTCATATTAATTCCTACAAAACCTATAGAGCCATCTTTTCAAGTTAGAATATGCAATCATTACTAAAAATAATGAACATACGCTAGACGTTTTTCAGTTATTATATATGAATATCTATTGGCCCTGAATAACTTGCAAGCATTGTCGACCATATTGACACAAACAATAAAAATATACATACAAAAACAACTATGTGTTGCAGTTTATTACCTTTTATTTCATCTAACAACTTATTATAATCCGTGTTGAGGCATACCGTTCCTGCCATGTAATAAAATAATGGTAGGAAATATCTTGATTCTACAGCTCCAGGAGTGATTGCAATTACAGGAAGGAGAATCGGAAGTAAAATAATTTGGTTATAGAATGATAAATAACATCTCTTGAGTAAAACCAAAACAAATAAGTAAAATAATGTAAACGATATTATTGCGTAAGGAATTTTGTTATTATTGAAATTATTTACGTATTGAGAAGGCCACATAGGAAAAAGCATATTCACTAGATGTCTAAAGTAAATACCTACATATTCCATTGGATGTGTTAAAACCATCTTAAAATAGCTTATTATTGAAATGGAATCCATTCCAGAAATTACTTCAGTTGCATTTAGTTTTATTCCAACAGACGATAAAACATTCTGTCCAACAGGATCAATGAAAAAAACACAAGGGTTATCCACCTCATCCCCTATATATGTGGCATACTGTTGATATGCAGTTCCCCATATTAATTGTAACGAAAACAAATTTGTAGTCTGAACCTTAAAACTTAAAAGTCCGAGTACTTTTCTGTTTAAAATAAACTGAGGTAATGCAGAAACAAATGTACCTAGTACTGTTGTTATAAAACAAATTAGTGATTTTATACCTGTAAAGCTTTTTCTCAATGATATTATTAGAAGTACCAATGCACCAACAGAAAAAAACAAATAAATTGTTCTTATATTATATGAAATATACAACAACATTCCGAATATAAAACAGTATACTATGTTATACTTTATCAAATTAGTTTTATTTAATAACTTAATAATCGCTAGTGAAGAGGATGCAAATATAAAAGTCCACAAATCACTCAGAGTATAATAAAAAAGTCCAGAAAACAAAATTAGAATTACAAGATAGTTAATATATCTTCCCACTCTAAAGACCATTTTATCTGACATATTATTATCCCATAAAACGCTAGTTATATATACAAAATAGAAGGCTTCTAATAATGCAGAAAACACCACCCAAATATATTGTGAATAATCTCCAAAAACCCCATATAGTAAACCAAGAAAACCAGGGAAAAAATATCCTCTTAATAATTCTATATCACCTTTTAAGAACCCTTTACCAATATCCCAATATTTCCAAGAATCATAATACTGGTTACAGTTTGGATTAAAAAATATATTGATTAGAATTATTGAAAAAAATATTATTAAAAAATCTATAAATAATATTCTTTGATCTTTCTTCAATGTAAACATCCTCATAAAATTAGATATTAAAATATAAAATAAAGCTAGACAAAATTATTAAAATAGATGGAATAGAACATATAAAATAACATAAATATTCACCTATAACATCTTCTTTAAATAAAACCCTCTTAGTAGTATTGCTAATGTTAGAAAGAACAATTATCGAAATAATGCCTGCAATAAATAATGATTTACCAAAACTAATATCTACCAATATCGTTTGCCATAATGTTTTTCCATTATACTTATATCCAAATATATATGGAAGGATCCCATTATTTACCATGTAATTATCAACTTTATATTCCCATAACGATATTACAAACATGATATATCCAAGATTAGTACAAAAAATTAACATTACAGAAATAAAATTATCTATTATATAAGTACTCAATATAATTAAAAATGGGAGAATGTATATTACCCATTGTGGATGAAAAGATACATTAAGCAAGAATATTACATATGCTATCGTAGCAAATAAAAAAGCCTTTTTTTTATCACCATCATTACATGCATATGATATGACATAAAGAACAATCATGGAACAAATAAAAATATTTGTATAATTATAATTATTCTCATATATGAGACTTAAACCAAATGTATTTTTTGTTTCAACATATCCTCCTATACATCGACTTAGATATTCTATTAAGATAGGCAAAAAAACAAGTTCTACAAAATATAATACTAATTCTTTTATTTTTTTTGATACAATAATTATTATTGGAACAAAAAGAACTATTGGAATAATTTTAAAAGTAATTGCAACAGAAGCAAATAAACACATTTTATGATATTTATTTTTTATAAAATAAAAAATTGCTAACAGAATAAAAAGCGTCGCTATAGTATCAATTTGTCCCATGGCAATATTTCCCCAAAGTGTTATTGGAGACAATATATACGCTAAAACACCTGTAAAAATTGTTTTATGATCACATTTGAGAATTTTTAAAATTGATCCAAGTATATAACAATTTAATATAAGAATCAAAATAAGAAAACATTTCCACCATACAACATATACTACATACAATTCAATATTAAATAGTCTTAATATAATAAACATAGGTAGCTGCCACAAAGCACTTATACATATGACTAATATATTATACATTCCAATACCACGTACTTGATAATAGTAGTCCAACACTCTTCCTGATTTTACTGTCCTAATAAAATCCAATCCCCATGGGATTATTGCCTCGCAAGAGTCTCTGTGACAAAAAAACATTGCCGCAAACAACGCGATAATAAACGATGCACACAATATAGCTTTTTCTATTTTTGAACAAGAAATATAAATGTTTCTAATTTTTTTCATAGCACATAAGTGTATTTATAAAATACTATTACAAACCGTCTAAAAAATAATCATCAACCCTTTTATCTATTTACAATTTCAACAAATCTATTATAATCACGAATATATTCATCTGGATTATAGTGTTCAGAAGATAAACATAAAAGAACCGAATCTTCACTAAAGTCATACATTTCTTTCCACACCATTTTGGGAATATATAAGCCAGTATGAGGACGATTCAAATTAAATACTATTTCATTTCCCTTTCCATCCATAACTTTCACTTTACTAGTACCATGCACATTAATTAGCACAAATTCCGAATTTCGATTTGCATGTTTACCACGAACGACATCTGACTTACTGCCATATATATAAAAGATTCTTTTTATATCAAATGGGATATCCGTTCCATTACTTTCACAAACTACAAGATGACCTCTTTCATCCCCATTTTGTTTAAATTCTAAATATTGTGGACCATATACTCTCATATCATATTTTCCTAAAAAGCATTTGAAAAACACACCAAATTTCATATAATAATATCAGATTCATGTATAATATACAATAAACTATTATGTAAAAAACATTTGAAAATATAGAAGGAGTGACTCTATGCTCAGAAAACTAAAGACAAAAGATGCTCCATTGATGCTCGAATGGATGCACGATAAAGAAGTATTGAAAGGACTACAGCCTGATATTTTTATTAATCGTACTATTGATGATTGCATTAATTTTATTGAAAACAGCGCTAGCGATTACAACAATTGCCACATGGCAATTATAGATGATAATGACGAATATCAAGGAACAGTTAGTTTGAAGATGATTGATAAAAAATATAATGACTGTGAGTTTGCTATCGTATTGCGAAAAAGTGCGCAAGGAAAAGGATATGCGTACAACGCTGTCAATGAAATTATGTCTATTGCATTTAATGTTTATAATCTAACTGAAGTATACTGGAACGTCTTGAGAACTAATGCTTCAGCCATAAAACTATACAGAAAATGTGGTTTTAATGAAATGACTTATGTTTCAGATCGAAGACTTAACAGGGCTCCAAAGAATCCCAATGGAGCAATTAAGGATGTTATTTTTTTTCATGCAGTGAAGCAACAATAATTAACATCATATTAAATAAAATATTTGTATTATTTCGAAATCAACGTTCCTCATTATTCGTCATATTCTCTATTATATACGGAGGTCTATTTCGGCTTGCATCAAAAGTACGCCATAAGTATTCTCCAATGATTCCAAGTGTAAGCATAGTTATTCCAAAACTACCAAGGTTAAAAATAAACAGAGTCGTCCAGCCTTCCACTTCAATTGCACCCATTATTTTTAGAATTGTCTCAACAATACCCCAAATAATGGCACCCAAAAATGAACAAACCCCAACAGTTGAAACAATAGAAATAGGAACTGCTGAAAAACTAAACAATGTATCCATAACTAAACGTATCTTTTTTTGAAGTGTCCATCGACTTTTTCCTGCTGTACGAGCTTGACGAGTATACTTTATTTCTTTTGTTTTAAAACCACTCCATAAAATTTGACACGTTAATGCACTATTTCTTTCGTCAAGCATGTCAAGAACTTCTATAACTTTTCGGTCTATAAGATATATATCAAATCCAGCTTTGGGCATATTTGGAAGAGCAAATTTTCTTATAATACTATAATATAAATTCGCAAATGCTATCTTGGACAAGCTTTCGTTTCGACCTTCCCTTGTTGCCAAAACAACGTTGTTTCCATTTTGCCACTCATTAACCATTTCAATAATCATTTCGGTTGGCTCTTGCAAATCAGCTGCTTTTACAACTGCACAATCACCCGTTGAATTAGATAATCCACAAAGAATTGCCGCGTGCGATCCAAAATTTCTAGACAAGTTTATGCCAATAATATGTGGGTCTTTTGATGACAAATCCTCTATAATTTCCCAACTTTTATCTCCTGAACCATCATTTACCATTAATATCTCATAATCATAATCTACAACATCAATGAGCTTTTCCCTAAGACTATCATATAATGGATATAAGTTTTCTTCATTATAGTATACAGGGATGATGATTGATATTTTCCTTATTTTTCTATTTTTCATAACACT
>JAUNNN010000075.1 GCA_030531435.1 Lachnospiraceae bacterium
GTTAATGACTTATAAAGAACAAAAGAATTCTTTATAAAGTATTTTGATGCAAAATCTAATGCTGGCTATCATAATAAGTCAACAGATTTCAAATCCTATTTTTTGACCTTTGGAGATGGTGCTCGTTTAGAAATAATGAATAAACCTTGTATGGTAGATATGGAAAAAGATACCGCAAGAACGGGGTATATTCATATTGCTTTTTCTGTAGGCTCAAAAGAAAATGTTGATATTCTGACTGATAGGCTGAAAGCGGATGGATATGATGTGATTAGTGGACCAAGAACAACAGGCGATGGATATTATGAAAGTTGTATTATTGGTATAGAAGGTAATCAAGTAGAAATTACCATATAAAGTCCTATTCGAAGTTGAGCGAATTTGAATTTGTAGGAGAAGAACTTATGAAAATACTTATTATAAATTGCAGTCCAGTCAGAAATGGTGCGACAGCAGAAATAGTAAATATAGTAAAAGATAATGTTAGTGAAGGAAACGAAGTAAGAAGCATTTGCATTGATGATTATGAAGTTACTTTATGTAAGGGCTGTAGAACCTGCCATAACACTGCACAGTGTTTTCAAAAAGATGATGTTATCAAGATAATGGAACAATATGAATGGGCAGACAAAATAGTGTCCGTGTCTCCTTCATACTGGGCGGATATTCCTGGGCAATTCAAAGTGTTTATAGATAGATGTACGCCATGGAGTAATACGCATGAACCACATGCAAAGCTATCTTCTGGTAAAAAAGGATATACCATTGCGTTGAGAACAGGTCCAGGTATGCCTGAGTGTGAAAGAATCATTAGCAGTATTGAACATTTTCATAGTCATTTAGAGATTGAGTCCTGTGGTAAGTTAGGTCTATGTTCTATTGAATATAAAGAGGATGTTGCTGCAAGAACTGATGAAATAAAAAATTTTTGTGATGCTATTTTGAACTGACAAACCCAGAACATGGTTGGAGTGATTTTCAACTTGAAGAAACATTAATTGATAGGCAACTTTTGTTTTTTATAAATAAAATGATATTATGATATTGGGTTGGTTAGAAAAAGTTTTTATGATATGAGTAGAGGGCGTTTATATGAATAAGAAATATCAGCTTAATTCAAAAGAAAATAAAGATTTTCAGAAATTTTTAAGAGATGAATTACTTTCGTTTGGAAAGAGATTCCCATCAGAAAGTGGATCATCATATTATTTGGGAGATGATGGAACTCCATGGACAGACAGACCAAGGGAAACCTGGATAACATGCAGAATGGCACATGTATACAGCATAGGAAAAATGCTTGGTGTTGATGGCTGTGGAGAGCTTGCAGAGGCTGCTATAAAAGGAATAAGTGAAGAGTTATATGATAAAAAGTCATCGGGTTGGTATGCAGGATTGACAGCTAATGGTGATATACTTCCAGATAAGCAGTGCTATGCACATGCATTTGTAATCCTTGCTGGTACATCAGCATACTTAGCAGATGTTAATGGCGCTAAAGAATTAATAGATAAAGCACTTAAGGTTTATGATGAAAAGTTCTGGGATGAAAAAGAAGGACTTGCTGTAGATACATGGAATACAGATTTCACTGAGCTTAGTAGCTACAGAGGCCTTAACGCAAACATGCATACAGTGGAGGCATTTCTTGCAGCAGCTGATGCACTTTCAGATGACAAATACAGAGTCAGAGCCGGAAGAATAATAGATAGAGTAATTAGTTGGGCTAAAGATAATAACTGGCGTATTCCTGAGCACTTTACTAGTGACTGGACTGCGGATCTTGAATGCAACATTGATAATAAGGCAGATCAGTTTAAGCCATATGGAGCAACTCCAGGACATGGAATAGAGTGGGCAAGACTTATTACACAGTGGGCAATATCGACCTATAAAGATGATAATTCTAGTTTACAGTCATACATTGACGCAGCAGTAAATCTGTATAATACAGCTATTTCTGATGCATGGAATAGAAATGGTGAACCTGGTATCGCATATACCACAGACTGGGAAGGTGTACCTGTAGTAACAGATAGAATGCATTGGACACTTGCAGAAGCAATTAACACATCTGCAGTCTTATATAATGTTACAGAGGATATTAAATTTTCTAATGATTATGCCATGTTTATGGAATATTTAGATACATGCGTACATGACAAAACGAATGGCTCATGGTTCCATCAGCTTGATGAGCATAATAATGTTATTGGTACAGTATGGCCAGGAAAGTCTGACTTATACCACGCATTCCAATCAACACTTATACCATATAATGATGTTTCAGTCTCAATTGCAAAAGCAGTTAAAAATCAAATAAAATAAATATTAAGGCCTATACTGTCATCGTTCAGTATAGGCCTTTAATTAACGTTTCGTATATTTACCATATTCAATTTTCCTTTTCAAGTTATTTTATAATTCAGGAATAAATACTTCTTTCAACATATAAATCACCTGCCTTATCTTCTAGCGAATGTACCATAATACTCTTTTAAGAATTCTTTAACCTTCATAGTGTTTTCCTCCTTTTAAAATAATTAGCTTCTAAAATTATCTTCTAGCAAATGTTCCGTAATACTCTTTTAAAAACTCTTTAACCTTCATAACTTTTTCCTCCTTATTTGTTTTACTTAAGAGATGCTTTAATGAATTCAGTAGTTTTTGTTTTGTATCTCTCTTGTTGACATTATAATATCTCCTGAGAGATAATATGTGAAATACATATATTAAACAATTTACTATACTCAGAAGGTATCACAAATGGAATTACGTCATATTAGATATTTCCTGGCAGTAGCTGAGGAAATGAACTTTTCAAGGGCAGCTGAAAAGCTTTGTATTGCACAGCCTCCCCTTTCAAGACAAATAATGGATTTAGAAAATGAGCTAGGGGTTACTTTGTTTAATAGAAAGAAGCATGCTCTGTCGCTGACTGATGAGGGAATGCTATTTAAACAGTATGCCATTCAAGTACTGGAGCTTGTAGATCATTCAACATCTGAAGTTAAGGAATTAAAGCATGGACTTCAGGGAATGTTAAATCTTGGTACAGTCGAAGGAAATGCTCCAAGACTTTTAACTGAATGGATTTCAGGATTCCATAAAGAAAACCCTCATGTGCAATATACATTGTGGAATGGCAATTCAGATGATGTTGTAAGCCGTGTAATGAATGGATTATGTGAGGTAGCTGTAATAATGGAGCCTCATAATGGAGTGGGACTTAATTCTATTCCAATTTATAGTGAGAAATGGGTTGCAATCATTCCAAAGAATCACCCCATACTTAAAGAAAAGGGTAAAAAGGTTACTATGGATCAGATAGCTGATTACGAGCTTATAATTCCTTCTCGTGAATCAAGGCTTTCTGAAATTGGAGAATGGTTTAGAGGTACAAATAAAACTCCAAAGGTAAGATGCAGAGTCGCTCACGTTTTGTCTGCTTATGAGCTTGCAAGACAGGGACTTGGAATTGCTATATTCCCAGAATCAATAAAAAACATAATCAATTCAGATGATGTGGTTATTAAGGGGTTTGAAAACCCAGCGCCAACTGCTTCATATATTCTTATTTGGAACAAATACAAAACACTTTCTCATGCTGCAACAGAATTCATAGAATATGTTAAAATGAATATATCACAAGGCAAGGAGCAGTTATGATTTCTTTAAACGACTATTTATATTCAGGTGATACAGTTCTTAAAATATTGCATAAGTACTCAAAAGATTTAAAGGATAATGCGCTAAATGCACACAATAGCATAGACTTAGTGCACTGTAACTTTCTATTACAGCAAATAGAGATATTAGAACATAATGATTTCCTATCATCCCAGTCTCAAAGAATAAGAGAATTATATAAGCTTATGGCAAAGGAATATCCATTTTTAGCTTTTACTTTTAGAGGTCGTATTAAATCAATTATAAGAGCCGAAGAAAAGTTTAATGGATATATTGTTGAATATGTTTATGATTACTATAAAAAAAATGGAGATTTTCCATCTATTGATGATTTAAAACAGAAGCTAAGCTGCTTTAGAGATTTAATTGCCTATAGAATTGTAGTATCTATGCCTCAATGTCATATTAAAGAAGGCGATAATAGAAAAGAAACTGAATTAGATTATTTATATAAGATTGCAAATATGCTTCCAGAATTTCTTGAGGAAAGAGGATTTAGTGTGCAGATTTCTGAGAAAGAAAACAAAAATCATTCTGAAAGACTTTCTAAGGAATTGATACCTTACTTTAGGGATTATATTGAGAATCCTACTCCTATAGGATACCAGTCTCTTCATATTACCTTGTATGATAATATTTCAAGAAGCTATATCGAAGTCCAGTTACGAACAAAGGATATGGACGACTATGCTGAAATAGGTGCCGCAAATCATCTTGGATACGAGAAGAGACAGGAAGAGGAAAGAACAAGACGTGACGAAATACCAATGGGTATTTATCCAATATTTGATGAGGCATATGAAAGAGTTGTAAAACTACACGAAATTGATTTATCTGAAGTAAATGTAAATATGTTTGGTGCAATAAATAATAGTGTAGTAAACGATGGATGTGGATTATTCAGAGGAAGACTAATCTTGCCATACGAGCATTTATCAAGATTCCAAAATGATCTTATTGATTAATTTTGGCTAGATTAGCAGTCCTGATAAAATTAGCGCATATCCAAGAAATTTAACAACTCCGAGACTTTCGTGTGCAACTACTATTCCGATTATAGAAGCCGTCATAGGATTAATTGCTGTCATCATGGCAGCAGTTCCTGCATCCAGATATTTTTGTGCTAGTGGCTGCATAGCAAATCCAAAGCAACTACATACTAGGACGAGACATAGGAGCATAACAATCTGAGATGCTTTCCAAGGTAACAATACATTACCTGTGACAAGCATTGAGAGTGACAGAGTCAGTAAACCCATAACGCCAAGTTGAATAGTGCCCTGCAAAACTGGGTCCCCTTTCCTAGATACTATTGAAGTGATTAATATACATGCTGCATATGCAAATATTGGAAAGAAGCAGGTGTTCAGCCTGATATTATTGCAACAGCTAAGTCAAT
>JAUNNN010000027.1 GCA_030531435.1 Lachnospiraceae bacterium
GAGTAGTTCATATTAAATCTCCAAAAATTAATTTTCTAGTGTATAATGACGATATATTATTTAACCGGATTATTCCGGAATAAACAAAAGGAGTTGATATTATGGATATTACAGGTCTTTCTGTAGATTCAATCCCACAGCTTGCTATGGGAATGGCACAGGCTGACACTTTAAGCCGTGTCAATACAAGCCTTTTAGGCATGTCACTTGATGTTGTCAGCTCTCAAGCAAATGAACTTACTAAGATGATGGAGCTTTCTGTTAATCCATCCGTTGGAGGAAACATTGATTTCTCCGTATAGTTCATTCTAAAGGCCTCTCATTTAGAGAGGCTTTTTTAGTACATACCCACGATTTTATATACCTAATATTTTCTCTCTTACTCTTAAGACTTCTAAAGGAACAACAGATAGCCCATCGATATCCATTTTAAGAAGTTGTTCTGTAAAATTAATATTAGAAGCAAGCTCTCCGCATATTTCTACTTTTATATTATTTTTATGACCGTTATCTATTATTATTTTAATGTTGTCTAAGAGTTCTGAATAATTATCTTTAGTAAAAAAAGATGTATTATTTCTATCATGATTAGGATTAAACAAATCATCAGATAAATCGTTTGATCCAATACTGATAAAATCGGCCTCTTTTGAAATAGCATCAGAATTTTTAACGGCCTCTTTTGTTTCAATCATTGCTCCCTGAATAAAAGAACCAATGGTTATATTTTCGTTATTAAGTTCCGAAACAACCTGATTTACTATTTCTTTTATTTGAATGAATGTACCTGATGTGTTAACCATTGGGTACATAATTGCAACATTTCCATATGCACTGGCTCTAATTATCGCTCTAAGTTCTGTTTTAAATAAGTCTATATTATTTAGACAAAACTCCACACCACGCATACTTTCCTCATAATTAATATTTTTATCTTTTATAAAATATTCTGGTATTTTATCAGGACCAATATCTAATGTTCTAATAATGAGTCTTTTATTTCTTAGCGTTTCTGCAGCCTTTTTAAATGCAATAAAAAGTTCATCTTCACTAGGATAGTTTTCATTTTTAAGATATAGAAATTCACTTCTAAATAATCCGACTCCATCTGCGTTATAGTCATTTATTTTTGACAAATCATTATCATCAACTACATTTGCATATAAATATATTCTTTTGCCATCTTTTGTTAATGTTTCTTTATTAATGACTTTTAAGAACTCTTTGTTTTCCAGTTCTATTTTATTTTGCATCTTTTCATACTGAGAAATAAAGTCATTATCCGGTCCAACAATTAGTTCCCCTGTATCTGCATCTACAATACAGAATTTATTTTCCATTGAATCTTGATATTTTACACCAATGATTACAGGGAATCCCATTGATTTTAAAATAATAGTTGCATGTGAATTAAGTGATCCTTTACTAATTACAAATCCTGTAACATTTGATTTATCAATATTTATTATTTCACTTGGGGTAAGTTCATCCGCAAAAATAATTACAGAATCGCCAGGAGTAATATTATTTGCAAGGGATGAAAGCTCTGATTTTGCAACTTCGTTCTTATTAAGACTTGAAATAATCTGCTTATAAACATCCTTTACGTCATCGATACGCTCTAACTGATAAGAATCTTTTGAGTTTTTAATTTTTTTAACGACTTTTCTGTAAACAACAGTAACTGCAAATTCAGCATTGACATGCCTTTTGACAATGATTTCTATAATTGAGTCTTTAATGTCTGCATCATCTAAAATAAGCTGGTAAACTTCAAAAATACTTGCATTATTTTTATCTGTCTCAGATGAAGCCTTAATGTATGTTTCCTTTAATGTATTTTTCACAGAAATTATAGCTTCCTCGAGGCGCAAAATCTCAGCATCAGTATCATCAATATGATGTCTTCTGACGTAATTTTGGGATATCTTAAAATTGTATGCTTTACCAATAGCGATACCGCTTGTTGCTGTTTTACCTGTGTATTTTGTCATTTCAGTAAAATATGTTTCACTATTTCCAATAAACTAGTAAATATTATAGCATTTTTTGTGTAGTTTTGTTATTTACTGTATTAATAAAAATTGCGATAATATTCCTATAGTTAAGACATCTTAACTCGTTTTATTATTTGAACAAGTCCGGACTAAAACGAGAAGTGATGTTACATATAAAAGTTATATTTAGAGGAGTAAAAATGAAAAAGAATTTATTCAAGAAGATTGCATTATTTGCAATTATGTTAGGTTTGGTTGTAACAACAAATACAACTCCTGTACATGCAGGTAATGATGACGTTTCTACTGATTCTTCGGGAAATGTATTTTGCTCAGGTAATTCAGTATCTTGGAGCAAGGATGTAAATAACGAAATGTTCATGGCTGGACAGAGCGTTTCTGCAATGGACATTAAAGTAAACGGAAGCACATTTGTTGCAGGTTATGATGTAAGTCTTAAAGAAAATAATGTTGGTGGATCTGTATTTGCTGCAGGTTATAACGTTACACTTGGTTCTGATGTTAAAAATAATATTTTTGCAGCTGGTTCAAATGTAATACTTAGCGAGAATACTTCTGCAAAGGCTTTATATGCAGCTGGTGCTAATGTAAATGTAAAAGGTGATTATGATTGTGCAAATGTTAGTGGTTCAAACGTATTCTTTGATGCTAACGTAGATGGTGACGTTTCAATCGATGCAGATACAGTTACTTTTGGTGATAACGCTCATATCAGTGGTAACTTAAATATTAAGGCAAAAGAGAATCCTGAAGCAGATGAAATAGCAGAAGGAAATGTAACATTTGAACAGGTTGTTGAAAAAGACAAATCATCAGATGATGTTGAAAAAACTGTAATAAAAGCAGGAAAAGCAACTATCCTTCTTTCTCTTATAAAAAGAATTAAAAAGTGTATTTACTGGTTGTTTGCATTCGCATTACTTGCAGTTGTATTTAGATTATTATTTAGTAAGCACTTAGATGATGCTACAGAAATGGTTAAGAAAACTCCATTGCAGATGCTTGTAACAGGTTTTGTTGGAATTATCGCAGTACCATTCTTTATAGTAATTGCATCTGTTACATTTATTGGTTTACCAGTAGCCGGACTTACAGCAGTTTTACTTGCAGTAATTAAGTGTACAAGCCGTGTATTTGCATTTGCTTCATTTGGTAGATATTTAATCTTTGATAAGCTTGGTAAGAGATTTAATCCTATTATAGAAACAATGCTTGCAGTATTACCTGCAGCTATTATCAAGGTTATTCCATTTGTCGGATGGATTGTTGGTTTGGCATGCTTCATGTACACACTTGGATATGTAATTAAGGTAGGATTTAATACTCTTAGTAAAAAGAAAGAAACTATTGTAGAACCAACAGCTGAATAATAGTTGTTGCAATAAATGAAAGAGGCTCGCCATTTGGCGAGCCTTTTTAACTAAACATACTTACTCATATGATTTCTAATGACATTAAGTCGTTCTATTGTTTCTTCATTGTATGATTCAAAATCCATAAGTTTTTTAAGAAATCCCTGTTCCTTTAATATTTCTCGGCTTATGTCATATTCAAGTTCGAAAACAAGAGAAATATGTCCAATAAGCATATCAACACCCGATTTTTTTAAAGAATGGTTTATTGCGCTTTCCTCGAAAAATGCTTCAAAAACAGAGTCAGATATTTTTGAATTTCTAAGTTCTTCTGTAGTAAGGTTATATACATCCTCCATTGGTGTTTCATAATTAACACGAAGAATATCAATTTTATCAGCATCTCGTATTATTTTACAAAAAGTCAGCTCTTTTTCTGATAAATCAGCAGGTAGTCTGTATACATTATGATTAAAAATAGCAAGTCTAATAAACCCAAGAATATCTTCATCTATTTCAAATCTTTCAATCAAACCTTCATCAAATAAAAGTGAAACTCCAAAGCTTGCATGATTTACTGATTTTGAGTCATTAAATGTATTGTAGCGTCTTATTTGTTCAAAACGTCCAATATCGTGAAGCATTCCAATTGCCCATGACACATCTATATCATCATCATTTAGCCCAATTGTCTTTGCAATTTTCTCACTTATATCAGCAACTCTAAATGTGTGAGCTATTTTTAAAGCTATCTTTGGATCTTCTGTATTATAGTCTTTAACGTATTCTCTAAATGTATGTTTGATTAATTCTCTGTTCATTTTTTATAATAAAATCCTTATATTTTAATGGATATTATATGATAGTAACTAAATTTTGAAAAGCCGTGAAAAATAACGCTTATTTGTAAATAATTGTGATAGAATAAATAGGATTTTGAAGTCTATATGATATAGGCTGGAAGTGAGGAGAATTATGGAAAAACTAAAACCAAAGCTATTTAGTGTCATGAAGGACTACACTAAAGAACAGCTTGTGAAGGACATTGTTGCAGGTATTATTGTTGCAATAATTGCGCTTCCATTATCAATAGCCCTTGCCATTGCCTCAGGCGTTACACCAACAATGGGTATTTATACTGCTATTATTGCAGGATTCTTAGTAGCATTTCTTGGCGGAAGCCGTGTACAGATTGCTGGTCCAACAGCAGCGTTTGCAACTATTGTTGCAGGAATCGTTGCTAAAGACGGTACTGAAGGCTTAATGATTGCCACAATTCTTGCAGGTATCTTACTTGTACTTATGGGTATATTTAGATTTGGTGGATTATTAAAATATATTCCATATACAATTACAACTGGATTCACAGCAGGTATTGCAGTTACTCTTTTCATTGGACAGGTCAAAGATTTTTGTGGACTTAAATACCCAGAAGGAACACCTACAATTGAAACAGTAGAAAAGTTAGAAGCTATTGGAAAAAATATATCTACTATTAATTTCCAGGCAGTTATTGTTGGTATTGTTTGTCTTGCTATATTAATTTTATGGCCAAAGGTTAGTAAAAAGATACCAGGTTCATTAATTGCAGTAATTGTATCTGCTCTACTTGTTAAGTTCATGGGACTTAATGTAAATACAATTGGAAGTCTTTATCCAGACCTTTCAAATAAGCTTCCTTCATTTACAGTAACTAAAGATTTATTCAGCTTTGCAATGATTAGATCTCAGTTTTCAAATGCATTTACAATCGCAATCCTTGCAGGTATTGAATCACTTCTTTCAGCAGTTGTTGCTGATAGTATGATTCAGTCAAAGCATCGTTCAAATATGGAACTTGTAGCACAAGGTGTTGCAAATATCGGCTCTGCTTGCTTTGGTGGTATTCCAGCAACAGGAGCTATTGCCAGAACAGCTGCTAATATTAAAAATGGTGGACGTACACCAATTGCTGGTATGGTTCATTCAGTAACTCTTGTTCTCGTGCTTGTGTTCCTTATGCCATATGCAAAACTTATTCCAATGCCATGTATAGCAGCTATCCTTTTCCAGGTTGCTTATAACATGTGTGGATATAAGAATTTCATTAAGCTATGTAAAACAGCAGCAAAATCAGATGTTGCAGTTTTAGTATTAACATTTGTGTTAACAGTTGTATTTGACCTTGTAGTTGCTATTGAGTTTGGTCTTATTGCAGCAGCATTCCTCTTCATGAAGAGAATGAGTGAAGTAACTCATGTTGAAGGCTGGAAGTACATTGAAGATGAAGATAACGATGATGATCGTACTTCACTTAAAAAAGTTCCTCAGGACACACTTGTATACGAGTTCTCAGGTCCTATGTTCTTTGCAGCTGCTGATAATATTCTTAAGCTTCCAATGGATAACAAATACAATTTCTTAATCCTTAGAATGCGTGGAGTTGATGCCCTTGATGCAACAGCAATGCATAATTTTGAAACAATTTACGAGGAATGTAGAAAAAATCATATTCAGCTCGTATTTTCACATGTAAATGAGCAGCCAATGAAAATTATGGAAAAATCAAAGTTCGTTGATCTTGTTGGACGTGAATTCTTCTGCGACCATATAGATGATGCTCTTGCATTATGCGAATCATTAGAGGCATTTGTATTAGAAACAAATAAAAAACGTAAAAAGAATGAGCAGTAAAACTATAATACGCTTAGACAAATATTTATCATCACAGACTAAATTATCAAGATCAGATGCTGTTAAAGCCATTTATCATCATAAAGTTACAGTAAATGGAAAAATGGCATCTGACCCTGCTATGAAGGTTAATACAGAAACAGATGTAATAACTTTTAATGGCGAGGAACTCTCATATGAAGAGTTTATATATTATTTATTAAATAAGCCAGCAGGTGTTGTGAGTGCGACGGAGGATAAGGAATATAAAACTGTTTGTGATCTTGTCCCAAAGGATATTCCTGTTTTTCCAATTGGAAGACTTGATATTGATACAGAGGGACTTATTGTACTCACAAATGATGGTAAGCTATCTCATGATTTAACAAGTCCAAAGAAACATGTAGATAAAAAATACTATGCTAAGCTTGATAAAGATGTAACTGATGAAATGATTAAGGCATTTGCTGAAGGTTTTGATTATGGTGAAGATAAGCCTTCTTTGCCAGCTCTTCTTGAAAGAAAATGTGAGAACGAAGCATATGTAACAATTCATGAAGGAAAATTCCATCAGGTAAAACGTATGTTTAAGACCTTTGACAGAGAGGTTTTATATTTACAAAGAGTATCATTTGGAAAACTTATACTTGATGGTAGTATTGCTACAGGTGAGTATAAAAAGATAAAAAAGGAAGATATTATATAGTATAAAAAAGCCCGCATAGCGGGCTTTTTTTATACTATAATTTTACGCTTCTCTTAAGAATGCAGAGTAGCCTTTATAAGCTTCGTACAAATCAGCCTTACTGATTGCTTCATATGGAGCGTGCATGTTAAGAACAGGAACGCCACAGTCAATTACGTTCATTCCGTAAAGAGCAAGAATATAGGCAATAGTTCCGCCACCTCCAAGGTCAACCTTTCCAAGCTCAGACATCTGCATAGAAACTTTATTGCCTTCCATGATTTTACGAATCTTTGCAATGTATTCTGCGTTTGCATCATTTGAACCAGATTTTCCTCTAGAACCAGTAAATTTACAGAAGTCCATTCCATGTCCTAAGAATGCAACATTTTTCTGATCAAAGCTTGAAGCAAATGATGGATCAAAGGCTGAGCTTACATCAGAAGAAAGCATAAATGAATTTGCAAGACATCTTCTTAGTGCAATATCTGAATATTCACCACAGGCACTCATAAGTTCAGCAACGGAATTTTCAAAAAATCTTGAACGCATTCCTGTAGCACCAACAGAACCAATTTCTTCTTTATCAACAAGAATACAGCAAGCTGTTCTTTCAACCTTTTCTGTGTTTACAATAGCTTCAAATGAAGGGTAGCTACATACCTTATCATCATGTCCGTATGCAAGAATCATACTCTTATCAAAACCAGCATCTCTTGCTTTTCCAGCAGGAACAATTTCAAGCTCTGCTGACATGAAATCTTCATCTTCGAATTTATACTGTTTTTTAATTATTTCAAGAATTCCTTCTTTAACAGGATCAGCCTTTTTGTCAGCATCCTTTTTATTAATTTTAACTGGCTTATTTCCAACTATAATATCAAGAGCTTCGCCCTCGATTACCTTTGATGCTTTCTTTTCCATCTGCTCCTGAGCTAAATGTATAAGAAGATCTGATACGAAGAATACTGGGTCAGATTCTTTTTCACCGATAGTTATTTCTATAACAGTACCATCTTTTTTAACAACAACACCATGGATTGCAAGAGGAATTGTAACCCACTGATATTTTTTAATACCACCATAATAGTGTGTGTCAAAATAAGCAAAACCATTCTTTTCATATAAAGGATTCTGTTTTGCATCAAGCCTAGGTGAATCAATATGAGCACCTAAAATGTTAAGACCATTTTCAAGAGACTCCTTACCAATATTGAAAAGGATAATTGATTTGTTCATATTAACAAAGAAAACTTTGTCACCAGCCTTAAGCTTTCCTTTTTTCTTTTTTACATCTTCAAAATCAATGTATCCCTGTTTTTTTGCTTCGTTTTTAAAATAAGTAGTACATTCACGCTCTGTCTTACAGTCACTAAGGAATGATTTGTATCCTTCTGCAAATGCAAAGACTTTGCTTTCTTCAGCTTTACTGTAGCTATCCCATACAGACTTTGTTTCCATTGTATGTTTCTCCTTTATTTTTTGATTTTCTTTCCTAATACAAATGGGAAATATTTATTTATTATTAATACTATTATACATTCAATAAGCATTGTGAAAACCATAATATTGAACATAAAAATATATGATTTTGCTCTTGTTACAAAAGTGTCGATCCACCATGCCATACGTATTCCTGCATATAAAATATAACAGTGAATATGAGTTGCCATTATGACAAGGGAATTTTTTCCAAAGAACTGTATAAATGCAATAGGTTTAATGTTTTTACTAATTAAGATGATTGCCATTGAACCAAGTATTGCACAAATAAAGAACATTGGAACATTTTTTAAAATGATGTAGTGAAAGTCTACGCATCCGTTGATGGTTGAAAGGAACAGGTTTACTACAAATAAAACAAGTCCTAATACAAGTTCAATAACTGAAAAGCTCTCGTTTTTTCTTAAAAACATATTAAAAATGGAGTATCCAGATACAACAAAAAATGAAGCAATGATCCCTCTAATAAATACTCTTACAAAATTAATAAGTGAAGATATAAGAAGTACATCGACGTTTATATCATAGATGACACTAATTTTAATTTGTATGAAATAACAAATAAGGGAGATTACTAGTGAAACTGGGATTAGTAAATATACTTTGCGCAATTTGCTTATTAGGAACAGTGCTGTTATTTCTCCAATAAACAGTGCAGGCAAAAACCATAAAACAGATACGCCGTAAAATGTTACAGAAGAAATAGCATTTTCTATAAATGCCTTCATATCTATTTTATGAAGAGATACATTCATTATGTCTATGAAGAAATAAAGTAATGAAAACCACAGATATGGGATTATAATTCCTCTAAACTTCTTGTTAAAGACATCCTTTAAGGACAAACTTTCTTCACACTTATATGCTATAAGCATACCTGATATTACAAAGAATAGTGGCATATGAAAAGAAGAGATCCATCCTCGCATCTCTTCACTTATATATTCTATGTGGCCATACACGACTAAAAGTATGCCAAAGCCCTTTGCTAAATCGAAATAAGTAAGTCTTTTTGTGCCCATAGGGTGATTGTAAATCAATATATGGGGAAATACAAATAAAAAATTGATTTATACTACTAAATCAGCTATAATAAATCGAGTGCGAATGCACTTTGAAAGGTTAGAATATGATTAAAAATAATAATATAAGAAAGATTATTTCTGCGGTTCTTGTTGGAGCAATGTGTTTAGCACTTGTTGGATGTAATAAGACAGAACCTGAGGTTACAACACCTGTTGCAGAGTCTTCAAAAGAAGAAGTTAAGGTTTCTGAAAAGGAAGAAACAGTTGAAGAAGCTGTAGATCCAAATGCTTTAGAGCCAGGTATGATGAGAAGTTATTTATCAGGACTTCCAGTAGATGAAAAGATTGGAAACAGACGTCCAATTGCCATCATGTTAAATAACTTAGAAGCAGCACAGCCAATGAGTGGTATATCATATGCAGATGTTGTATATGAATATGTAGTTGAAGGCGCAATTACAAGACTTATGGGAGTCTTCGAAAACTACGATAAGCTCGATAAGATTGGTTCAGTTCGAAGCTGTAGAGAATATTTCGTATATACAGCCCTTGAGTTTGACGCAATATATATGCATTTTGGTCAGGCAGCATATGCCCTTGATATTTTAGGAAAAGATTACGTTCATAACTTAAATGGTTTAGGTGAAGCAGGTGATACAACCTTCTATCGTACAACAGATAGAAATGCTCCTCACAACGTATATACTTCTGCAAAGGGTATTGAAGCTGGAATAAAGAAGCTTGGATACAGAGAAGATCATTACGATGGATTTAAAGGAAAGTTTAAGTTCTGTGATCTTGATAAGGTTGTTACTAACGAAGATGGTATAAAAGCAACTCACCTCGAACCAAAATATAAAATAAATAAGCCATGGTTTGAGTATAACGAAGAAACACAGAAATATGATCGTTATCAGTACGATGGTCCACAGATTGATGACCTCACAGGCGAGCAGATTTCTTTTGATAATGTAATCTTCCAGTATAACAACTGGGTACAGCTCGATGAAAAGGATTATCTTGCATTCGATTGTCATTCAGGTGGCGTGTTCCAGTATTTCACACATGGAAAATGTGTTGTAGGTAAGTGGGTACGCGAAATCAATGAAGATAACTACGACATGAGCGCAGTAAGATACTATGACATGGATGGCAATGAACTTGAAATCAATAATGGTAAAACATTTATCTGTGTAGTTCAGGATACTGAAATCGAAAAAGTAGTTATTGAATAAAAATAGTATGAATATTTATGAGCCGCAGGGATTATTTCTTTTGCGGCTCTTATTTGCAAAGGAGAAGTATGGAAAAGACAGCATTAATTATGGCAGGCGGAAGAGGAGAAAGATTCTGGCCAAAGAGTAGAAAAAGTCTTCCAAAACAGTTTTTATCATTAACAGATGATGGAAAAACAATGATTCAGCTTACTGTAGAAAGAATTCTTCCAATTGTAAATATTGAGAATATCTATATTGCTACAAATAAAGATTATTTGCCACTCATTAAAGAACAGCTTCCAGATCTTCCAGAGAAGAATGTAATTTGTGAGCCTATAGGTAGAAATACAGCTCCTTGCATAGCAGTGTCTGCAGCAATTATTTCTAAAAAATATGATGATGCACTTATGATGGTTCTTCCATCAGATCACCTTATTAAATATAACAACATATATCAGCAGATTCTTTCAGATGCATGTGAAGTTGCAGAAAAAGATGACAATCTTGTAACAGTTGGTATTACACCAGATTATCCAGAAACTGGATATGGATACATTAAGTTTCTTAATGGTGAGACTGAAGGAAGAGCATACAAGGTTGAAAAGTTTGTAGAAAAACCAAATCTTGGGCTTGCAAAGGAATATGTTGCATCAAACGAATACCTTTGGAATAGCGGACAGTTTATTTGGAAGGTGTCTACAATTCTTAATAAGCTTAAAGAACATATGCCAGAGACATATGAAGGCGCTCTAAAAATCAAGGATGCATACGATACAGAAAAGTATGATGAAGTATTAAATAAAGTATTCCCTGAGTTTCCATCTATTTCAATTGATTACGGCATTATGGAAAAATCAGAGAATATATATGTTATTCCAGGTACATTTGGTTGGGATGATGTAGGCTCATGGCTTGCAGTAGAGCGTATTAAGAAAGTAAATGAATGTGGAAATATCGTTGATGGAAATATAGTTAGTATTAACACAAAGAACTGTATTATTCAGGGCGATAAGAAACTCATAGCAACAGTTGGTCTTGAAGATCTTGTTATTGTTGATACAGAGGATGCAACACTTATTTGTGATAAGAAATCAACAGCTGATATTAAAAAGATACTTGAAGAACTTAAAGGCTTAAACAAAAACGAATATTTATAAGGATAGATATGCAGTACGATAAATATACTATTAAAACAATTACAGATGCTGAGGATATTATTTCTGCAACTCTTGCTGAAATTGGAATAGAAGGAATTGAAATAGATGATAAGATTCCTCTCACAGAAGAAGAAAAAGCAGGAATGTTTGTAGATATTATGCCAGAAGGTCCAAAGGATGATGGTATTGCTTATGTGAGCTTTTATCTTGATGCATCAGAAGATCATACAGAAATACTAAAGGCAGTAGATGAAGAGCTTAAATCACTTAAGGAATTCATGGATGTTGGGGAATGTACAATTACATCAAGCCAGACAAAAGATGAGGATTTCTTAAACAGCTGGAAACAGTATTTTCATCAGTTCTACATAGATGACATTTTATTTATTCCATCATGGGAAGAAGTTGAGGCTCCAGAAGATGCAAAGATGGTTATTCATATTGATCCAGGTACTGCTTTTGGAACAGGTTCTCATGAAACAACTAAGCTTTGTATTCAGGCTTTAAGAAAATATGTATATGATGATCTTCATATGAAAGTTCTTGACGTTGGTACTGGCAGTGGAATTTTATCAATAATGGCATATAAGTTTGGTGCTGAATATTGTATTGGAACGGATCTTGATCCATGCGCAGTTCCTGCTGTTAAAGACAATATGGAAAGAAACGGACTTGCTGATAAGGATTTCCAGTTAATTATTGGAAATATTATTGATAATAAAGAAGTACAGGATGAAGTTGGATATGAGAAGTACGATATCGTATGTGCAAATATTCTTGCAGAGGTACTTATTCCACTTACACCAGTAATTAGAAACCATATTAAGCCAGGCGGTGTAGTAATTATGTCAGGCATTATTGAAGGTAAAGAAGAAATAGTTGCTAAAACTCTTCAGGATAATGGTTTTGAAGTAGTAGAAATTAACGCTGATAAGGATTGGAGAGGCATAGTAGCCATCGCCTAGAAATGTATCGATTTTTTGTAGAGCCTTCAGCACTTTGTGGCGAAAACATATTTGTTGAAGGTAATGATTTCAACCATATAAAGAATGTTCTTCGTATTAAATCAAATGAGGAAATATCTATTGTCATAAATGGTGATGACAAGGAATACAGATGTCATGTAGAAAAGTACGAAGAGGACAGGGCTGTATTAAAAATTCGTTTTATTAAAGAAAACGATGTTGAGTTACCAAATAAAATATATCTTTTTCAGTGTCTTCCAAAGGCTGATAAGATGGAACTTATCATTCAAAAGGCAGTAGAACTAGGTGTTTATGAAATCATTCCAGTTGCTTCAAAGCGTGCTGTAGTAAAGCTTGATGATAAAAAGGCTGCAAACAAAATTTCAAGATGGAATGGTGTTTCAGAGGCAGCAGCAAAACAGGCAAAAAGAGCAGTTATTCCAGAAATTAAGATGCCAATGAATTTTAAGGAAGCACTTAATTACTGTGAAGATATGGACATAAAAATATTGCCTTATGAACTATGTTCTAATGAGGCAATGGATAAGACAAGAGAGCTTTTTTCAAACATTAAATCCGGGGAAAGTGTTGCTATATTTATAGGACCAGAAGGTGGATTTGATGATGCAGAGGTAGAATTTGCTGTAAATAGTGGGTTTAAAACAGTTACTCTTGGAAAGAGAATATTAAGAACTGAAACAGCAGGAATGACAGTGTTAAGCTGGCTTGTATACCTGCTTGAATAGAGGCATAAATTGAACGCATATTTAGACAATTCAGCAACAACAAGATGCTTTGATGAAGTAAGAGAATTAATGAATGGTGTTATGGATTCTCACTATGGCAATCCATCAAGCATGCATAATATTGGTGTTGATGCAGAAAAATATATAAGAGAAGCAAAAGAGACTTTAGCTAAGACTTTAAAATGCCAGGAAAAGGAAATTATATTTACATCTGGTGGTACAGAGTCTGATAATATGGCAATTATTGGCGGTGCTCTTGCAAATAAGAGAGTTGGAAATCATATTATCACCACAAAAATAGAGCATCCAGCTGTACTTGAAACATTTAAATACATGGAGTCTCTTGGTTATGAAACAACATATCTTGGAGTAGATGAGTCAGGATGTGTAAATTTAGACGAATTAAAAAATGCTCTTAGAGATGATACTGTTTTAGTATCAGTTATGCATGTAAACAATGAAATTGGTTCATGCCAGCCTATTGAAGAAATTGGAAAAATAGTTAAAGAGCATAATGAAAAAACCTTATTCCACGTAGATTCAGTTCAGGGATATGGAAAATATAAAATAAATCCTAAGAAAGCAAATATTGATATGCTTTCAGTAAGCGGACATAAAATTCATGGACCAAAAGGAATTGGATTTTTGTATATAAAAGACAAAGTAAAAGTAAACCCAATTATTTTTGGTGGTGGTCAGCAGAAGGGAATGAGATCAGGAACAGAAAATGTTCCAGCAATTGCAGGACTTTCAAAGGCTGCAGAAATTATTTATACTGATTTTGACAAAAAAATTGATAATCTATATAAGCTAAAGGAAATGTTTATTTCTGAACTTAAAACAATAGATGATGTCAGAATCAATGGGGTGAAGGACGACATAAGAGAAACTGCACCTCACGTTATAAGTGCATCATTTAAGGGAGTAAGAGCAGAAGTTTTACTTCATGCATTAGAAGATAAGGGAATATACGTTTCATCTGGTTCTGCATGTGCATCAAATAAGCCTGCTATCAGTGAAACGCTAAAGGCAATAAATCTTCCAAAAGAGCTTTTAGATTCAACTGTAAGATTTAGCTTTTCAGTAGAGACTAATGAAGAACAGTTAAGATATACGATAGACGTTTTAAAAGAAATTATTCCAACACTTAGAAAATATTCAAGACACTAAAGGAGAATTATGAAATATACTTCATTTTTAATTAAATATGCAGAAATTGCTATAAAAGGAAAAAACAGACATCTTTTTGAGGAAGCGCTTTGTAAACAGATAAAGATTGCACTTAAAAAATGTGAAGGACAGTTTGTAATATCAAGAACTTACGGACGAATCTATATTGATTATGAATCAGATTTTGATTTTGATGAAACAGTAGCTGCTCTTCAGTGTGTTTTTGGTATAACAGGAATCTGCCCTGTAGTTCATGTTGAAGATAAAGGATTTGAACAGCTTGGAAATGATTTAAAGAAATATATAGATGATGTTTATCCTGATAAAAATCATACATTTAAAATCAATGCTAGACGTGCAAGAAAGAACTATCCAATGGACTCAATGGAGTTAAATACTGAACTTGGTGCAGTAGTTCTTGAGGCATATCCAGAAATGACTGTAGATGTTCATAATCCGGATATTTTACTTACAGTAGAAATCAGAGAAAACATATACATGTATTCAGAAATAATTCCTGGACCAGGTGGAATGCCAATTGGTACAAGTGGAAAAGCAATGCTTCTTTTATCAGGTGGTATTGATTCACCAGTTGCTGGATATATGATTGCAAAACGTGGTGTAACAATTGATGCAGTTTATTTCCATGCACCACCATATACATCTGAAAGAGCAAAGCAGAAGGTTATTGATCTTGCAAAAAAGGTTGCCAAGTATACAGGCCCAATTAATTTACATGTAATTAATTTTACAGATATTCAGCTCGCAATTTATGAGAAGTGTCCACATGATGAATTAACAATTATCATGAGAAGATACATGATGAGAATTGCAGAAGACATTGCAAAAGAAAATAAATGTATCGGACTTATTACAGGTGAGAGTATCGGACAGGTTGCATCACAGACTATGCAGAGCCTTGTTGCAACAAATGAAGTCTGTACATTGCCAGTATATAGACCACTCATTGGTTTTGATAAGCAGGAAATAGTAGAGATATCAGAAAAAATTGATACATATGAGACTTCAATTCTTCCATATGAAGACTGTTGTACAATCTTTGTTGCAAAACATCCTGTTACAAAGCCAAATCTTAATATTATTAAGAGAGATGAGGGCAATATTAGTGATGTAATTGATGAACTATACAAAACTGCTCTTGAGACAGATGAAGTAATTGTTGTGGAATAAATAATACATGAGAAATTCTTTTCTAAAGAAAAATGAATATTTGACTGTAGGATTAATAGGATGTCTTTTAGGCATCCTATGTTTCGTATTGATATATGGCGTAAAAATACTTAATTTCACTTATGATGGATGGCTTTTGTCTGATGGAATGGATTTAAAGCAGCACTACGTAGGGTGGTGTCATTATAGAAATTCTGACTGGAGCTTTCCGATTGGATTAATAGATTCTTTGTCAGTTCCATTTAATATGTCTGTTGTATATACAGATTCAATTCCATTATTTGCGGTATTTTTTAAAGTGTTCAGAGGAATACTTCCTACACATTTTCAGTACTTTGGATTATTTGGAATATTGTGTTTTGCACTTCAGGGTGCCTTATCTGCAATACTTATTAGACTTTTTACAAATAAAATAACAGTATGTATAGTAGGATCTTTATTTTTTATTCTAAGCTTTCCAATGCTTCAGAGAATGTATTATCATACTGCACTTGCTGCTCAATGGATAATTATTCTTGCACTTATAATATGGTTTTCACATGATCTTAATAAAAGCGTAATAAGAAGCTCTGTAATTTGGGGACTAATGGGACTTTTATGCATAAGCATTCATTCATATTATGTGTTTATGACAGGAATAATTTTACTGCTTTCAGTAATCGATAATATTATTGTATGTAAAAAGAACAGTCAGAAAATTAGTATTATAAATAAT
Organism: Lachnospiraceae bacterium; assembly: GCA_030531435.1. Lineage (GTDB taxonomy): Bacteria > Bacillota > Clostridia > Lachnospirales > Lachnospiraceae > UBA2868. The sequence goes on from JAUNNN010000027.1 coordinate 16,397, forward strand.
CTGATGCCAGTTCTTTCGTTTATATTAATAGCCTTTACAAATCTATTTATATTAGGCGGATTTTATGGGGAAAGTTCTGTAAGTGGTGGTGGATTTGGAATGTTTAATGCAAACCTTACAGCTTTTATAAATCCACTTGATCATGGCAAGCTTCTTCCAGAAATACATTTATCAAATGGATTCCAGTATGAAGGATTTGCATATTTAGGAGCAGGACTTTTATTTGTAGTTTTAGTGATGTTAATTTGTTTTGTTTTGTATATTGTTAAAAACAAAACAAATGTAATAGATCTTATGAAGGTTCATCACAGAAAATCGCTTGTTTTTGTAGGAATTATTTTTGCATTCTTAATTGCAGTTTTTCCAAATTTTGACTTTGGTGAACAAGAATTATTGCATATCCCACTTCCAAAAATACTCATAAATATTTTGGGTGTATGCAGAACAAATGGAAGATTTGTATGGATTGCAATGTATCTTATTATTTTGTCAGTTGTTGTCTTTATTGCAAATAATTATGAGAAAAATGCATTTAAGATAATATTGCTTTTTGCCATTGTATTAAATCTTATTGATATGTCACCAATGATAAAGAAAAGACAGTTATTCTTTTCTGATATACATACACATAATTCAGTATGGACTCAGTTTGAAAAAATGAGATTATTTGATGGAAAAGATAAGTTCGTATTTTTATATAATGATGGTGACATTATGATGGATACGGCATTTTATGGATATCTCCATGATATGAATCAAAATATATTCTATTATGCGCGTCCAATAGATGAAGCAGAAAATACTAATATTGAGAATATTAAATCAGAAATAATATCTGGGAAACTCGAAGATAGTGCAATTTATATATTACGAGATGAAGATATTACAGCTGAGCTTGAAGAAGCATTTAAAGATAATGGTGCAATTGAGTATTATTTTGATAACCATAAAGTGTATGCAAAATAATACTTATAGATTCTGATTTGCAAAAAAAAAAGAGCGGAACAAAAGTTCCGCTCTCATAAATTCAATTTATACGAGGTAAGGCTTTACAACAGCCATAACATCCTCAACGTTCTCCTCAGCGTGAATGTTTAAGTCGATTGGCTTAGAAAGATCTAAGCTGAAGATACCCATAATAGATTTAGCATCGATAACGTATCTGCCTGATACTAAATCAAAATCATAATCAAATTTTGTTATGTCATTAACAAAAGTCTTAACCTTATCAATTGAGTTTAATGAAATCTGTACTGTCTTCATAATTAATTATCTCCTTTCTCTTTCCTTGTTACGCAATTATAATAAGTCCGAGAGAAAGAAAAGTCAACATATAAAAACGACGAAAAAGAGGAAAAACACGTTGAAAAATGTAGCATTTCACAACCTAGGATGTAAAGTAAACTCATATGAGTTGGAATTTGTGCAACAAGAATTTAAGGAAAACGATTTCCGAATTGTGCCATTTGACCAAAAAGCGGACATATATATCATCAATACATGTACTGTAACAAATATTGCAGACAGAAAATCCAGACAAATGATTCATAGAGCAAGAACTATGAATAAAGATGCAGTTATTATTGCTATGGGTTGTTATGTACAGACAAATATTGAGAAAGCTAAGGAAGATGACGGAATTGACATCATAATTGGTAATGACAAAAAAGGAAAATCTTTTGAAATTATTATGGATTATCTGAAAGAAAATAAATCGGTTAAAGATATTTCTGATATTTCAAAGGTAAAGGAATATGATGAATTTACGTTAAAATCAACAACTGAGCATACCCGTGTTTATATAAAGATTCAGGATGGATGTAATCAGTTTTGCAGCTACTGCGCAATACCTCTTGCAAGAGGAAGAGTAAGATCAAGAAGTATAGATGATACGGTAAATGAAATAGAAGGATTAACAAAGGCTGGATATAAAGAATTTGTTTTAACAGGTATTCATTTATCTTCATATAAGACAGAGGATGGAAAAGAACTAATAGATGCAATAGAAGCTGTTAGTAAAATTGAAGGCGTAGAAAGAATCCGTCTTGGATCACTTGAACCAAGGGTTATTACTAAAGAATTTATGGAAAGACTTAGTAAAATTGACTCAATATGTCCTCATTTCCATCTATCATTACAAAGCGGCTCAGATACTGTTCTAAAGCGCATGAACAGGCATTATACAGCATATGAATTTTATGATGGTGTCCAAATTATTAGACAGTATTTTGAACATCCAGCGATTACAACAGATGTTATAGTTGGATTTCCTGGAGAAACAGAGGAAGAATTTAATGACAGCAGGGCGTTTTTAAATAAGGTTGATTTCTTTGAGGCACATGTTTTTAAGTATTCAAGACGTCAGGGAACTGTGGCAGATAAAATGCCAGGACAGCTTACCGAAAAGGAAAAGAGTGCCAGAAGTGAAAAGCTAATCAGTGATGCTGATAAAAGAAGTAAAGCCTTTAGAGAATATTACATTGGTAAGGAAACAGAAGTACTTCTTGAAGAACCTTTCGAGCATAATGGAAAGAAATATATGATAGGCCATACAAGGGAATATGTGAAGGTTGTTACAGAGGTATCAGAAGAACTTGCAGGAAGCATAATTAAAGGCGTAGTACGTGGAGCACTGACGGACGAAATCCTTGTTTTTTAGGGCAATTTAAGGTAAAATCTTATTAGCTATGTTTTGCTATATTGGGAAATTATAATATAAATTTAGGAGGGGTAATATGGATATTGGAAGCACACAGCATTTCAGAGTACAGACAGAGCAGGATACAGGAGTAAAAATAGTTCTTTCAACTGTATATGAAGCACTTACAGAGAAGGGATATAATCCTGTAAATCAGATAGTAGGTTATATCATGTCAGGTGATCCTACATATATCACAAGCCATAACAATGCTAGAAGTCTTATTATGAAGGTTGAAAGAGATGAGCTTGTAGAAGAGCTTCTCACACAGTATATAAAGAACAACGGATGGCACTAATATGAGAATTTTAGGTCTTGATTATGGCACAAAAACAGTAGGAGTTGCCGTAAGTGATCCTTTACTAATTACCGCACAGGGTGTGGAAATAATTCGACGTGACTCGGAAAACAAAATTCGTAAAACACTTCAAAGAATAGAAGAGCTTGTTAAAGAATATGAGGTTGAAAAAATTGTTCTTGGATACCCTAAGAACATGAATGGAACGGATGGCGAGAGAGCAGAAAAAACTCTTGAGTTTAAGGACACAGTCGAGAGAAGGACAGGCGTTCCTGTAGTTATGTGGGATGAAAGACTTACAACTGTTTCCGCTGATAAAGTAATGATGGAAAGCGGTATCAGACGTGAAAACAGAAAAGAATTCGTTGATGAAATAGCAGCTATGTTTATACTGCAGAATTATTTGGAATCAATTAGATAGTGCTAATTAGTACGTAAAAGAAAAAGGAATAATAATGGAACAGTTTGAAAAGATAGTATTTGATACAGAAGATGGAAAAGAGGAATTTTATGTCCTTGATGAAACAAGAATTAAAGGAGTTAATTATCTTCTTGTAACAGATGCTGAGGATCCTGATGCAGAAGAAATTGAAGTATTAATTCTTAAGGACGTATCAGAAGATTCTGATGAAGAGAGTGTTTACGAAGTAGTTGAAGATGAAGAAGAAGCAAAGGCTGTAGCAGAGCTTTTTGAAGATTCAATTGGAGATGTAGATATCGTTTAATATCAGGGGGATAAATTGGAGGATACAGGAAAGCTTAAGATAATACCTCTTGGTGGTCTTGAGCAGATTGGAATGAATATCACGGTATTCGAATATGGCCAGACTATTATTGTTGTAGATTGCGGTCTTTCGTTTCCAGAAGACGATATGCTTGGAATCGATCTTGTAATACCAGATATTACTTATCTTGAAAATAATATAGACAGAGTGAAAGGCTTTATAATCACTCACGGTCATGAAGATCATATAGGTGCCTTGCCTTATATTCTTAAAGATATAAATGTTCCTGTATATGGAACAAGGCTTACAATAGCACTTATAGAAAATAAGCTTAGAGAACATGGACTAATGGAGGATACAGAGAGAAACGTAGTCCATTTTTCTGATGTCATAGATTTTGGTGATATACAGGTTGAGTTTATCAGAACAAATCACAGCATTGCAGATGCCGCTGCTCTTGCAATTCACACAGAAGCAGGAACTATTGTTCATACTGGTGACTTTAAGGTTGATTTTACTCCTGTATATGGTGATCCAATTGATTTGTTAAGATTTGCTGAGCTTGGTAAAAAAGGTGTACTCGCCCTAATGTGCGACAGTACAAATGCTGAAAGACCAGGTTATACGAATTCAGAAAGAACAGTTGGAAAAACATTTGATACGATTTTTTCAGAAAATCAGAAATCACGAATTATTATCGCGACTTTTGCATCAAATGTTGACAGAGTTCAGCAGATAATTAACAGTGCTTATGAGTATGGTCGAAAGGTTGTAGTCGAAGGTAGAAGTATGGTGAATGTTATCCATACAGCTGCTGAACTGGGAATTATTAAAATCCCTGAAAACACACTTATCGATATAGATGAACTAAGTAACTATCCTGGTGAAAAAACAGTTATCGTTACAACTGGTTCTCAGGGTGAGACTATGGCAGCTCTTAACAGAATCGCCAAGAACATTCATAAGAGAATTACATTAATGCCAGGTGATGTAGTTATATTTAGTTCAAATCCTATTCCAGGTAATGAAAAGGCAGTATCTAAGGTAATTAATGAACTATCAGTCAAAGGTGCTGATGTCATTTTCCAGGATGCACATGTTTCAGGACATGCCTGTGAAGAGGAAATAAAACTTATATATGCGTTAACAAAACCTAAATATGCAATACCAGTTCATGGGGAATACAGACATCTTAAAGCTCAGGCAAAAATTGCTGAAGCAATGGGAATGGTAAAAGAAAATATTATCATTCTATCTAGTGGACAAGTTTTAGAATTATCAAAGGATGGATCTAAAATTGCAGGGGAAGTTCAGACTGGAGCGGTGTTTGTAGATGGACTTGGAGTTGGCGATGTTGGTAATGTCGTCTTACGAGACAGACAACGACTTGCAGAGGATGGAATCATTATGGTTGTTGTTGCAATCGAAAAGGAGACAAAGCAGGTACTTGCTGGTCCGGATATTGTTACACGTGGTTTTGTATATATTAAAGAGTCAGATGAACTTCTTGAAGAAGCCAAGGAAATTATGGAAGAGGAGTTAATGAGGTGTCTTGACGAAGGAATAGGCGATTGGGGAAAGCTTAAGAACTTTTTAAGAGATACTCTAAGTGCTTTCATATGGAGAAGGATGAAGAGAAGTCCTATGATATTAGCTGTTATTCAGGAAGTAGATTAAAAAGGGGAACTTAATCATGAGCAGTAGTGTATCAAACATTGTTGACGAATTAATCAATGTTATTGAAGGGTCTGATTTGTATCAGGAATACTTAAGGCAGCAGGAGGTAGCAAAAGGTGATCCTGAGCTTAAAAATAAAATTGATGAAATCAGAAGATTAAACTACTTACTTCAAACAGAGCGAAACAGTGATGCAGCTTTAGAAGAACAGGAAAGACTTGAGAATAGATATGAAGAATTAAGCGAAGATAAAAGAGTTTATGACTTCATTCAGGCTGAATCTGATTTTATTAGGATGTATCAGGAAGTATATAAAAAGGTATTAAATAAGATTCAGTTTATTTAATATACAGAGGTTATTATGAAAATAAGAGATTTGTTTTTTTCTTTTGCTGGAACGATTATTCGTGTAGCAATTTTAATTATTGCTGTATTTGTAGTTATCCAGGCCGGAAAGAAAGCATATGATTTTGGATATCGTATATTCACTGAGGAGCCAATGTCAGCAGCACCTGGAAGAGACGTTACGGTAACAGTTACATCTGGTGACTCTGAATCAGATATAGCAAAAATGCTTGAAGAAAAAGGACTTATAAGGGATGCGCTTCTATTTAGAATTCAGAAGAAGTTATCTATTTATAAAAAGGCTGTTGCTCCTGGTTCATATGAACTTAATACAAGTATGAATACAGAAGAAATGCTGGAAGTGCTTGTTGGACCTGTTGATAGTGATGGATCAGAAGATGCCGATGATGTGGAAGGTGATGGCGTAGATGCACTTGATCCTTCAGTTGATGATATGACTGGTCTTGAGACAGGTGGTGTTCTTGCTGAAGAAGAAGGCAATTACGATGAAGGCGCAGCATTTGTTGAAGAAGACGAAAGCGCTGAAGGTGAAGAGGGTGCAGAGGAATCTGAATCGGAGGAATAGCAGTGGATTTTCATGAAAGAACAGCTGCATACATAGAGTCTCTTGATACAGGAAACACAGCTTTTCTTGATGAGCTTGAGAAATATTCATTGGAAACATTTGTACCGATTATTAAAAAGCCCGTTCAGAATTTTCTTAAGTTAATTATTTCAATAAAAAAGCCTAAAAGAATCCTTGAGGTAGGAACAGCAGTCGGGTTTTCCTCAATACTTATGGCAGAGTACAGTGATGATGACTGTCATATAACAACTATAGAAAAGTATGAGAAAAGGTTCCCTATAGCAGAGGAAAATTTCTTAAAATCGGGATATAAAGATAAAATTACATTTATTAAGGGAGATGCGACAGAAGTCCTTGAAGAGCTTGTAAAAAAAGGTGAAATATTTGATTTTATTTTCATGGATGCAGCAAAGGGACAGTACATTAATTTCTTTCCAAATGTAATGAAGCTTCTTGCAAAAGATGGTGTTTTGATTTCTGATAATGCTCTTCAGGATAATGAGCTTATTCAGTCAAAATATGCCGTTACTAGAAGAAATAGAACAATACATAAAAGAATGAGAGAGTATTTATTTAATCTCACTCATAATGAAGAACTTGTTACATCTATTATACCAATAGGGGATGGAATTACTATAAGTAGCAAAAAATAATTGGAGATAGATATGAAAAAACCGGAATTACTTATACCGGCAAGTAGTCTTGAAGTATTAAAAACAGCAGTTATATATGGCGCTGACGCAGTATATATAGGTGGAGAAGCTTTTGGTCTTAGAGCAAAGGCAAAGAATTTCAGCCATGATGAAATGAAAGAGGGCATAAAGTTTGCTCATGAGCATGGCGTCAGAGTTCATGTAACAGCAAATATTCTTGCACATAATTACGATTTAGACGGTGCAAAGGAATACTTTAAAGAGTTAAAAGAATTAAAACCAGATGCACTTATTATTGCTGATCCTGGTATGTTCTCATTAGCAAGAGAGATTTGTCCTGAAATAGACATTCATGTTAGCACACAGGCAAATAATACTAATTATCTTACATATGATTTTTGGTATAAGCAGGGTGCAAAGAGAGTTGTTTCTGCAAGAGAATTATCTCTCAGAGAAATAGCTGAAATTAGAGAACATATACCAGAAGATTTGGAAATTGAAAGCTTTATTCATGGTGCTATGTGTATTTCGTATTCTGGAAGATGTCTGTTAAGCAGCTTCTTTACAGGAAGAGATGCAAATAAAGGTGCATGCACACATCCATGTAGATGGAAATATTCTGTTGTTGAAGAAAAGCGACCTGGTGAATATTATCCTGTATATGAAAATGATAGAGGTACATACATATTCAATTCAAAGGATTTATGTATGATTGAGCATATACCTGAAATGATAAATGCTGGAATTAACAGTTTTAAAATCGAAGGTAGAATGAAGACAGCTTTATATGTTGCAACTGTTGCAAGAACATATAGAAAAGCTATTGATGATTACCTTGAATCAGAAGAAAAATACAGAAATAATATGGACTGGTACAAGGCTGAAATAGCTAAGTGTACATACCGTCAGTTTACTACAGGTTTTTATTTTGGAAAGCCTGATGAAAATACACAGATATATGACAGCAATACATATGTAAATGAGTATACATATTTAGGTATTGTAAGTGATGTAAATGATGAATTAGAAATCACTCTTGAACAGAAAAACAAATTCCGTGTTGGTGACACAATTGAAATAATGAAACCAGATGGAGAGAATGTTCCTGTAAAAGTTATTTCTATAAAGGATAATGATGGAAGAGATATGGACAGCTGTCCTCATCCAAGTCAGATTATTCATGTGAAATTTGAAGGTGGAGTACCTTCTAAATACGATATTTTAAGAGTTGAAGGTGACTCTAAGCAGAGGGATTAGAATGAGCTTACTTACAGTAATTGTTCCATGCTACAACGAAGAAGAGGCAATACCTTTCTTCTATGAAGAAATGGGTAAAACAATTGAAAAATTTAAAACAGATTTTCCAGATGTTTCATTTGAGCTTTTATTTATAGATGATGGTTCAAAGGACGGAACTCTTAAAGTATTAAAAGAGCTTCGTTCAAAGGATGAGAGAGTTCATTATGTTTCATTTTCAAGAAATTTTGGAAAAGAAGCTGGTATATATGCAGGTCTTGATAATGCAAAGGGAGACTATGTTGTAATTATGGATGCTGATCTTCAGGATCCACCATCACTTCTTCCTGATATGTATAGAGCTGTTACAGAAGAAGGATATGACTCAGCTGCAACAAGGCGTGTAACAAGAAAAGGTGAGCCACCTATAAGATCATTCTTTGCACGTATGTTTTATAAGTTGATGAATGGAATTTCAAAGACAGAAATAGTAGATGGTGCAAGAGATTACCGTATTATGTCTAGAAAAATGGTAGATGCAATCCTATCAATGGGTGAATACAACCGTTTCACAAAAGGAATTTATGGATGGGTTGGATTTAACACAAAGTGGTTTGCATATGAGAATATTGAAAGAGTAGCAGGTGAAACAAAGTGGTCATTCTGGAAACTCCTTTTATATTCTATTGAAGGAATTGTTGCTTTTTCAACAGCACCACTTGCTATAGCATCATTACTTGGACTTCTTTTTATGGTATTAGCCTTTGTTTTAATTATATTTATCGTAATTAAAACTCTTATGTATGGTGATCCTACAAGTGGATGGCCATCAATGGTTTGTATTTTAACAATGTTTGGTGGAATACAGTTATTTAGTATTGGAATTATTGGACAGTATCTTGCTAAGGCATATCTTGAAACAAAGGGCCGTCCTATTTATATAGCAAAGGAAAAGGAATAAATGAAACTTATTATACAGATACCATGTCTTAATGAGGCAGAAACATTAGAGATAGCGTTAAATGATCTTCCAAAGCATATAGATGGAATTGATGAAATAGAATATCTCATTATTAACGACGGAAGTGTTGATAACACAGTTGAGGTTGCAAAAAACTGGGGTGTTAACTACATTGTTAATTTTAAAAGAAATAAGGGCCTTGCTAAAGGATTTATGGCAGGTCTTGATACATGCTTAAGATATGGTGCAGATATTATCGTTAATACGGATGCAGATAATCAGTACTGTGGTGCAGATATTGAAAAGCTTGTACGTCCTATTCTTGATAAAAAGGCTGATATTGTAATTGGTGAAAGACCTATTGATGAAACAGAGCACTTTTCACCACTTAAGAAAAAGCTTCAGCATTTCGGAAGTTATGTTGTAAGAAAGGCATCTCAGACAGATATTCCTGATGCACCAAGTGGCTTTAGAGCTTTTTCAAGAGAAGCTGCTATGCATATAAATGTAATGAACAACTATACATATACCCTTGAAACTATTGTTCAGGCTGGTCGTTCAAGTATGGCTATTACATCAGTGCCAATTAGAACAAATGGATTCCTTAGAAAATCAAGACTTTTCCATTCAATGGGTGCGTATGTAAAACGTTCAATGATTACAATTATCAGAGCATATATGATGTATCGTCCGCTTACATTTTTCTCAGCAATGGGTTCAATTCCATTTCTTGCAGGATTTATTATTGGTTTAAGATTCCTTGTTTATTTGTTTACAGGACAGGGAACAGGACATGTGCAGTCACTTATTTTTGCAAGCACACTTATGCTCCTTGGATTTATGACATTTATTGTTGGACTTCAGGCAGATGTAGTAGCAAATAACAGAAAAATTCTTGAAGATATCCAATATAGAATGCGTAAGCAGGACTATAATGCTGCATTGAAAAAACTTAAAAAAATGAAAAAACAAGATGGGGCAATAGAAATTGATAAATAATTTATTAAGTATAATAATCCCTCATTATAATTCAGTTGAAACACTTCCGAAACTCATTACATCAATCCCTAAGAGGGATGATATTGAGATAATCATCGTAGATGACGGAAGTGATTTTTCTATTGACTATATAAGAGAATATATAGAACCTTTTTCTGAGGATAGAAATATTAAGGTAATAAAGAATAATACAGGAGTTAAGGGCCCTGGTGGAGCAAGAAATGAGGGGCTCATAGTTGCAAATGGTGAATGGTTATTATTTGCAGACTCTGATGATTCTTTTGTAGGCGACTGGTATCCACATGTATCAAAATATTTTGATATGGACACAGATATGGTTTATTTTAGCCCAACTGGAATTAATGCAGATACAGGAAAACCATCAACAAGACATTTGCGATATGTAGATGTTGTTGAGAATTTTGCAAATAAGCCATCCAAAAAGACAGAAACGGAAATGAAGTATAGCTTCTGTACACCATGGTCAAAGCTATATAGAGCAAGCGTTGCAAAGGAAAACGATCTCAAATTTGGTGACATGATGGTGTCAGAGGATGTGTATTTTGTTGTCCAGTTTGCAAGGTTTGCAAAGAATGTACTTGCAGATAAGAATGTAATTTATTGTGTAACAAGAAGCAGTGGAACACTTTCTTCTGCAAAGAAGGAAGCAGATTATGATACAAGAATAGATGTATTAATCTGGAGATACAATTATTTAAAGGATAATCTTTCAAAGAAGGAGTTCTCATACACAAATACAGAATGGCTTGCACTCGCAAAGCTTGCAGATGCTGTATTTGATGGTTGGGGACTTAAGAAGATGTTTTCTGTAATGAAAAAATACAGAAAAGGAAATGTAAGAATATTTAATGCAGCATTATTTAATCCTGTAGTAATAAAACGTAATATTGAAATTGAATTAAAGCTCTGGAAAGAAATCAAAAACAAACGAAAATAAGGCCCGTTTTTGACTTTCAAAAGATATTATGTTAATATAACGTCGTATATTGTTTTGTGGAGAAACGATTACGGAGGTAATATGAAAGCGAAAAGCAAAATGCATGCTTTGGCTATGTTGTTAGTAGCAATTCTATTAACATCAGCCAGCGTTATGGGGAGTGTGCAAGATGTTTTTGCCAAAACGATCGAATTCAAAATTGATTTAGGGGAAAACAAAAAGACGTCAGGTAATACGTCTACAGGAAAAACAAATACTGTTACAGCTTCTAAAAAGGGAAGTGTTGCTGGTATTTCATATGATAAACTTGCAATGGCCAATGTTACTGAAGCAGTTAATGTAAGAAGTGAAGCTTCAGAAAACGGAAAGCTTATTGGTAAGCTTTATAGAGATTGCGGTGGAACAATATTAGAGCAGAAGTCAGGCTGGACAAAGATAAAGACAGGTGAGCTTACAGGTTGGGTAAAAGATGATTACCTTGTTTTTGGTGATGAGGCAGCAAAGCTTGCCAGCTCAGTAGTTGAAAAAACAGCAGTATCTAAGACTTCTTCATTAAGAGTTCGTAAAGAGCCAAATACAGATTCTGAAGTATTAAGTCTTCTTGGTGAAGGCGATACTATAGAAGCTGTTTCAGAAGACGGTGAATGGGTAAAGGTTGAGTTTTCTGATGGTGATATAGGTTATGTATCAGCTGAATATGTATCTGTTGAAGATAAAATTGGCGAAGGCGAGACGATAGAGTCTATTAATGCAAAGGAAGCAGCTCAGAAGAAAGAAAAAGCTGAAGCAGAAGCTGCTGAAAGAAAGTCAAAGCAGGTACTTACAGAGTCAGCAGGTGCCACAAATAATGGCGCAATAACAGGCGATGTAAATGATACAGCGTTACTTGCAGCACTTATTCAGGCAGAAGGTGGAAATCAGCCATACGAAGGTCAGGTATCAATTGGTACTGTAGTTATGAACAGACTTCGTTCTGGTAGATATGGAAATACAATCTACAGCGTAATATACGCAAAGAGTCAGTTTGGACCTGCAGGATCAGGACAGGTTGCAAGAATTTATGCAGCAGGACCTAAGGCATCATGTATGCAGGCAGCAGCAGATGCTATGAGTGGCGTTTCATATATAGGAAATGCAACACACTTTAGAAATGTAAGTAGTGGATATTCAGGAGTAGTTATCGGAAGCCACGTATTTTGGTAAAGCTACGAGAATAGAATATAAAATAATAAGGGCAGAGCAAACATGTTTGCTTCTGCCCATGTTATTTTATATTTTAGGCGACAGCCCTCCATGAGCGGAGGAGCGAAGCGACGTAGCGAATGGAGATTCTCGTAGCTTTACTTTACGAGAATGGAGATTCTCGTAGCATTATAAATATATTTGGAGGTTATCATGAGCTTAAAAGGTAGACATTTTTTAACACTTAAGGATTTTACAAAAGAAGAAATTAATGAGTTTCTTGGTCTTGCAGCAAAGCTTAAAGCAGACAAGAAAAATGGAATATATGACGTTCAGTTTAAAGGTAAGAATGTAGCGCTTATTTTTGAAAAGACAAGTACACGTACACGTTGTGCTTTTGAAGTAGCAGCTGCTGATATGGGAATTCATCCTGTATATCTTGATTCAAAGAGCTCACAGATTGGTAATA
>JAUNNN010000076.1 GCA_030531435.1 Lachnospiraceae bacterium
GCTGCCCAGCTTGATACTGGAGCGATGATACAAATAGGAGCAGCTGTTGCATCAATAAGATACGAAAGCTTTGCTCTTGAAATGTTATGTCTGTCTGTTACAGGCCTCATAACTGAACCAACTGTAAGACAGTTAAAATAGTCATCAATAAAGATAAGTGCACCAAGAAGGATTGTTGCAAGCTGTGCGCCAACTCTTGTTTTGATATGAGTCTCAGCCCATCTACCAAAAGCCTTTGATCCACCTGCCATGTTCATCATGCATACCATAATACCAAGTACTACTAAGAATACGATGATACCCATGTTGTAACTGTCTGTAAGTGAACCAACAATTCCGTCCTGGAAAATGTGAATTACTGTTCCTTCAAAATTAAAGTTTGCATAGAACAGACCACCGATTGCGATTCCAACAAATAATGAGCTGTATACTTCCTTAGTAATAAGAGCAAGTACAATAGCTACAATAGCTGGAACCAATGCCCAAAATGTTCCTGTCATTTTTCTTCTCCTCTTAAAATATATTTTCTTAACTCCATAAAGAGTATGCGTTCTAATTATTTTATTTCATCAATATCTACGCCTACAAGACCACCCTTATAGAAATGTGCCCTTATCATCTTTAGATACTTCGAGAACTCAGCCACCAATGCATCTGCATCAGTATCGCCTTCTACAAGATGTTCCTTAAGGAAGCTGTCCGACATCCATCTAATCATATCTACTACTTTCTGTACTACGATATAATCCTGAAACTTACTTGTATCTGCTTGCTTATATATAACATTTATCATGCTTTCAAATGCATAAGCATTTTCCCCTATTACCTCTTTAGCCTTAGGGTCAGTTTCATACTTGAGTGTACTCAAGAACTGTTGCATATAAGGGTAAAGTTTCATAACCCTTATTTTTGCCTGTTCCATCATCATCTGCAACTCGAAGAAATCTTTTTCGTACTTGCTTACGGATCCACTGAATTCAAAATTCATGTATTTGATGGAATAATCAATGATGTATTCATACAATGAGAGTTTATTTGAAAAATAATGAAAAAGAAGTCCTTTTGATATTCCCGCTTCCTTAACAATTACATCAGTGCTGGCTTTTCTATATCCGTTTAATGCAAATACTTTAATGGCCGCATTGAGAATTCTCTCCTGCTTTTCATTTTTTATTTCGAAAAATTTCTCATTCATACGTATTTCTCTTCAAAATCTTTTCTTGGCATAGGTCTTCCAAAATAATAACCCTGAATCATGTGTACATTCATTGACTCAAGAACATTCAACTGTTCTATAGTCTCAATACCCTCAACGCAGATTTTAACATCCAAAGCCTGTGCAAGCTCACCAATCATCAAAACAAATGACTTAGCATATTCATCTGTATCTAAGTTTCTAACAAATGTCTGGTCAATCTTGATTACATCTATAGGTATTTCTCTTACATGGTTAAGTGACGAATAACCCGTTCCGAAGTCATCAAGTGCAATCTTAACACCAAGAGCCTTGATTTTATCAAGAATTTTCTTCATTCGTACCATATCGTTAATTGCCAAAGACTCTGTAACCTCAAGCGTAAGGTTTCTTGGATTAATTCCTGTTCTTTTAATGATTTCTTCTATTGTCTCCGCTATATCATTCTGAAGAAGCTGAACTACTGACAAGTTAACATTAACCTTATAATATGGATGTCCATTTTCATTCCAATGCTTAAGTGCAATACACGCCTGTTCAAGTACATGGTTACCAATAGGATTGATAAGTCCTAAATACTCAGCCAATGGAATAAATTCTCCAGGAGATACAAATCCTAAATCCTGTGAATTCCATCTAAGAAGTGCTTCTGCACCTACGCAAGGGTTGCCCTCTTTCTTAACATCAACAATAGGCTGGAAGTATACTTCGAACTCGCCATATCCATCAGCAGTTGCATAACGCATTGATTTTTCCATATCAAGACGTTTACTACTCTCTGCATCTGCTTCCTTAGTATATACAGAAACCTTGTTCTTACCTGATTTTTTAGCTTGATACATTGCAATATCAGCCTTCTTAATAAGATCTTGAACTGTATCACCGTCTTCTGGGAATTTAACAATACCAATACTAGACGTACAGTAGTAATCAGCGCCTTTAAGGAACCAAGGTTTATTAAACACAACTCTGATTTCTTCCTGTATTTCCTCAAACTTTGGATAACTGTCACAAGGAACGATAATGACAAATTCATCTCCACCCATTCTGTAACATGTATTTTCTATTCCATCTATTCTTCTCATTGAATTTGATATTGCCTTAAGAAGAACATCTCCATACTGGTGTCCAAGTCCATCATTAATGTGCTTAAAGTCATCAAGATCCAAATAAATAATTGCACCTGATCTGCCAGACGTCTTAGCTTCGTCTATATATCTTGTAAGATCTCTTTCACAGCACATACGGTTATAAAGACCTGTAAGGAAGTCATTATTAGCCTGCTGTTCAATTTTCTGCTGATACATCTTCTTATCAGTAATATCAAAAAGAGAATTCAAAGATACTCTTCTACCATCAACCCACTGGATATGAGTTGTATTTAAATCGTACCAGCGTCTTCTTTCAGGATACTCTACTTCCATGTACGAAGTAGCTAAATTACTTCTTGCTCCTCTTTCGAAAAGCTCCTCAAGCTTACCATTCTCCATTTCTTTAGAGAATGTACTTTTACATATCTTATTGGCAACAAGAATCTTGCCACTTTCAGTATCTCTTACATAAATCGCACTACCTACATTATCAAGTACTGCTTCTAGCGATTTATAAGAACTTGCAATCGAGTTCTTCTGAAGTCTTCTAGTAAGAACACTCTGTAATACCTTCACAACATCGGAATAAAATTTAGTTTCTTCTAAATCCCATGTCTTTTCATCTGTAATATCTGCAAAGAACACATACATTATTGGCACATGGTTCTTAAATACCGGAAATACTACCATTCCCTTAATATCCATTGCATCCATCCAGTGTCGACTGATATGGTCAATAGGTGTTTTATAGGAAATAATAGACGGTCTGTCTGAAAGACTATGAAGTGTATCTAATGGAATGTCTTCAAACTCCCTATCGAGCGTAAATGTATCTTCCCTATTATAATCAACAACAATCTCTACTAAATCTTCATTAACAAGCTTCAATAAGTATGCGTGAGATATACCACTGAATTTAGCAGCTCCTGAAATAATCTTATATGCAATATCATCAAACTGTTCGTCTGATTCAAGAAGCTGTACTATTTCATTCATGAAACGATACTTTCTAACCGCTTCCTTATCCTCAGCAGATGATGATCCTTCTGAGGAATTCTGTGAGCCTCTCAATATATCATCATATAATCCACCATACATTCTGTTTGATGCCTGTCTTAACAAATCAATCGATTTTGTAAAATCAGATTCAGAAAGTGTTGTATGGAAATTCTTTACTGCATTTTCCCCTTCATCATCATCTAAAACACCACAAATAAACCAACAAAATGCTGGTTTACCTGCTATCTTTACTCCTATTGTTGCAATTTTAATATTAGAGTATTCTGTATCTTCTATTACTTGCTCTTCTAATGAATTTCCAAGTACTCTGACTACAGCTGAAGTTATCTGATCTGATGATAAAAGTGAAAGAAGTCTATCAACTTCAAGTGGATCTCCTGAAATTTCAGTGACCCTATTTATACCCTGGCCATCATTAGCCATACAGAAAATAAACAACTTTGTAACATTAGAATAAATGTCCTGAAATTGCTGAAGTTCTTTATAATCCAATTTTAAACTTACTGGTGAAACCCCCGAATTCATCTACCCCTATCCTTTACGTTCTCTTTTGTTATAGGCAACAATTCCAATCACACTACTGAGAACAGTATATACGATACCCTGACCGATAATAAATGGAACCGATCTCTCTGGATCTGCAATATATGGAATATGCCCAAAGCTTTGCGATATCAAAATCTTTCTCACCATAATAAATGGAGCAAGCGAGAATGGTTCTGCCGCAAAGAACATTATGAATCTTGGAATAACAAGTGTGAGAATAAAAAACGCAACATATGCCTTTTTCTTACTCTCAAACATAAATAAAAACATAAATCCAAATGAAACACCGGCAACCCACAAAAGGATTGAAACCGACATATTTTCTACAAAAAGACTAACATCATACGATGTAATGTCCGAATGAAAAATACGTGTTGTAACTAAAAGTGTAACAAACGCAAGTATCATATATGAAAGTGAAACAATAAGTCCTGCTGACAGTTCAGATAAATATACTGCAGTTCTAGACATATTTTTTGTAACACTGTCCTTAATATGAGGGTCTGGATAAGTTCCAAATACCATGTCTGCAAAGAAAATTGTTGCAAGATATGGAATTGGGAAACACCAAGAAGCAAATGCGAGTACATTTGAACCCAAAACTCCATCAATATCAGAACCATATATAAGTGTAAATGCCATTACGGCAAGATTGGCAATAAGACAAATGGCAACTACAGATATAGCCATAACCTTAGCTGTCTTTGTCTTATATGCTGTTTTTAATTCTCTTAAAATATATTTAATCATTTTATTCGTCTACGCTATAGTTTGGCGCTTCCTTAGTAATATGAATGTCGTGTGGATGGCTTTCCTTAAGTGCTGCTGCTGAAATCTTAACGAACTTGCCATTTTCTTTAAGTTCCTCAATAGTATGAGCTCCGCAGTATCCCATACCTGAACGGATACCACCAATGAGCTGGAATATTGTATCTTCAACAGATCCCTTGTATGCTACTCGTCCTTCAACACCTTCTGGAACAAGCTTCTTAGCATTTGTCTGGAAATATC
>JAUNNN010000028.1 GCA_030531435.1 Lachnospiraceae bacterium
TGTTGGCTGTGGCGCAAAGGAAGCAGCAGCTCCTGCAGCAGCAGAAGCAACAGAAGCAGCTGAAGATACAGCTGATGAAGCAGAAGAAGATGATGCAGCTGAAGCTGTAGCAGCAGCAGACGGACAGGTTTATTACTTAAACTTCAAGCCAGAACAGGATGAGCAGTGGCAGGCTCTTGCAAAGAGCTATACAACTCAGACAGGCGTTCCAGTAACAGTAGTTACAGCAGCATCTGGTACATACGAAGAAACACTTACAGCAGAAATCGCTAAAGATGAAGCTCCTACATTATTCCAGGTTAATGGTCCTGTAGGTCTTGCTAACTGGAAAGATTACTGCTATGACCTTTCAGGTTCAGATATTTACGGAAACTTAACAAGTGATTCATTCGCACTTAAGGATGGAGACAGCGTTGCTGGTATCGCATACGTTATTGAGTCATACGGTATCATCACAAACGCAGAGCTTCTTGAGAAGGCTGGATACACAGTAGACGACATTCAGTCATTTGCAGATCTTAAGAAGGTTGCTGAAGATATCACAGCTCGTAAGGATGAGTTAGGATTTGCAGCATTTACATCAACAGGTATGGACGGTTCTTCAGACTGGAGATTCAAGACACACCTTGCTAACCTTCCAATTTACTTCGAATATCAGGCAGATGGAATCTCAGATACACAGGCAATCAAGGGTTCATACCTTGACAACTACAAGCAGATCTTCGATCTTTACATTAACAACTCAACATGTGATCCTAAGGAACTTGCTTCAAAGACAGGTGATGACGCTGAAAACGAATTCGCTGAAGGTAAGGCAGTATTCTTCCAGAATGGTTCATGGGAGTACGGTAACCTTACAGGTAAGGGTATGACAGATGATCAGTTAAAGATGATCCCAATCTATGTTGGTGCTGGTGATGAAGCTAACCAGGGACTTTGTACAGGTACAGAGAACTTCTGGTGTGTTAACTCAGAAGCTTCAGATGAAGATATCGCTGCAACACTTGATTTCATTAACTGGTGTGTATCATCTGATGAAGGTACACAGGCTATGTCAGACATGGGATTCACAATTCCTTTCAAGAATGCTAAGGAAAACCCTAACGTATTCGTACAGGCAGATGCAGCATTAACAGCAGCTGGTAAGACACCTGTTTCATGGAACTTCACAACAATGCCTTCAGAAGAGTGGAAGAACGGTGTTGGTTCAGCTCTTACATCATACGCAGCAGGCGGTTCATGGGATGATGTTGTAACAGCATTCGTTGATGGATGGGCAGCTGAAAAAGCACTTGCTGAATAGTAAAAAAGTAATAATTATGATATAAATTTAGAAGGGCGGTATAAAAGCCGCCCTTCAATAAAAATAAGGCAAAGTCACAAATGATATAATATGCGACAAAACGTAGTTATTAAGGAGAAAGAGAAATGGAAAAAGCGGTAAGAAAATATTGGCCGATATTCGTATTGCCAACACTGGCAGCTTTTGTAGTAGGTTTTATATATCCATTCATTCAGGGTTTATACTTATCATTCTGCAAATTCTCAACAATAAAAAAGGTTAAGTTTGTAGGTCTTAAAAACTACCAGTATGCTTTGACAGATGAATCTTTCTTCAGAGCATTCTTATACACACTGGCATTCACGGTAGTATCAGTAATACTTATTAATGTTATAGCTTTCATGATTGCTTTAGCATTAACCTCAAAGATTAAAGGATCAAATGCATTCAGAACAGTATTCTTCATGCCAAACCTTATCGGTGGTATCGTACTTGGTTATATTTGGAAAACACTTCTTGATTGCTTTTTAACTCTTATCAGTCAGCCACTTCTTGCACTTGATGAAAGATGGGGATTTGTAGGATTAGTAATTCTCATGTGCTGGCAGCAGATAGGTTATATGATGATTATCTACATTGCAGGACTTCAGTCAATTGATACAGCGTATCTTGAGGCAGCAATGATTGATGGAGCAACAAGTCTCCAGACACTTTTTAGAGTAAAAATTCCTAATGTGATGAGTTCAATCACAATTTGTATGTTCTTAACATTGACAAATGGCTTCAAGCTCTTTGATCAGAACCTTGCATTAACAGGCGGTGAGCCAGCTCACAAATCAGAGATGCTTGCACTTAATATATATTCAACTTTCTATGCACGTTCTGGAGCCCAGTGGAAGGGCTATGGTCAGGCAAAGGCAGTAATTTTCTGTATCTTAGTAATCGCTATTTCATTGATACAGCTTAAAATAACAAGTTCGAAGGAGGTACAGCAGTAATGAAAAAGAAATCTAATATTCCTGGAATTATTCTTTCAGTATTCATGACATTACTTTCAATCCTTTGGATATATCCAGTTTTCATGATTTTAATAAATTCATTGAAAATTGAAAGAGCTATTTCAACAACAACTATATTTAAGCTTCCAACTGCAGAAACCTTCAATGGTATGGCAAACTTTAAAGAGGCTATATACTCACAGGGCTTTGCTCAGGCTTTTGGATACAGCTTATTTATTACAATATCATCCCTGGCACTTATTCTGATTTGCTGCAGCATGTGTGCATGGTATATCACAAGAGTTCATAGCTTATTATCAAAGGTAGTTTATTTCTTATTTGTATTCTCAATGGTTGTACCATTCCAGATGTTAATGTTCACATTATCATCAACTGCAGACAGATTAGATTTTGATACACCTTACAAAATTTGTATTATCTATCTTGGATTTGGTGCTGGACTTGCAGTATTTATGTTTACGGGCTTTATGAAGACTATTCCAATCGAACTTGAGGAAGCAGCAATGATTGATGGCTGTAACCCACTTAGAACTTTTTTCAGCATTGATATGCCAGTATTAAAGCCAACAGTTATTTCTGTAGGAATTCTTGAAGCAATGTGGTTATGGAACGATTATCTTTTACCATACCTTGTACTTGATAGAAAGAAATATTCAACAGTTCCTATTCTTATTCAGTACTTTAAGGGAAGTTACGGTAGTGTTCAGATGGGACCTATGATGGCATGTATTCTTATGACAATACTTCCAATCATTGTTCTTTACTTATTACTTCAGAAATACATAATTGATGGTGTAGTAGCGGGGGCAGTAAAGGGATGAAGAACAAGAGAAGCGCAGGTGTGCTTTTTCCAATATCAGCATTACCTGGTAAATATGGTATAGGAACATTTTCAAAGCAGGCATATTCGCTAGTAGATTCGCTTAAAGCGGCAGGGCAAAAGTACTGGCAGATATTACCGCTTGGCCCTACAAGCTATGGCGATTCACCATATCAGACATTTTCAGCATTTGCTGGAAACCCATACTTCATAGATCTTGATACTCTTGTGGAAGAGGGATTATTAAAGACTTCTGAGATTAAGAAATATGATTTTGGATCAGATGAAAACAGAATAGATTATGAAAAGCTTTATTTATCAAGATTTAAGGTATTAAGAAAAGCATATGAAAGAAGCAACATTGAAAAAAATGCTGCCTTCAAAAAGTTTGTAAAGGAAAATGCTTACTGGCTTGAAGACTATGCTTTATTTATGGCAATAAAGGATTCAAAAGGTGGAATAAGCTTTATTGAATGGGATGATGATTTAAGACTTAGAAAAGAAGCTGCAATGAAAAAGGCTAAGACTGAATTTAAGGATAAAGTATTATTCTATGAGTTTATTCAGTTTGAATTTACTAAGCAGTGGAATAAGCTTAAGGCTTACGCAAATAAAGTAGGAATACAGATTATTGGAGATATTCCAATATATGTAGCACTTGATAGTGCTGATACATGGGCTCATCCAGAGTTATTTAAATTTGATAAAAATGGATTACCAACAGCAGTTGCTGGTTGTCCTCCCGATGGTTTTTCAGCAACTGGTCAGCTTTGGGGAAATCCACTTTATAACTGGAAATATCATAAAACAACAGGCTATGACTGGTGGTTAAAGAGAATAGCATATTGCTATAAGCTATATGATGTAATCAGAATTGACCACTTTAGAGGCTTTGATGAGTATTATGCAATTCCATATAAGGATAAGACTGCTGAGTCTGGTAAGTGGGAAAAGGGACCAGGCATAGGTTTATTTAATAAACTTAAGAAGGAACTTGGAAATCTTGACATAATAGTAGAGGATCTTGGGTTTTTGACTGACACGGTCATTAAGCTTGTTAAAGATACAGGTTTCCCAAATATGAAGGTTCTACAGTTTGCATTTGACTCAAGAGAAGAGAGTGATTATCTTCCACATAATTACGATAGTAACTGTGTAGTATATACAGGAACCCATGATAATGATACAATAGTTGGGTGGCTTGAGACGTTATCAAAAAATGATAGAAAATTTGCAGAAAACTATTTAAATAATGCAGATCATAAAGAAGATATCCATTGGGATTACATCAGACTTGCCATGAGCAGTGTGGCTAGTATATGTATTGTCCCTATTCAGGATTATCTTGGACTTGATAGAGAAGCAAGAATTAATACACCAGCAACTCTTGGAGGAAACTGGGTATGGAGAATGTCTGATAAAGCATTTACTAAGACGTTGTGCAAGAGAATGTATGATATGACAAAGCTCTATGGACGACTTGCTGAAAGGTAGAAATGATGGAACAGTCCATAACTATTAAGGACATTGCAAATATATGCGGGGTGGGTGTTAGTACGGTATCGAGAGCTATAAACAATCACCCCGATATTAATGAAGAAACGAAGAATAAAATATTAGACACTATTAAAAAGTATAATTATGTACCAAATAATAGTGCTAGAAGCTTAAAAATCAGTGATTCAAAAACTATAGTCGCATTGGTTAAGGGTATAACAAACCCTTTATTTATGAAGATGATTAAAGTGTTTGAAAAGGATATTCAGGAAAAGGGATACTCACTGGTTTTACATCACGTTGATCACCTTGAAGATGAAGTAGAGGTGGCTATTGAGGTTGAGAAGGAAAAGAGACCTAAGGGTATTATTTTCCTTGGCGGATATTTTACTCATACAAAAGAAACCCTTGAGAGGATTCCAGTTCCCTTTGTATTATCGACTGTATCAATGACAGATAAATATAGTGGGTATTATTCATCTATTTCTGTTGATGATATAAAAGAAAGTGAGAAAATGGTTGAGTATTTAATAAGTCTTGGCCATAAAAAAATTCTTACTATTGCAGCACCTGAAGAAGATGAGAGTATTGGTAAACTTCGTCAGATGGGTTATGAAAATGCGCTGAAAAAGCACAAAATAAAAATAGATAAGAAGCTTATAAGATATATGGACTGTACGATTGATTCATATTCAATGGACAATGGTTATTCTGTAATGAAAAAAGCTCTTGAAGAAAATATTGATTTTACTGCAGTTTATGCAATTTCTGATACACTGGCAATTGGTGCATGCAAGGCTCTCTTAGAAGCAGGAAAAAGAATACCTGAGGATGTTTCTGTAGCAGGATTCGATGGAATCGAAATGTCAAAGTATTATAATCCAACGATTACTACTATACAGCAGCCGTTTGAAAAAATGGCAGAAGAGACTATTAAAATGTTGTTTAAGTTAATTGAGTCTGATGATTCTGATGTAGAGAACAGGACAAAGCTATTTGATGGCGAACTGGTTGTTGCAAATTCTACTGCAAAGATATAGATAGCTTGACAGTAGAGGGCATATATGATAATATGTCAAAGTTGCGTAAGCGACATATGTGAGTTTAGCTCAGCTGGATAGAGCGTTTGGCTACGGACCAAAAGGTCGGGGGTTCGAATCCTCTAACTCACGGATAAAAAAACCTAAGGCATATGGCCTTAGGTTTTTTGCATTTTCTATAACTCAATTTATGAATTTGCTTGTCTAACTTTTCCTTTATGTGGTCCTTCTTCACCCCAAACCTTAGATGGATCAACTGTCTTTGAAACATCATCAAGAGTCTGGCCTTCTTCTAAGTGTTCAAGCCATACACCGTAAGGTGTTTCGTATGAGTGAGCGTTTGTTGATACAGACTTATGAAGATTAACAGCAGCAGTAGATTTATTTATTGGCTGAACTGTACCTGCACCAGCAACACAACCACCTGGGCAAGCCATACCTTCGAGAAGATATCCATTATATTTACCCGCTTTTGCTAATGTTAAGAGCTTACGGCATTCATCAAGACCATCAGCTTTAGCAGTTTTTATTTCCATATCTGGATACATTTCTTTGATGCAGTTAACAACTGCATTTGCAACACCACCACTAACAGCAAATGCACGTCCATCACCTGTACCGCCATGCATGCAGTCAACTTCTGGAAGCTCATCAAAATCTATTTCCTTAGCTCTAACCATTCCAAGAACTTCTTCGAATGTTAGAACGAAATCTACATCACTACGGATTGTTCTACGGCTTGCTTCAAGCTTTTTAGCTGCACATGGACCTACAAAAGCAACTTTACATCCTGGGAACTGCCTCTTAATAAGTCGTGCAGTAAGAACCATAGGAGTGAGCGCCATTGATATGCATTCAGCTTGCTCTGGGAATAATTTCTTAGCCATTGCTGCCCATGCCGGACAACATGATGTAGCCATGAATGGAAGCTTTTCAGGAACTTCTTTAACAAAGTCCTTTGCTTCTTCAACGGCACATAAATCAGCACCAATAGCAACTTCGAATGAATCAGCAAATCCAAGTGCTTTAAACATTGAACGTAACTTACCAGGAATAACTGATTTACCAAACTGACCAGCAACAGCAGGAGCAACTACCGCATATACTGGAGTGTCTCCCTTCATGGCCTGTATGCACTGGAAAATTTGAGCCTTGTCTGCAATAGCACCAAATGGGCAGTTAGCAAGACACTGACCACATGATACACATTTGTCCTGATCTATATCAGCCCTTCCATATTCATCTGAACTAATTGCATTCATACCGCAGGCGGATGCACATGGACGTTCCTGCTTAATAATTGCACTATATGGGCAAACTTTTACGCACTGCCCACATTTAATACATTTTTCTTGATCGATATATGACTTTCCATCAACGAAGCTAATCGCACCCTTTGGACATACAGCCATACATGGATGAGCGATACAACCCTGACACGCATTAGTTACTTTAACAACGTTATCTGGGCATTTATGACATGCAAATTTAATTACGTTAATAAGAGGTGGTTGATAATATTTTTCTGGCTGAACACATTCTTCAGCACCTTCTGATACAGGAGCCTGCTCACTGGCACTTCTGAAAGAAAGTCCCATAGCAAGACGCATTCTTTCTCTAACAATTGCTCTTTCAAGAAATACATTGTCAGAATATGCAGTCTCTTCTCCAGGAATAACTTTATAAGGGATCTTCTCCATTTCGGATAGATCCCCATCTTTATATTCATAAGAAAGTCGTGCAACTTCAGCATATACCTGCTGTCGCATATCGTTTACTGAGGTGTATATACCTCGCATACTTCCTGCCATAATCTGCCTCCAAATGACTTCAATATAATAATTTAGTCGAAATCATCAAAAATAATTTGAATATTTATTTTAAAACTTAAAATTGATTTTACTTATTTGATTTAGGAAAGAACTTATCAAGAATGGCCTGTAAATCACCTCTTGAAACAGGTCGCTGTAAAACCCCTGAAACTCCATCTGGAAGCTTTGACTCAATAGCTCCGCGCTCATAGTCATCGCATAAATAAACGATAGGTACTTCCTTTAAATCACTGTATGAACGAATAATATCAACAACCCTAGCTGCTTTAATTGTATGAATATAACAATCAAGAAGAATAAGGTTTGGAATATGTTCATTCAAATAGAAGATAGCCTCTCTTGGACCTGAGAATGGAACATACTCATATCCTCTTGCAAAGTATATTTTTAACAAATCAAGTGTCTCAAAGTCGTCATCAATAACAAGAATGAGAGCAGTGGATGATTCTGCTTTTGCCGGCTTGATTTTTGGTATTATAATATCTGATTCGATAAAATAGTTACCAGTTGTATTTGAATATTCATTCAAACTAGCCCCAGTATCGCCTTCATATATGCTAGGGACTGGAGAATCATTATTTACTTGAGCTGGTTTAGGTTTTGGTTTCTCACTGCTTGAAGAAGTGAGCTGAAAGAAACTATCATCAAAATCCATCTAATTTACCTATCAAATGTGTATTAGCTGATTGGAACCACAGTGCTTCCAATTTCAGAGAATGTCTCGTATTTATCACTCATTGTTATTGTAAGTTCAGAAGTTGAGTCCTGAAGAGTGAATGCATATGCACAGTCAATGCTTGCACCAGATGCAATAGGCATTGTCTTATTTGAAACTTCCTGAGGTGTTTCAACAAGGTCGATGTCTTCTGGAAGAGTTACACCTGCCTGTGTAACTGATGGTGAAAATACATCTGCCATTGAAAGCTGGTTATCTGTCTTATTTATGAATGTGAAATAAATAACTGCAGCAGGTGCTCCATTTGTATCAGTAGCAATTGATACTTTTGAGCATGTAAGCTTAAAGTTATCGTTATCAACATTTATTGAGTTGCTTGTTGAACCTGATTCGCTAGAAGAAGCCTTGTGGCTACCGCTCTTAAGCTTAGCTGAATAAATGCCATATGCACTCCAGATTCCAATAAGGATGAGTACTTCTATAACAATGATTACTGTATAAACGATAGTCTGGCGTTTATTTCTGCTGTTAGTGCGGCCTGAATGACCTCTTGTGGCAGATGCTCTCTGTGCTTGTCTTGCTTTCTGAGCAGCCTCAGCTTCCATAATATCCATATCGTCGTTATCATAAAGAGAAGCGCCTGTGTTAGTTCTTATTGTTGGTGCGTCTCCAGGTCTTTTGTATCTAGAATTCATTCCGTCCATTTTTATACCTCACTTTTATATGTCTAATCTCTTTTAGAATAGACAAGATTTAACTTTTCATATTATATGTGACAGTTTTTTATAAAAACATTTGACGTTATTTTATCATATTTATAAAGTGAATTCAATAAAACCAAGGGTTATACGGTGTAAATCAATATATTGTGTGTTGTTATTTGCGATTTTCATATTGATATAGAACATAAAAAATCCCATTTGGTATAAATTTGTGTACAAAATATGAAAAAATGTTAAATCATATTGACTTTGAAAATGCTGGGGAATAAACTATATTTTGTATTTCTGTATGCAATAGATACATTATGTTGAAATATTATGTAAACTAGCAATATATTTACGAGGATAATATGAGTAAAGATAACAAGAAAGAAAAAGAGACTCAGGCTGTTGAAAACGAAATTAAGACAGATTCTAAAAAGTCTCAAGATGTTGTGGTTGATAAAGAAGAAGATAATAAAGAAGAACTAAAGGATTCAGAGGTAATAGACCTTAATGAAGAATCTAAAAAGAAAGAGCCAGTAAAACAGTCTAACGTAACTAGTGGGGCTCGTGGCAAAAATGTTCCTAAATCAACAGAGGATTTTATTAAAAAGCAGAAGAAAAGAAAGAGAATAAAATTATTTGTTGTGCTTGGAATTATTGCTGTTCTTGTGTTAGCTGCTGTTCTTTGGGTAAGAAGTATTGTTAATAAGACAAAGAGTGTTTTTGAGGAACTTTCAGCTAATAATGTACAGACATCTTTTGTAGAAAAGAAGACTTTGTATGATTCAAAGAATGCTACAGGTACTCTCTATGCTCTTGAATCAAGGACTATTTCTCGAAGCCTTCAAGGCTCAGGAAATGGTGGCGCACAGATTGAAGCAATCAATGTAGAAGTAGGCGACCATGTAAGTGTTGGCGATGTTCTAGTACAGTTTTCAAGCGAAAATGTTGAAAAATCAATTGCTGAGACGAAAGAAGATATAGGTACTCAGAGAAAGCTTGATGCGATTTCGGCAGATGACAATGAAAGAGAATATCTCTATTCATATTCAAAGCAGGCAACAAGCATGAAGGATTCTTCGGAAAAGGTTGAGAGGGCGTTAAAGGCACTTTATGAAGCCTGTGATGCTTATGGTGATGCGAAAAGAAAGCGTGATGATTACAAGGAAAAGCATAAAGACGATCCAGGTTATGAGGCTGAGCTACAGGCACTTGAAAATGCAGTATCCACAGCCTATGCGAGAGAGGAGAGCGCACAAAGAGATTATGATGATGCAGTAGAAGCTCAGGCAGACAATACAATGATGGATGCAAGTAATACATTATCATCAGCAGACTCTAAGTATAAGCAGGCACAGATTAAGGCGGGAGATGCTGTAAAGCAATATCAGAGAAAGTTAAACGATTACATTGACAGCCTTGATGATTACGTAGTTTATGCAACTATTGATGGTGTTGTAACAGAAGTAAATGTTTCGGAAGGAAATACCTTTACTTCTGGTAACGTACTTACTATTCAGGATGATTCTGGATTTAAGGCAGAAGTCCTTATAGATGAATACGATATTCCTAAGGTTAAAAAGGCATATGAGGAAGCAAAGAGAGATGGTAGAAATCTTCCAGTTGTAGTTAAGACAGATGCAACAGGAGACAATGAATATAAAGGACATGTAACATTAATTGCGCCAACATCTACATCAACTGCATCTTTAGGAAATAGTAATTCAAGTAATTCGTCAGGCTCGACAGGTGGCTCTAGTTCATCAGTTAACTACAAGGTTTCAATCGAACTTGATGAAAGAGATGATGCATTCATGATTGGTATGTCTGCAAAGGTTGCAATTGTCTGTGAACAGTCACCAGACAATTCACTTTGTGTTCCATATAACTGTGTTCAGAAAACTGAAGATGGAAGATTTATTGTCAAAGTAATGGATGAAAATGGAGATAAGAGTACAGCAGACGACATGATGCCTAAAATGAATGGGGCAAACATGGGTGGCACAAATGCACCAGATGGAATAGTAATAGAAAATAATACAACTGGTGAAGGGGCAGAAGAAAAACCAGATAAAAAGAAAGGCTTTATGTCAAAGCGTAAAAACAAAGAAGAAGTATCTTTTGGCAGAAGATATAGAGAAGTTGAAGTAGATAAAATTTTTGATACTGATTACTACGCTGCAGTCGTACCTAAAAACGGAGGAACTCTTAATGAAGGCGATGAAGTAATGGTCGTAACTGAAAAGTCGAGTGGTAATGATTTGATGGCAATGTTTGGTGGCCCAGACGGCGCAAGACGATAGGGAGGATAGCAGTGGCTAAAGGTGATGTCATTATTGACATGAAAAATATAGTCAAGCGTTACTTTATCGGGCAGCCAAATGAGCTTGAAGTGCTTCATGGTATAGATATGCAGGTGCATGAAGGCGAGTTTGTAGCAATTGTTGGACAGTCAGGTTCTGGTAAGTCAACACTTATGAATGTTATTGGCGCACTTGATAGACCAACAGAAGGTGAGTATATGCTTGATGGAGTTGATATGTTTAAAGCTCCTGATGATATGCTTTCTGATCTTAGATGCCATAAAATAGGCTTTGTATTTCAGACATATAATTTGATAGCAAGAACATCTGCTTTAAAAAATGTTGAACTACCAATGTTATATTCAAATACTCCAAGAAGTATTAGAACAAAGCGTGCAAAAGAGCTTCTTGAAATGATGGAGATGACAGACCGTATGAGACATACTCCAGATGAGCTATCAGGTGGACAGAAGCAGAGAGTTGCTATTGCAAGAGCAATGGCAAATGATCCAGCAATTATTTTAGCAGACGAACCAACAGGCGCCCTTGACTCAGCTACAGGACGAATGATTATGGATATTTTCCACAGGCTTCATTCTGAACAAGGGAAAACCATCGTGCTTATTACTCATTCTCCGGAGCTTGCAGAAGAGTGTGAAACAGTTATGACTCTTAAAGACGGAATGTTTGTGGATGTAAGGAAAGGAAGTGGTAAACGTGCTATTCTTTGAAAATATCGCCCTTGCATTTTCTTCCCTTAGATCAAATATGATGCGTACTATGCTTACAATGCTTGGTATTATTATTGGTATTGGAGCAGTTATTTGTATTGATACTCTTGGAAATTCCCTTACAAAGAGTGTAACAGATACAATGGAATCATCAGGTGGTAACACTATTTATCTTGGGCTTCAGCAAAAAGAAGTCGAAACCGAAATGACAGATAGTGGTTTTGAATTTAGAGGACCAAGTAGAAGGCGTACTATTTCTGATGATGATAAGTACTCTGATGAAATGATTATTGATTTACTTGAGAAGTTTCCTGAAGAAATAAAAACAATTCAGGTTAATACATCTCTTGGAAATGGAACAGTTAAAAAGGACAGTGAATATGCATATGTATCTGTAACCGGAATAATGCCTACTGAATTTGCAGCAGGAAATCCACCAGAAATGCTAGCTGGTTCTGACTTTGATGATAAGGCTTATGAAGAGGGAAGAGCTGTTGCTATGGTTTCTGATTACTTCTGTAATAACCTTTATGGTGGTGATTATGAAAAAGCAATCGGGCAAAGCGTAGAAGTAATTATTGGGCAGACATTCTATACATTTACTATTTCTGGTGTGTACAAATATGATACTGGAAACAATATGATGGCTATGATGTCATCTAATACATCAGATTATGATACGACTACAGATATGTATGTGCCAATTCGAAATATTCAGGAAAAGACTCATAATTATGGTTATGAACAGGTGACAATTATTGCTAATGCAGAGGCGGTAACCAACCAGGAATCATTTATGGGTGAAATAAAGGATGAGCTTGATAAGTACTACCATAACAACCAGTATTTCCAGCCATCTACATTTTCACTGTCATCTATGTTTGATGAATTTAAAACATTGTTAAATTCTGTTAAGGCTGTATTTGCTGGCGTTGCTGCAATATCTCTTTTGGTAGGAGGTATTGGCGTTATGAATATTATGCTTGTATCAATTTCAGAAAGAACAAGAGAAATAGGTACAAGAAAGGCACTTGGTGCTAGTAACTCATCAATAAGAACCCAGTTCATTGTAGAAGCTATGGTACTTTGTCTTATAGGCGGAATATTAGGCATTATCACCGGTATTGGACTTGGCGCTGGTGGAGTAAAAATAATGTCTATGGTGTCAAAAGAAGAAATGGCAGCAGCTCCTTCTATTGCAAGTATTGTTATAGCAGTTGTATTTTCACTTATAATCGGTGTGTTCTTTGGGTATTATCCTGCAAATAAAGCAGCCAAAATGAATCCAATTGATGCTCTAAGATATGAGTAGTAGAAATAAACTCTCCGACACATTGTGACGGGGAGTTTTACTATGTAATAAAAGGATTGTGCAATATATATAAAAGAATCTAAAAAACATATTTATTTTTCACAAATCGTATAATTCATATTGAATTTAAATCCTTGATTTGATATATTTACTTAAACGATTACGTTTGCGTAATCTCAATATTTTAATTATATTTTCAATCAGGAGGCAAATATGAAATTCGGTTATTTTGATGATGCCAACAGAGAGTACGTCATCACAACTCCAAGAACTCCATATCCATGGATTAACTATCTCGGAACTCAGGGATTTTTCTCACTGATTTCCAACACAGCAGGCGGATATTCATTCTATAAGGATGCACGTCTTCGCCGAATTACAAGATATCGTTATAACAACGTGCCTATCGATATGGGTGGTCGTTATTTCTACATCAATGATAATGGTACAATTTGGAATCCAGGTTGGTCTCCTGTTAAGACAGAGCTTGATTCTTATGAGTGTCGTCACGGTATGGGATATACAGTGATTACAGGTAAGAAGAATGATCTTAAGGCAGAAGTTACATTCTTTGTTCCACAGGACTTTGATGGCGAGGTTCAGCAGGTTGTTCTCACAAATGAAGGTAATGCAGATAAAGAGTTCTCATTATTCTCATTTGCTGAGTGGTGTTTATGGGATGCTCAGGATGATTCAAACAACTTCCAGCGTAACTTCTCTACAGGTAGAGTAGAAATAGATGGTTCAGTTGTATATCACAAGACAGAGTACAGAGATCGTCGTGATCATTACGCATTCTATTCTGTAAATGATTCAATTGATGGTTATGATACAGATAGAGATTCATTCATTGGCCTTTACAATGGATTCCACAATCCACAGGCTGTAATTGATGGAAAGGCAACAAACTCATTTGCAGATGGTTGGGCTCCAATAGCTTCTCATTATAAGAAGATTTCACTTAAGCCAGGTGAGACAAAGACATTAGTATTCGTACTTGGTTATGTTGAAATGCCAGTAGCTGAGAAGTTTGAGGCTGATGGAAAGACAATCAATAAAGTTAAAGCAAAAGCAATGATTGAAAAGTTCAATACTCCTGAAAAGTTTGCTCAGGGTATGGTTGAACTTAAGGCATACTGGGATAAGCTCCTTGGAATCTTAAACGTTACAACTCCAGATGATAAGGTTAACCGTATGGTTAATATCTGGAATCAGTATCAGTGTATGGTTACATTTAACTTATCACGTTCTGCTTCATACTTTGAGTCAGGTATCGGACGTGGTATGGGATTCAGAGATTCTAACCAGGATGTTCTTGGATTCGTACATCAGATTCCAGACAGAGCAAAAGAGCGTATCATTGATATCGCATCAACACAGTTCCCAGATGGTGGATGTTATCACCAGTATCAGCCACTTACAAAGAAGGGTAATGCTGACATCGGTGGTGATTTCTCAGATGATCCATTATGGTTAATTCTTTCTGTTTCAGCTTACATTAAGGAAACAGGAGACTGGTCAATCCTTGATGAGATGGTTCCTTATGATAATGATATGTCAAAGGCTCAGACAATGCTTGAGCACTTAAAGGTTTCTTTCTACCATATCGTAGATAACCTTGGACCTCATGGACTTCCACTTGCAATGAGAGCTGACTGGAATGACTGTATCAACCTTTCATGTTATTCAGATACACCAGGAGAAAGCTTCCAGACATATACAAACCCTAAGTTCGCAGCAGAAGGTGGTTATTCAAAGGTTGCTGAGTCAGTATTTGTTGCAGCACTCTTTACATATGCTGGCCCTAACTATGTTGCAATTCTTGATCATCTTGGAAAGACAGATGAAGCAAATAAAGCTCAGGAAGAAATCGATAAGATGAAGTCAAACATGATGGAATCTGCATGGGATGGCGACTGGTTCCTTCGTGCATATGATGCAGAAGGTGAGAAGATGGGATCTAAGGAATGTGAAGAAGGTCAGATCTTCATTGAGCCACAGGGATTTGCGATTATGTCAGATATTGATGCAGATGCTACAAAGAAGACTCTTGCAGCAATAGATGAAAGACTTAACACAGAACATGGTCTTGTACTTAATAACCCAGCATTCACAAAGTACTACATCAAGTACGGTGAGATTTCAACATATCCAGGCGGATATAAGGAGAACGCTGGTATCTTCACTCATAACAATGCATGGATTATTTGTGCAGCTGCTTATGCAGGTGAAGGCGATCAGGCATTTAAATATTATTCAGAAATTGCTCCTGCATTTACAGAAGAGACATCTGATATTCATAAAACAGAGCCTTACGTATACGGTCAGATGATTGGTGGTAAGGATGCTGGTTCAGATATTGGACAGACAGGAAAGAACTTTGGTCAGGGTAAGAACTCATGGCTTACAGGTACAGCTGCTTGGAATATGGTAGCTATTTCACAGTACATTCTCGGTATTGCAGCTGACTTTGATGGACTTAAGATTGATCCTTCAATCCCATCTAAGTGGGATGGCCTTAACGCAACACGTCAGTTCAGAAATGCTACATACGATATCAAGGTTTCAAACCCAGATCACGTATGCAAGGGTATCAAGTCTGTAACAGTTGATGGAAATGCAATTGAAGGAAATGTAATTCCTGCATTTAATGATGGAAAGACACACAACGTCGAAGTTGTTATGGGGTAAGTGAAAATCCCCTTGTACGAAAGTACAAGGGGGTTTTTGCGCCCAAAAATTCGAAGAAATTTTGGGCATAATGAAATGAAGAAATTGGTTCGCGTCGAAAACACCGAAGGTTTTTGAGACATATGAAAATCCCCTTGTACGAAAGTACAAGGGGATTTTTGCGTCCAAAAATTCGAAGAAATTTTGGACATAATGAAATGAAGAAATTACTTAATCAACATCCTAATAAACTCCACTGCGTGTTCTGGATTTTTTGTGTTTGGAGCAACTGTAAGAATAGGCCTGTCCCCATCTTTAACAGTGTAAATTGGTCTAACAGCACATTTATCTAAATATGCACACTTATCTATATATATACCACCGATGTATGGTTCTATAGGGGTGGTTTCTGTATTAGCATCGATTCCTTCTTCCTCTTCAGGAAATCCAGTATATGTATAAAATTCGTATCCCTTATCTTTAAGTTCTTTTATTAAATCTGCAGGAAGTAGTTCTTCTAGGTTTGAGTATGCGCCAACGTTTAATCTGCCGCTTAGCAGTGATTCTGGACCACAAACTACATCTAAATCCTCAGCATTATACTGAGCTATAAGCTTAACCTGATTTGCGTATGAGGCCTGATCCCCTTCTTCGTAAATAGTATTTCCATATCCAATAAATAGAGGTGTACTATTTGTATCTATGGAATATTCATTTACAAAATCGTCGTAAATATCTGGGGTTTCATCAAATGCCACATTGCAGTTAACAAATTCTACGTGGAGGTAGGTTGGTCTGCTGTTGATTATTACTGTCTTAATAACGGAAACTATACATATTATTACAGCAGTAGCAATAATGAAATACCATTTATAGTATGTCCATATATATGCAAGTTTTTCTTTTACTGTCATATCTTTAAGCTTGACAGTTTGTTCTTTTATTTCATCTCTTAAAGCCATAATGCCCCTCTTTATTTATGTATTGTTATGTTTATGTATTCTACTATAAATTATGGTTGTGAGCAAAGTGTGAAAATATATGAAATTTGCACAAAAAATATAGGCGTGAATGTTGACATACATATGTAATGATGATAGATTATTCTTTAAGGTAGAGGTCGCGTTATTTATTAGTATGGACTTAGACGTTACTCAAGCGGATGAAGAGTCTAGAAAGGAAATATCGCCGAAAGACTGGGAGTGAGTAATCTCAGCACTTGGGCATATGCTTAATAGGTATATGACTGTCATCCTAGAATGGATGGAGGGCTATCTAAGAAATCAACATATACAAGTTATGATTTTTTAGGGCCGCCATTGTTTGTGGTCTTTTTTCATTTTATGAGGTTTAAGGAGGAAAATGTAATGTCAATTTTCACAGGAGCAGCAGTTGCAATCACAACTCCATTTTTAGCAAACGGGGAGGTTGATTATAAGGCATTTGCTGAACAGATTGAGTACCAGATTGAAAACGGTACAGATGCAATTGTAGTATGCGGTACAACAGGTGAGGCTTCAACACTTTCACATGAGGAGCATCTTGATTGTATTAAATTCTGTTGCGAGACAGTTAATAAGAGAATTCCAGTAATTGCTGGTACAGGTTCTAATTGCACAGAGACAGCAATTTACCTTTCAACAGAAGCAGAAAAGTATGGAGTAGATGGAATCTTAGTTGTTACTCCTTATTACAACAAGGCAACTCAGAATGGCCTTAAAGAGCATTACAAAATGATAGCTGACAGCGTAAAGGTTCCAATGATTATGTACAATGTTCCATCACGTACAGGATGCAACATTGCACCAGATACAGCAGCATATCTTATTAAGAATGTTTCAAACATTGTTGGTATTAAAGAAGCATCAGGAAATATCAGCCAGGTTGCAAAGCTTGCAGCACTTCTTGATGGAGAGGGCGATATTTATTCAGGAAATGATGACCAGATTGTTCCATTATTATCACTTGGGGCAAAGGGAGTTATTTCAGTATTATCAAATGTTGCTCCAAGACAGACACATGATATCTGTCAGGCATACTTTGATGGAGACGTTAAGAAAGCATGTAAATTACAGCTTGATGCGCTTCCACTTTGTGACGCATTATTCTGCGAAGTAAATCCAATCCCAGTTAAGAAAGCCATTCAGTTACAGGGAAGAGATACAGGCGTGCTTCGTCGTCCACTTAGCGAGATGGAACCACAGAATGCAGATAAATTAGAGAAAGTAATGAATGCATACGGGATTCTTTAATTGTTACATATAGGATAAAAATTAACACGCGCTTCGTTCAATTTTTAAACGTAAAATTCCCAGAGTGAATTTTACAATAGGCGCGTGTTATTTTTATCAAATAGCAAGTGTTGACTACTTATGATTATAAATAATTAAAAAATATGGAGCTAGAAAATGGTTAAAATAATTATGCACGGTTGTAATGGCCGTATGGGACAGATGATTTCAGGTATCGTTGAAAAAGATTCTGATGCTGAAATCGTAGCAGGAGTTGATATTTTAGATGAACAGAAAAATGGATACCCTGTTTTTAAAACAATAAATGATGTAAATGTAGAGGCTGATGTTGTAATCGATTTTGGCGCAGTAGCAGCTATAGATAATCTTCTTGATTGGTGTGCTGAGAAAAATGTTCCAGCAGTTATTTGCACAACAGGTCTTTCTGATGAGCAGGTAGCAAAGGTTTCATCTGTTTCAGAAAAGGTTGCTATGCTTAGATCAGCAAATATGTCACTTGGAATAAATACTCTTATAAGACTTCTTAAAGACGCTGCAAACGTATTTGCCGAAGCTGGATTTGATGTTGAAGTTGTAGAGAAGCATCATAAGATGAAGCTTGATGCTCCAAGCGGAACTGCACTTGCACTTGCTGATGCAGTTAATGAAGCTAGAAATAACGAATACGAATATGTTTACGATAGAAGTACTAGAAGAGAAAAACGTCCTGAGAAGGAAATCGGAATCTCTGCTGTTCGTGGCGGAACAATCGTTGGAGAGCATGATGTAATTTTTGCAGGAGAAGATGAAGTTATTACATTTTCTCACACAGCATATTCACGTGCTGTATTTGGAAAAGGTGCTGTACAGGCAGCAAAATTCTTAAAGGGAAAAGCACCTGCGCTTTATACAATGCAGGATGTTGTTAAATAATGGAAAATAACGATATTAGAATACTTCAGTTACTTGCAGCTCAGTATCCAACAATTGCTTCTGCAAGTACTGAAATTATCAATTTACAATCTATTTTAAACCTTCCAAAGGCGACAGAACATTTTATGACTGATATTCATGGTGAATATGAGCAGTTTTTGCATGTTCTGAAAAATGGTTCCGGATCAGTTAGAAGAAAAATAAACGAAGAGTTTGGAAATACTCTTTCTGAAAAGGATAAGAAGAGCCTTGCTACACTTATTTATTATCCTGAAGAGAAGCTTGATATGATTCAGGCTGAAGAGGATAACATTAACGACTGGTATAAAATTACGCTTCACAGACTTGTGCAAATCACAAAGCGTGTAGCATCAAAATATACAAGATCAAAGGTCAGAAAGGCGCTTCCAAAAGATTTCGCATATGTAATCGAAGAATTAATTACTGAAAAGGAAGAAGTTCAAAATAAGGAAGCTTACTATAACGAGATTATTCATACAATAATCCGTATAGATAGAGCGCCAGAATTTATTGTGGCCTTAAGTAACCTTATAAGACGACTTGTAATTGATCATCTTCATATTATCGGTGATGTTTTTGATAGAGGTCCAGGACCTCACATTGTTCTTGAGACTCTTAAAAATTATCATTCTCTTGATTTCCAATGGGGAAATCATGATGTGGTATGGATGGGCGCAGCAGCGGGTTCGCCTATATGTATTGCAACTGTAATCCGTATGGCAGCAAGATATGGAAATCTCGATACAATTGAGGAAGGTTATGGCATTAACCTTATTCCTCTTGCTAGATTAGCAATGGAAGTATATGGCGAAACAAACTGCGAAAAATTTAAGCCAAAATACACCACAGAATATGATCCAAAGGACCTTGCTCTTGAAATGAGAATGCATAAGGCAATTGCAATAATTCAGTTCAAGCTGGAAGGTCAGCTTATTAAGAGAAATCCGGAATTTATGATGGATGACAGACTGCTTCTTGATAAAATAGATTATAAAGATAAGACTATAATTATTCATGGAAAACGCTATGAAATAAATGATACTGATTTCCCTACAGTTGATCCAAATAATCCATATGAATTAACTGAAGAAGAGTCCCAGGCAATGGACAGAATTCGTCATGCATTTTTACGATGCGATATGCTTCAGGATCATATTAGATTTATTTATTCAAAGGGAAGCATGTACAAAATATATAACTCAAATCTTCTGTATCATGGATGTGTTCCACTTGATAAAGATGGTTCATTTAAGAAGGTAACTGTATTTGGAAAAGAATACAGTGGAAAAGCACTTTATGATGTCCTTGAGAACTACGCAAGAAAAGGGTATTACTCAAAGGATAAGGAAGAAAAGAAAAAGGGACAGGATATTCTTTACTTTATTTGGGCGAACCCTAATTCTCCAGTTTTTGGAAAAGCTAAAATGGCTACATTCGAGAACTATTTCGTTGATGACAAGGCTGCAAGACACGAGGAGAAAAATAAATATTATGAACTCCTTGATGATGAAAATACAGTTGATAACATAATGAAAGAATTCGGGCTTAATCCTGGATATTCTCATATTATTAATGGACATGTGCCTATTGAGCAAAAAAATGGAGAGAACCCTATCAAGTGTGGTGGAAAACTCATGATTATTGATGGTGGTTTTTCAAAAGCATATCAGGGTAAGACGGGAATAGCTGGATACACACTTGTATACAGTTCACATGGAATAAGACTTGCTGCCCATGAACCATTTGAGTCAATGGAAGCAGCAATCGTTAAAGAGACAGATGTTCATTCTGATGAAGTTATGGTTGAGAGCCCTCAGTTTAGATTAAGGGTTGCTGATACTGATACTGGATATGAAATCAGAGAATCTATTGCCCAGCTTGAGGAATTACTTACAGCTTATAGAGACGGCACATTGGTAGAAAAGGAATAAATATGGAATTCAGACCATGTATAGATATTCATAATGGACAGGTCAAACAGATTGTTGGATCTAGCATAAAAGATAGTTCGGATGAGGTAAGTGAGAATTTTGTATCCTCATACGATAGTGCATATTATGCAAATATGTACAAGGATTTATCTCTGAAGGGTGGGCATGTAATTATTCTTAATGATATGTCTTCTCCATATTATGAAGCTACTGTAAGTGAAGCTGTGAAAGCATTAAATACATATAGAGGTGGACTTCAGGTTGGCGGTGGTATCAATGCATCTAATGCAGAAAAATTTGTAAAAGAAGGTGCCAGCCACGTAATCGTCACATCTTATGCTTTTAATGACGGGAAAATATGTTATAATAACATTGAGAACTTAAGGGCAGCAGTTGGAAAAGAGCATGTCGTTCTTGATATGAGCTGCAGAAGAAAAGGCGATAATTACTATATTGTTACTGACAGATGGCAGAAGTTTACAGATGCTGTATTAGATGAGGATCTTCTAATCAAACTGTCAGAGTATTGTGACGAATTTTTAGTACATGCTGTCGATGTTGAGGGCAAAGGCAATGGCATTGATGAAAATGTACTAAAAGTAATTATGAAATCAAACATTCCTGTTACATATGCAGGTGGGATTTCATCTCTTGAGGATATAAGGCATATAAAGGATGTAACTAGCGGAAAGGTTAACATAACTATTGGAACTTCGCTGGATATATTTGGAGGCACTCTTAAGTTGCCGGAGGTACTTGATTGTATACGATAATGGTGGTAGATGATAACGAAACTGAACTTGTTATCGCGCAGAAATCTCTTGAAAAAGATTATCAGATTATTCCAATGAATAACTCTAAATCTGCACTTACACGACTTGCAAAGTCAACTATTATGCCAGATTTGATTATTCTTGATATTGCTATGCCTGGAATAAATGGTTTTGAGATGATTACAAGACTTAAAACCTCTGAAAAGACAAAGGATATTCCTGTACTATTTCTATCAGGAGATAAAGAAAATAATACTGAGCTTGAGGCATATAGACTTGGAGCAGTAGACTTTATGCGTAAGCCTATCATGGCAGATTTATTGCGTAAAAGAGTAGAGCTTCAAATTGACCTTCTTGAGTATAAGAAATCAATATCACAGCAGACAGCAGGACTTCAGCAGACTGCTAATTACTACGCACAAAATGCGATGCGTCTTGAGTACTTTATTATTGGTATCATCACAGACCTTATTGCGGAAAAGGATCCATATACAGGAGCACATTGTGTTTGTGTTTCAAAGTACATGGAAATTCTTTTAAAAGAAATGCTCATGTCAGGTATAAATTACGGAATTGATGGTAATGATTTTGAATTAATTCTTTTATCATCAAGACTTCATGACATGGGTAAAATTGGTGTTCCTGATAGCGTTTTACAAAAACCAGGAAAATTTACAGATGAAGAGTTTATGGCAATGAAAATGCATACAGTTCTTGCAGCGAATGCTATTCAGAAGTATGCATATTTATTACCAAATTCAAAATTCTTGAGCTATACATATCAGCTTGCAAGATATCATCACGAAAGATTTGATGGAAAAGGATACCCTGATGGATTACAGGGTCAGAATATTCCAATTCTTGCAAGAATTCTTTCAGTAGCAGATGTTTATGAAGCTCTTACTTCAGAGCGTTCATACAAAAAGGCAATGCCACACGAGCAGGCGTACAACATAATTACACAGGGCGCAGGAGTGCAGTTCGATCCTCAGGTTGTAGCGGCATTTCAGCGTGTACACAATGACATTTATGAAGCTAGTAAAACACTTAAACAGCAGCTTTATTCACCCGTTCCGCAGGGTGTTCCACAGGGCACAATGCAACGCTAAAATTTTATTTACTTTTAGTGGGGTGTATGCTACCATTGTGTGAGTGTGATTAAGTTTACACTATATATTTTTTGGAGGTATCACAATGAAAGGTACAGTAAAGTGGTTCAATAATCAGAAGGGCTATGGATTCATCTCAGATGAAGCTGGAAACGATGTATTCGTACATTATTCAGGACTTCAGATGGAAGGCTTTAAGTCACTTGACGAAGGCGCTGCAGTTGAATTCGAAGTAGTTCAGGGAGAAAAGGGACCTCAGGCTACTAACGTAGTTAAGCTTTAATTTTGTTTTTTGTGCCTTTTTCTAATATAATTAGGGGAACAAGCAGGTAGAATGAGATTATAAAAAAGGACGGTTTGAGCCGTCCTTTTTTGTATAGTGACAGAGGGACGCTCTATATGACAAAAGAAGCGTCCCTATTGAATTGTATTTATTGCATAAATTCTGACTTTAATGTAAAATATAGCTTGTATAATTATGTAAATTTGAGAGAAGAAATCATGGACGAAAACGAGAAGACAAAAGTAGAAGATTATATACCTGAAAAAGAAAAACCAAAGCTTAAAATGAGCAGATATACAATAATGCTCATTCCAGATTCAGCAGATGGTTCAAAGACTATTGAACTTACTATAGACAAGATTGCAAGATACGTGGTTTTAGTGCTAGCTGCAGTAATTATAATTACAAGCTTAATCGTATCCTTTGCAGTAAAAAACTATAGATTGAGAAATGATTCATCGCTTCAAACTAGGATTGAAGGCTTACTTGAAGAGAATGAAACTCTAAAACAAAAAAATGAGGAACTGACAGAATTACTTGCTAATAGTGACAGTCAGATTAGTAACTTAAAAGGCGATGTGAGTGACCTTGAATTAGAAGTTGCAGCAGAATATATTCCAAGCATCATCCCATATAAGGGCAGTGGAGTTATGTTAACTAATATTGTTGCGGATGGATCCCTGTCATTTACGTGTCTTGAGGGAGCAGATGTTGTTTCAACTGCAAGAGGAAAAGTCGTAAGTCTTTCAGAAAACGAAGACGGTGAAAAAGAAATCATAATTGATCACGAAAATGGATATAAGACAAAATATATCGTCACTGGTGAAGTAAAGGTTTCTGAAGGTGATGAGGTAGATAAAGGTGATCGAATCGCAGAAGTTATAGTTGACGACGAAATAATTGTTTATTTTGTTTTATTAAATGATAAAGAGGCAGATCCAAAAGAGTTTCTTGGAGACTAGGAGGAAAAATGTTTTTCGGAAAAAATAAAAAATCTGATAAAGATAATGACAGAATAAAAGTAAACACAAGTACAATTACAACATTTATCGGTGTTGACAGCGTATTCGAAGGAAAGGTTACTACAAAAGCGTCTATCAGAATTGATGGAACAGTTATTGGAGATATTAGAACAGAAGGCGTTGTTGTTCTTACAAAATCAGGAAAAGTTGTGGGAACAATTGAAGCTGAAAATATTATCGTGGCTGGCGTAATTGAAGGTAACATGAGCATTCGTGATAAAGTAAATGTCGAGCCAACTGGTGAAATCTATGGTGATATCGTTACATCTAAATTTGTTATCGATGAAGAATCTATCTTCCAAGGTAACTGTATTATGAATCGTGATGGTTCATATATTCCAGTAACACCATACGTTAAGGATGAAAAGAAGGAAGAAGAAAAGGATGAAGACAAAGAGCCAGAAGTAAAAGAGACAAAGAAAGATAAGAAAAATAGAAAAAATAAGGCAAAAAATGACAATAAATCTGAGTCTGAAGTAAAAGATAAAGAAGAGGAAGATGCTAAAGAGCAGACTGATGAAAAATCAGATGATGATTCTAAAGCAGATTCTGAAAAAGAGGAGCCTGATGACACAGAAGCTGAAGATAAGTCAGAAGACTCAGATGAAGATGAATCAGAAGCTGATGATGCAGAAGAACTCGATGATGAAATAGAAATTTCTGATATTGATGAGCTAAAAAGCACAGATGAAGATGAATACATAGATAGTAAGCAGGTTCCAAATCCAAAGAAGAAAAACGCTACTATTTCTAAATCATTAAGCGTTGAGATTGAGGATAATTAATAGCTAAATGGCAAGTGGCAATATAAAGGTTGTCATCATTGATGAAGACGACAATAGAAAAAATTTAATAAAGTCATATCTGCCAGAGTATATGGATCCATATCTTACAAAATATGGAGAGGATGCCTGGAAAGTTATTATGCCAGAAGAAGGTGTAATGGCTGACCTTGTAATTATGTATGCTGACGATGCAAGAGGTCGAAGCACATATACATTTGACTGGATGAAGTCACAGAATATTGACAAAGGGGTATACAAAATCCCAGTCGTTCTTATTACTTCTGATATGTTTTCAGACCGAGCTCTTGAATTTTTAGAAATCGGAGATGCAGAGTTTTACGAGTATAAGAATGAAATAGATGAGACAGAACTGTATTCAGCAGTTATGACAGCTCTCGATAATGCAGAGCTTAGGGATGATGATGAAATATATCCACCAGTGCCAGAAAAGGAGCCAACAAGCCCAGATAGAATCATGGGCATGTCATTTGATACTCCTATTGCTATACCAAGAACTGTAGTATATAACGACGAAGAAACAATTGAGAAAATTTCTAAATCCGTTAAGAGCAGTATCGAGCAGACCCAGCATGTAAGGCAGGTTATTTCAGAAGCAATTAAAGAAATGGATGGCGATTTACACCACATTTCAAAAGAGAGTGCAGCGAAGCTTCTTAGAGATGAT
This sequence comes from Lachnospiraceae bacterium, assembly GCA_030531435.1. GTDB lineage: Bacteria > Bacillota > Clostridia > Lachnospirales > Lachnospiraceae > UBA2868. The sequence goes on from JAUNNN010000028.1 coordinate 25,663, forward strand.
GAGCCAGTAAGACCACATGTTGAGCCTCAGCCAAGCTATTCTTCAAAGAATGAAGAAGTAAAAAATGCTCCAGGGGCTAAATGGACTGCAGCTAATCCAGCTCCAAATAATTTTCAGATGGGCGCACAGATGCATCCTAAGAATCCAGCTCCAGCATATGTTAAACAGTCAAAGATTCTAGTTGTTGATAAGGATGTAAAGAGTGAGAAGGCTGTAAGCTTATTTGCACCACAGGGATGTGAAGTAGTATTTGTGGATTCTGGTATGAAGGCAATTGACTACTTCATAAAAGGAACTGCAAGACTTGTTATCATTAAGTATGATATGCCGAATATAAATGGGCTTAAAATCATGGCAAGTATACGACTTCAGCCAAATGGACAAAGAGTTCCTATAGCTATTCTTTTTGAAAAAGATTCTGACAAAAAACTTATGGAACAGGTTAAGGGCATTAACGGTGTTGTTGGTGTAATAGAAAAACCAATAATAAAAAAGCAGCTTAATGCAATTCTCGCAAAGTGTAATTGATTAGAATGAAAAGAAATTCCTTTAATTTAGGTATTATTGTTGGACTTATGATTGTTTTTATGATGATTGGATTCATTATAGGAATGCTCGTAATCCATATTTCATATAAAAATAAAACTGAGGCTACGCCAGTAATACCCAAGGAGCAGCCAAAAATTGAAACGGTTCATACAGAGGAAATAACAAATTTTTATTATCCAAAGCGTGAGCTACTTCCTGGACAGATATTAAAGAATTCATACAATCAGGATGGCTTCAGAATAGATGATGGTTTCATGGCATACTTCGATGAAGATGGAAAGAAAATTTCTCATCTTGGAGTAGATGTAAGCTATCATCAGCCTGAAATTGATTGGGATGAATTAATGACATCTCCTGTTGAGTTTATAATGCTTCGATGTGGCTACAGAGGACACTCAGAGGGTGGTCTTATTGAAGATGAGAAGTTTAGAGAATATGCCGCCAAAGCCAATGAATACGGGCTTGATATGGGAGTTTATTTCTTCACGCAGGCGTTAAATGAAACAGAGGCTATTGCTGAGGCGGATTTTGTTATTAGTCTTCTTAGTGAATATGATTTGCAGTATCCAGTTGCCTTTGATACTGAGTATGTTGCAGATAAAAGCGCTAGAACTAATACAGTAGAAATCACTCCAGAAGAACGTTCTAAAATATGCATAGCGTTCTGTGAAAGAGTAAGAGAAGCAGGATACTATCCGATAATATATGCATCGGAGAACTGGATGAGAAGGCAGCTTGATTTGACAATGCTTACAGATTATGACTTCTGGGCTCCACAGTATCTTGATAAAAATGATTTCTTATTTGACTTTACTATATGGCAGTATACCGATACCGGTGCCATACCAGGAATTAAGGGTGAAGTTGATTTAGATATTAGTATGGTTGATTATTCAGAATTTGTACCTGGCTTAATGGAGGCTGTTAAGACAGAGGGCGAAATTGGAACATATTAGGGGATAGATATGATTCGTAAAAAAGTAAGAATTGGTGACCTGCTTATAAGCGAGGGACTCATTAGTGAAGGACAGCTCAATGTTGCCTTAAGAGAACAGAAGATTAGAAATACAAAACTTGGTGAAACTCTTATTGCCATGGGATTTATTTCTCAGGAAGACTTCGCTGATGTGTTAAGTTCACAGATGGGAATCGGAACGGTTAATCTTCGTCAGACTGGTATTGATGAAAATGCAGTAAAGCTTGTTTCAGAAGATATCATGAAAAAGAACACATTGATTCCTTTTGCAATAGATGAAAAGAATCCTAATGTTCTTAAGGTCGCTATGGCAGACCCAATGAACTTCATGGCAATAGATGACGTTTCTATTGTTACAAACATGGAAGTTGTTCCATTTTTCTGTCCATCAGTTCAGATTTCACTTCAGTTAGATAGATTATATGGTAAAAAACAGGCTATGCGTGCAGCTGAGCAGTATCAGCAGGAGCATGCAGCTGAAATGGAAGCCTTAAAGGTTGATACAGAAGAGGATTCATCAGATGTAGATGATGCTCCTATCGTTAAGCTTGTTAACACAATGCTTGAGACTGCTGTTCGCCAAGGATCGTCAGATATTCATATTGAAGCACTTGAGAGAGAAGTAAGAGTAAGATTTAGAATTGATGGTGTTCTTGTAGAGCATATGGATTATGACAAATCACTTCTTCCAGCTCTTGTTGCCAGAATAAAAATTATTTCTAACCTTGATATTTCAGAAAGACGTAAGCCACAGGATGGTCGTCTTACAGTACATGTAGATAATAAAGAATTTGATGTCCGTGTATCTGTACTTCCTACAGTATTTGGGGAAAAGGTCGTAATGCGACTTACTTCAAAGGACGGACTTACAAGAGATAAAAAGTTCCTTGGTCTTACAGAAAGAGATATGCCAAGATTTGACGCAATCATGGGTAACCCACATGGAATTATTCTTGTAACAGGTCCTACTGGTTCTGGTAAATCTACAACATGTTACACAGTTCTTTCTGAACTTAACAAAGAAGAAGTAAATATCGTTACAGTTGAGGACCCTGTAGAAGCAAATATTAATGGAATAAATCAGGTTCAGGTTAATACAAAGGCTCAGCTTACTTTCGCATCAGCTTTAAGATCAATTCTTCGTCAGGATCCAGATATTATTATGATCGGAGAAATTCGAGACGA
>JAUNNN010000029.1 GCA_030531435.1 Lachnospiraceae bacterium
ACTCATTTTGGAGGGCGGAGGAGTAAGAGGTATTTTTTCCGCTGGAGTATTAGATAACCTTATTCCTGAGTGGAATGATGAGATATACAGAGGCGATATGAAAGAGGCTTATGAGCGCCTTAAAAAGACAAATAACTTCCCAGAGTTTACAGGAAGAGTTTGTCCTGCACTATGTGAAGCAGCATGTACATGTGGAATGAATGACAGCCCTGTTACATGTCATGATAATGAATTATCAATAATTGAAGAGGCATTTTCTAAGGGATACATTCAGCCAGTTGAAGTTAAAGTAAGAAGCGGTAAAAAGGTTGCTGTTATAGGCGCAGGCCCTGCAGGCCTTGCAGCAGCAGACCAGCTTAACAAAAGAGGTCATAATGTAACTGTCTTTGAAAGAGATGAGTACCCAGGCGGTCTTTTAATGTTTGGTATTCCAAATATGAAGCTTGATAAGAAAATTGTTAAGCGTCGTATTGAGCTTATGAAAGAAGAAGGCGTTGAGTTTAAATGTGGCGTTAATGTTGGCGACAAAGACGCTGATGTAAAAATCACTGATATTAAGGCTGAGTTTGATGCAATAATAATTGCAACAGGTGCAAAATTTGCAAGAGACTTAAATGTTCCTGGAAGAGATGCCAAGGGTGTTTATTTTGCTGTAGATTTCTTATCAGATACAACAAGAGTAGTTGCCAGCTCTGCTGTAAAGACTGACGCTAAAAAGGCTAAGGCAGCAGTAAATGCAAAGGGCAAGAATGTTGTAATCATCGGTGGTGGTGATACAGGAAATGACTGTGTTGGAACCTGTATTCGTCAGGGAGCAAAAAGCGTTACTCAGCTTGAGATGATGCCTAAGCTTCCAGAAGAAAGAGATGCAAATAACCCATGGCCACAGTGGCCAAAGGTCTTAAAGACAGACTATGGTCAGCAGGAGGCAATTGCAGTATTTGGACATGATCCACGAGTTTATCAGACAACTGTTAAAGAACTTATTAAAGATAAATCAGGAAATCTTAAAGCAGTAAAAACTGTATCACTTCAGTTTGTAAAGAACGAAAAAACTGGACGTATGGATATGGTACAGGTGGAAGGCTCTGAAAAAGAAATTAAGTGTGAACTTTTACTTATTGCTGCAGGATTCCTTGGATGTGAACAGTATGTAATGGATGCATTTGATGTTGAAAAAACAGACAGAGGTGTTATTTCTACAGCAGCAGGAAGCTATGAAACTTCAGTAGAAGGTATTTATGCAGCTGGTGACTGTAGAAGAGGACAGTCTCTTGTTGTTTGGGGTATTGCAGAAGGAAGAGCATGCGCTGCTCAGGTTGATAAGTACTTAAATAACTAAAATAAAATAATAAAAAGGGCGACACGTACGATTCTGGTGCGTGTTGCCCTTTTTGTTTACATAAAATATAATATGCGACATTAAATAATGTGAAATTACTCCAAAACTGCATATGAAATCACATATCCACTAGGAGACATAATCTGTTCACATAAATATATTTTATTGTCAACCATACATCTATTATTATTTATGCTAAAGGTATCAATTCCCATAGCTAGTCCCTTGCCAGTGGCTTTTAAAATGCTTTCTTTGCAAGTCCATATTTTAAAATAGTCATCATCGCATGTTATGGATTCAAGCTCTTCTTTTGAGAAGAACCTTTTGGCAATTTTTTCTATATTTCTGTCAGTACTTTCTATATCAATTCCACATGGCTTATCGCAAATCATTGCAACAGCATAATCTCCAGCATGAGATAGTGAAATATATATTTCAGAGTTTAAAATATTATTTGTAAGTGATGGTTTTCCAAAAGTATCATAGGTTAACATAACTGGGAGAATGGCATCTGGAAATTCTGATTTAATGAGTTTGTTGAGTGCATATTCAACAGTTAAAGAACGCATTTTATCTACGTCATAGCGATATTTTGATGCTTTTTCAATTCTATCTTTTGTTACCTTTGATGCAAGAAAATCATAGGTATAATTATTTATATTTTCTACAATGTATCGTTCCATTAGTTTATCTAATCTAGATGTGCAATATTTTGCCTAGATTTCCTGTATATTCTATTTGACACTATCTATTTTTAGTTTATCATAAAAAATGAATATAAACGATAAATTGAAAAAACTTGGAGATAATAAATGAAAAAACATTTAATAATATTACTTGTAGCACTTTCACTTATTTGTGTAACTGGATGTAAGAAAAATGAGCCAGTAGTAGTTCCTGAACCTGTTGAGGAAGTGGTAGAGCCAGAAGAAGAAATAGTTGAAGTCGTAGAAGAAGTAGAAGAGCCTGAAGAAATAGAAGAAGAGGAAGAGGAAGAAGAGGTCAGAGAAGGCTTCTATCGAAGCGAGTTTACTAATGAATGGACAGATGAAGCTATTAAAGACCAAAGGCCTATTGCTGTAATGATTGATAATGAAAAGACAGCGCTTCCACATTATGGAACAAGTCAGGCTGATGTCGTGTACGAAATGATGAATTCTACACTTAATGACAGAATCACAAGATTCATGTGTATTTTTAAGGATTACAATAGTATTTCACAGATTGGTTCTATTAGAAGCGTACGTACAACGAACCTTCAGATTTCACCTGAGTATAATGCAATTGTAGTTCATGATGGCGGGCCATTATATATAAATGCATATTTTAAAAATCCATACGTTGATCATCTAAGTGGCGGCTTTTCTAGAATAAAAAATGGAAAGCCAACAGAGTTTACAGAGTATATTACAGAGGGTCAGATTACGAAAAGATGTGAAGAGGCAGGTATCAGCCTTACTTATAATGAATATTTCCAGGGAAATCATTGGCTGTTTTCAAGTGATAAGCATCCTACTGATTTATCTTTAATGGACAAATCAATCCCTTGTACAAAGATTGAACTTCCATATAAGCATAATGGATCAAAGCTTGAGTACATTGAGGAGACTGGTGTATATAGATATTCTGAATATGGGGAAGAATATAAGGACGCTCTTACTGATGACTATCTCGAGTTTAAGAATTTAATAATTCAGGAGTGCGATTTTGAACAGTATGATGAGCACGGCTATATGAATTTCTTCGTTCATGAGGGTGTAGATAAAACAGGATACTTTATTACAAATGGATATGCTGTTCCAATCGTATGGGCTAAGGATAAATTTGATATGTATCCAACATATTTCTGTTATGAGGATTTAAATCTCATTCAGTTAAACACAGGAAAAACTTATGTGTGTATTGTCCCAAGTGATTCCTGGAGCCAGCTTGTTGTTAAATAATAATGTTGTAATGTGAGTAGATTTTTCATGAAGTGTAAATATCATCTTCCAGGATTATTTGAATTTTACGAATTATATAAATTATTTCTCCCTATGTATTTTGAACATAGGGAGTATTTTTATGACTGGTGCGATATAGGTTCAATATATGGCGCCCCAGCTGACTGTCTATGGGGTGGAGGACGTGTCGGCTATGGCGATGAAAATGCATATGAAGTTATTTCTTTAATGGATGAATATAATATTTCGGCAAGACTTACCTTCAGTAATTCCCTTATAAAAGAAGAACATTTATCTGATAAAAAGTGTAACAGGCTTCTTGAAATGTTTAGTAAAAGTAATGTGAGTACTGGCATTATTATTTATTCTGATTTATTGATGAATTATATAAAAGAAAAATATAGTGATTTTTATTTTATTTCTTCAACTACAAAAGTAATTACTGATTTTGATAGGCTTTTAGAAGAATTAAAGTGTGATGACTATAAATATGTAGTTCCCGATTTTAGACTAAATAAAAGCATTGAAAAACTTAGGGAACTTCCATCTAAGCTAAAAGATAAAGTTGAATTTTTATGCAATGAGTGCTGTGACTATGGATGTGTAAATAGAAAAGCCTGTTATGAAAATGTTAGCCGATTATCGCTTGGAGAAGAAATAAAAGAGCATAAGTGCAGTGGAAATAATGTAGGTGATGGCTACAGATTTTCAAAGGCTATGGAGAATCCTGGTTTTATTAGTATTGATGATATAAAAAATACATATATGCCTATGGGTTACTCAAATTTTAAGATTGAGGGTAGAAGTCTTGGAAGTGCGCTTATTCTTGAATTTTTGCTGTACTATATGACAAAACCTGAATATCAGATTCATGTGAGAGAGGGAATATATTTAGATAATATGTTGTACCTTTTTTAAAAATCGGAGTGACAAGATTCGAACTTGCGACCTCCGCCTCCCTAAGACGGCGCTCTAACCAAACTGAGCCACACCCCGAATAAACCTGTTAAATTTTATTAAATTGAGGGTATTATGTCAAGGTATGGACTGTTGATATTCCTCTTGTGATTTTGCATTGTTTAGTGTAAAATTTATTTGTGTATAGATATATACAAATACAGTATTTATTTACTGCGTAGACAGTGTGTAATTATAAATATTATTTTTTGTAAAGGAGGGATACGACACTATGTTAGCTACACTTATCCCATTGTTTGATGAATCACTTACAGTAAGTGCATATTCATTATTTGCTCAGAAGAATAACAATCTTTTAAATCCAGCTCTTCTTGGAACAGGAGCTAATGATGCTGGTGGACAGATAATAGGATTCGACATTATCAACAGCATCGGAATGGATACAGCATCTGAGAATAAAGATATATTTGTTCCAGTAAACAATATGTCCATTTTTTCGGACATTAAAAATGAATGTAAAGTTCCACCAAAAAGCATTATTCTTTTAATGGACAGAAGCATTACTCCTGATACAATGTATGTTGAGAGAGTAAAGGAACTTAAATCACAGGGCTTTAAGCTTGCAATTCGTAAACTTGATGTACCTGACTTTGAGCCATATAGAGAAATTATTTCTTTAGTAGATCTTATTATTTTAGATCATAAGAAAATTGCTAATATCGATGCAGCAAAGGTTTATTTCGGAAAGGTATATCCAAACGTTAAGCTTGTTGCTGGAAACATCGAATCAATGGAAAAATTCGATGCTCTTGTAGAAAAGGGTGGATATACATATTACGAAGGTGAATTTTACCGTATGCCTGTATCAAAGGGCGATACAGAAGTTTCACCACTTAAAGTAAACTATATCGAACTCTTAAATCTTGTTAATGCTCCTGATTTTGAGCTTACAAAAGCAGCTGATGTAATCGGTAGAGATACAGCTCTTGTAATTGATCTTCTTAAGATGGTTAATAGAATGGCTGTTAATTCAGAGATTACTTCAATCAGACATGCAGCTGCAATGCTTGGTCAGAGAGAACTTAAGAAGTGGATTAATACAGCAGTTACTCATCAGCTTTGTTCAGATAGACCTAGTGAAATCACAAGACTTTCACTTATCAGAGCTAAATTCTGTGAGAATCTTGCTCCAGTATTTGAGAAGGCTGATAAGTCTAACGAGCTTTTCCTTACAGGACTTTTCTCAGTTATTGATTTAATTCTTAATAAACCAATGAAGGATGCTCTCAACATGGTATACCTTCCTAAGGAAATAATGGAAGCTCTTATTGATAAGAAGGGTGATTTATACAAAGTGCTTTCTCTTGTTGGTCAGTATGAGCAGGCTAACTGGCAGGAAGTTTCAAGACTTATGATTGTTGATAAGCTTGATATGGACGGCATATACGAAGCATATGTAAATGCTATGAGCTGGTACGCTAAGCTCTTTAACTAATAAAAAAATCTTTTATGAATAAATACCATCCTTGTAAGGCCACACTGCTTTATTAGGATGGTTTTTATTATCATGATGTGAGTATGAATAAATACGCAGACATTATTGTGAATATTTCTCATGAGGCTCTTGATAGGACTTTTCAGTATAGAGTTCCAGATGAGCTAATTAATGAGGTTGAAACAGGCTCCTATGTAAATATCCCTTTTGGAAAAGGGGATAAGATTATTGGGGGCTATGTTTTGGAACTCTCAGATACTCCAAATTACGACCCATCAAAAATAAAAAGCATTATTTCCATAAATGCGGATTCATCTCTTGTAGAATCAAAGCTTATAAAGTTAGCATATTTTCTCAAAAAAAATTACGGTTCTACAATGATAAATGCTCTTAAGACTGTTCTCCCAATAAAAAAAAAAGTTAAAGAAAAACAGATAAAGACAGTTGTTCTTAAAGCTGATGAAACTTTAGCAAATGAGCTTCTTATGGAGTATGAAAGAAAGCATCAGACTGCAAGATACAGACTATTAAAAGAACTTATAGAAGAAAAAAATATTGATTATAGTCTTGTTGTAAATAAGCTAAATATTTCTGCAAGTACACTTTCATATATGGAGAGTAATGGTGTAGTAGAAATTACATCAGAGCGTGTATATAGAAATAGTACAAAGGGCGTTATTTCTCACGAGAAAAAGACGCTAAATGATGAACAGAGAAAAATTGCAGATGCCATTATTTCAGATATAAATAATGACATAAAGGATACATATCTAATAAGAGGTGTTACTGGAAGCGGTAAGACCGAAATATACATGGAAATAATTGACTCTGTCATAAATAGAGGACAGTCAGCTATCGTACTTATTCCAGAAATAGCACTGACTTATCAGACTGTTATGCGATTCCAAAAAAGATATGGCGACAGAGTTTCCACGCTTCATTCAAAACTTTCATCAGGTGAAAAATATGATCAGTTTATTCGTGCAAAAAATGGCGAAATTGACGTGATGATTGGACCAAGGTCAGCTCTTTTCACACCATTTTCAAATGTTGGGGTTATCATTATTGATGAAGAGCATGAGGGTTCATATAAATCAGAAAATATGCCAAAGTACCATGCAAGAGAAGTGGCAATAGAGCTTGCAAAGCTTCATCATGCATCGGTAGTATTAGGTTCAGCTACCCCAAGTATTGAAGCGTATTACCGTGCAAAGAAAGGCGAGTATAAGCTATTTGAACTAGATAAAAGAGCAGTATCTGATTCGATGGCGAAGACGAAAATTATTGATTTACGAGAAGAATTAAAAGCTGGAAATAAATCAATGTTTTCAAGAGAACTTAAGGAAAAGATTGAAGATAGGCTAATAAAAAAACAGCAGGTTATGCTTTTCTTAAATAGAAGAGGTTACGCCGGATTTGTAAGCTGCAGAACATGTGGCCATGTCGTTAAATGCCCACACTGTGATGTGTCATTATCTCTTCATGGAAGAAGCAAAATGGTTTGCCATTATTGTGGATATGAAACGAAGACTTATGATAAATGTCCAGAGTGTGGTTCACCATATATTGGAGGAATGAAGGCTGGAACTGAACAGGTTGAAGAAAACATCAAAAAGCTTTTCCCATTTGCAAATGTATTAAGAATGGATGCTGATACTACAAAGTCAAAGGACAGCTATGAAAATATTTTAAGTTCATTTGCAAATAAAGAAGCGGATATTCTTATTGGAACCCAGATGATAGTTAAAGGTCATGATTTCCCAAATGTAACTCTTGTTGGAATACTTGCAGCTGATATGTCACTACATGTAAATGATTATAGAGCTAGTGAGAGAACATTCCAGTTAATTACACAGGCAGCAGGTAGAGCAGGCAGAGGTGGACTTTTAGGCGAAGTAATTATTCAGACATATTCTCCAGATAATTACAGTATTATTTCTTCTGCTAATCAGGACTATAATAGCTTCTACGCAGAGGAAATAGAATATAGAGACTTAATGGGTTACCCACCAGTAGGGCATATGTTAGCTATACTTATGGAATCGGCAAATGAAAGACTAGTTGACATAACATCTAGAAATTTGGCAGGATGTGTCAAAAATGATATAATCGACAAGGCAAATGTGCGAGAAGTGAGGGTTATTGGACCAACAGAAGCTACAATTGCCAGAATAAATGATATATACAGACGAGTTCTTTATATAAAGTCATCTGATTATGAAAAGCTTAGAGAAATAAAGGATTTAATTGAGAGTATCGAGTTAGATAAAGGATTACGAATTTCGTTTGATTTTGATCCAATGAATGGATATTAAGGAGAAACAATGGCACTTAGAGAAATTAGAGAGCAGGGAGATGCAGTTTTAAATAAGATATGTAAAGAAGTTACTGAAATGACAGACAGAACTCGCGTACTTATTGAGGACATGATTGATACAATGCATGATGCAGAGGGCGTAGGCCTTGCTGCTCCACAGGTTGGTATATTAAAGAGAATCGTTGTAATTGATGTAAGCGAAGATGCTAACGATCCAATTGTAATGATTAACCCAGAAATAATTGAAACATCAGGTGAACAGAAGGGTTCAGAAGGCTGTCTTTCTGTACCTGGTATGGTAGGTATTGTTACAAGACCTGATTATGCAAAAGCAAAGGCATTAGATATTAACATGCAGCCATTTGAAATAGAGGGCGAAGGATTACTTGCAAGAGCAATTTGTCATGAACTTGATCATCTTGATGGAAAGTTATACGTTGACCTTGTGGAAGGACCACTTATGACAAATGAGGAATTCCGCGAGATGTACTATGGTGATGACGAAGAAGAGGATGAGGAAGAATAAAACGTGAAAGTATTATTTATGGGCACGCCGGAAATAGCGGCAAATATTCTTGAATCAATTATTAATAGTAATCATGAAGTAGTTCTTGCTGTAACTCAGGAGGATAAGCCAAAGGGAAGAGGCAAAGAACTTGCCATGCCACCAGTAAAGGAGCTTGCTCTTAAACATGGTATAGAAGTATATCAGCCACATATTTTAAAGACAGAAGAGACTATTAATAAGCTTAAAGAATACGATGCAGATATATATGTAGTTGCTGCATACGGTAAGATTTTATCTAAAGAGATTCTTGAAATTGCAAAGCATGGATGCATCAATGTACACGCATCACTTCTTCCAAAATATAGAGGTGCAGCTCCAATACAGTGGTCAATCATTGATGGAGAAAAGCTTACAGGTATCACTATAATGCAGATGGACGAAGGTCTTGATACTGGAGATATGTTATTTAAATCTGTAGTAGAAATAAGCGACGATGACACTGCTGATAGTCTCCATGATAAGCTTGCTGCATGTGGTGCTTCACTTATTGTTGACGCGCTTGATGCTATAGAAAAGGGCGATATTCATCCAGTTAAACAGGATAATGAAAATGCTACTTATGCAAAGATGCTTAGTAAGGCTCTTGGACATATTCAGTACTCAAAGCCTGCTGAGCAGATAGCACTTTTAGTAAGAGGTCTTAATTCATGGCCTGGAACTTATTCATTTATTAATGGAAAAAGTTTAAAAATCTGGGAAGTTAAAGTATTAGACGAGGATGCAACTGGCACTCCAGGAACTGTAGCCAGTGCAGATAATGGTCGTCTTATTGTGAATACAGAAGATAAACAGCTTGAATTATTAACAGTGCAGCTTGAAGGAAAGAAGAGAATGGACGCAAAATCATTCCTTCTTGGATATAAGATTAATCCAATGGATGTACTTGAGTAGGAGGGATTTTAATGATTTCAGCATTATTATATGGTACATATGATTATCTAGGTGGTTTAGGTGGATACGGATATTATGGATTCGACTGGACATATATTCTTGTAATTATTGGCGCTATTTTTTCAATGGCAGCATCATCTGGTGTTAAATCTACTTATGCAAAATATTCAAAAATCCCAGCAAGATGTGGGTTAACTGGTGCAGAGGCGGCCCAGAGAATTTTGAATAATGCTGGTATTTATGATGTAAAAATTGAGCACATAAGAGGTCAGCTTACAGATCATTTCGATCCATCAGCAATGGTGCTTCGTTTATCTGATGCAGTTTATGGTTCTACATCAATTGGTGCAATTTCAGTTGCAGCTCATGAATGCGGTCATGCCATGCAGAAAAACGAGAATTATTTTCCAATGACATTAAGACATGCTTTTGTAGTTCCTGCAAACCTTGGCTCAAAAGCAGGTATTCCAATATTAATTGGTGGTATGGTTTTAAGTTTCCAGCCACTTGTATCTCTTGGAATAATTTTGTTCTCAGCAGGATTTTTATTCCACGTAATTACATTGCCTGTTGAGTTTAATGCATCAGCAAGAGCCCTTGAAACACTTGGAGAAATGCGCATATTAGATGAAGATGAATTAGTAGGTGGAAGAAAAACACTTAAGGCAGCAGCACTTACATATGTTGCATCAGCTGCAGCAGCACTTCTTACACTTTTAAGACTCATATTAAAATACGGTGGAAAAAGAAGGAAATAGTTTTTATAAATGATTAATGAACGCGAAATAGTGCTTGAAGCATTGCTTCTATATGACAAAGGAGATGAATATGGAGATAAGGTATTATCAGATGTCTTATCTAAATACGCATACCTTGAAAAGCACGAAAGAGGGTTTATTAACCGATTATTTGATGGTGTAATCGAGAGAAAGATTACTCTCGATTATATCATTAACCAGTATTCATCAGTAAAAGTTAATAAGCAGAAGCCAGTGATTCGTACTATTTTACGAATGGCTACGTATCAGATTTTTTACATGGATCAGGTGCCTGATTCAGCAGCGGTTAATGAAGCTGTTAAGCTAGCGAAAAGAAAGAAATTTGCAAACTTAACTGGATTTATTAATGGTGTATTAAGAAACATTTCGAAGAACAAATCTTTAGTAGTTTTTCCTGATAAAAACAAAGATAAGATTAAATATTTATCTATTTGCTACTCATGCCCAGAGTGGCTTTGTGAGCACTATATAAATGAACTCTCATTTGAAGATGCAGAAAAGGTTCTTAAAGCAAGTCTTGATAAAAATAGACTATATGGTCGTGTAAACTTATCAAGAATTTCTAGAAGCGAGCTTATTTCAAAACTTACAGATGAAGGTTTAACTGTAAATGAAAATAAGCGATATAGGGGTGCTATCGAAATTGAGAAGGTTGATAGCCTTTTAAATATTGATGCATTTAATGATGGTTTATTTGTAATTCAGGATTTAAGCTCACAGCTTGTTGTTGGAGAAACTAAAATAAATGATGGGGCACTTGTTGTTGACGTGTGTGCTTCACCTGGAGGAAAAACACTTCATGCTCTTGATATGGGGGCGAAGGTAATCGCAAGAGATGTATCTTCTTATAAAACTGAAAGAATAGAAGAGAATATTGAAAGATGCGGATTTACTAATGGAAGTGTTGAAGTAAGAGATGCCCTTGATTTTGATGAAGCTCTTAGCGAAAAAGCAGATGTTGTTATTGCTGATCTTCCATGTTCAGGGCTTGGCGTTATTGGCAGAAAATGCGATATAAAATACCGTGTAAAGGAAGAAGATTTATTAGCTCTGCAGAAGTTGCAAAGAGATATTTTGTCAGTAGTTTATAAATACGTTAAAAAGGGTGGAACACTGATTTTTAGTACATGTACAGTTGATAAATATGAAAATGAATCAAATGTAGAATGGATTCTTGAAAACCTCCCATTTGAACAGTTAGGCAAAGCTACAAAGCTTGTCCAGGGAATAGATGATACTGACGGATTTTTTATTTCAAGATTTATTAGAAAATAATGGAAAAGAAAGATATTCGTTCAATTAAATATGAGGCCCTTACTGAAATAGTAAAAGGCTATGGAGAAAAGGCATTTAGAGCAAATCAGTTATATGACTGGATCCATGTAAAGCTTGTTGAAAGCTTTGAGGAAATGGGTAATATTTCTAAAGACTTAAAAAGTAAACTTTCTGATGAATACATGATTTATCCTGTAAAAAAGGTAACTATGCAGGAGTCAAAAATTGATGGAACTAGAAAGTATTTATTTTCGCTACATGATGACCAGCTTGTTGAAAGTGTATTCATGAGATACTCACATGGCAATAGTGTCTGTGTTTCATCCCAGGTTGGATGTAGAATGGGATGTAAATTCTGCGCTTCAACTATTGATGGTCTTTCAAGAAATCTTACTGCTGGCGAGATTTTAGGACAAGTTTATGCCATTCAGAGAGATACAGGGGAGAGAGTATCAAATATAGTTATTATGGGTTCAGGAGAGCCATTTGATAATTTTGATAACGTAACTGATTTCCTTGATTTAATAAGTCATGAAAAAGGACTTAATATTAGTGGAAGAAATATAACAGTATCAACCTGTGGTATTGTGCCAAAGATATATGAATTTGCCGACATGGAATTTGCTGCAACTCTTGCAATTTCCCTTCATGCTTCGAACGATGAGAAGAGAAAAGAAATAATGCCTATTGCAAATAGCTATTCCATAGATGAAATCATTAATGCCTGTAAGTATTTCTTTGACAAAACAGGCCGCAGATTAACCTTTGAATACAGCCTTATTGTAGGAGTAAATGATAAGGATGAAGATGCAAAGGAGTTATCCGATATACTTAGTGGATTAAACTGTCATGTGAATCTTATTCCAGTTAATCCAATAAAGGAAAGAAGCTTTGAAAGTCCTAGCAAAGAAGGGGCTTTGCGCTTCAAAAATAAACTTGAAAAAAATCACATAAATGTTACTATTAGAAGAGAAATGGGACGTGATATTGACGGCGCGTGCGGTCAGTTACGTCGAAGATTTTTGTAGGAGTTTTTTATGCTAACAACATGCTCGAAAACCGATATCGGTCGTAAGAGAGTTCTTAATCAGGACACCGTATATTCTTGTAATGTACCAATAGGAAATCTTAACAATTTATTTATTGTTGCAGATGGAATGGGCGGTCACAAGGCAGGAGATTATGCTTCTGCTTACACAGTAAATGCTATAGAAAGAGAAGTAGAACTTTGCGAGGATAGTCAGCCTGTAAAGATTATTGACAATGCAATCAAATGCGCTAATAAAGAAATATTTGATAAAGCCCATGCTGAAGAAGATTTCGCAGGAATGGGTACTACTGTTGTCGTTGCTACAGTAGAGGACAATATTTTATACGTTGGTAATGTTGGTGACTCAAGACTATATGTTATAGATGATAGCATAAATCAGATTACTAAAGATCATTCGTTAGTTGAGGAAATGGTTAGAGTTGGCGAAATCAAAAGAGAAGACGCTAGACTCCATCCAGATAAGAATATTATTACAAGAGCTATTGGTGCCGATGAAAATGTTGTAGCTGATTTCTTTGAAGTTGAGCTTAAACCAAAGGACATAGTTCTTATGTGTTCAGATGGTTTAACAAATATGGTTGAGGATAATGATATTCTTTCAATTGTTAAATCAAAGGATAATGTAAAAGATATAGCTGATGAGCTTATTCGTGTTGCTAATCATAATGGTGGCAAGGACAATATAGGGGTTGTTCTTGTTCAGTTTGAAGGGGTGGGCAAATAATGTTAAATAAAGGCGATATACTTGGCAGCAGATATGAAATAATTGAAAAAATTGGCACTGGTGGAATGGCTGATGTTTATAAGGGTAAAGACCATAAACTCAATCGTTTCATTGCTGTTAAAGTTTTAAAGGCAGAATATTCATCAAATAAAAATTTCGTTTCAAAGTTTAAGGTTGAGGCGCAGTCGGCAGCAGGACTTATGCACCAGAACATCGTAAATGTTTATGATGTTGGTGAAGAAGATGGAATTTATTTCTTCGTAATGGAGCTTGTAGAAGGCATCACATTAAAGAATTATATTGAGAAGAAAATCCGTCTATCTGTTAAAGAAGCATTAAGTATTGCTATTCAGGTTGCAAACGGTATAGAAGCCGCTCACAATAACGGAATTATTCATAGAGATATAAAGCCTCAGAATATTATTATTTCAAGAGAAGGAAAGGTTAAAGTTGCAGACTTTGGTATAGCAAGAGCTGCTACATCCGATACAATTACAAGCCATGCAATGGGTTCTGTTCACTATACTTCTCCAGAGCAGGCAAGAGGCGGATATTCTGATGCAAAGAGTGATATTTATTCAATAGGTATTACATTATTTGAAATGGTAACAGGACGTGTTCCATTTGATGGTGAAACAACAGTATCTATTGCAATTAAGCATATTCAGGAAGAAATGCCATCACCAAGGAATTATGTTCCAGATATTCCTGTTAGTGTTGAAAAGATAATTCTTAAGTGTACTCAGAAAAACCCTGATAAGCGCTACTATAACATGGCTGAGCTTACAAAGGATTTAAAGCAGGCACTTATCACACCTGATGATGATTTCGTAGAAATTCGTGATGCCAGAAGTAATGAGGGCACAAAGGTTATTTCTGATGCTGAGGTTAAAAAGACTGTTAGCAAACAGCAGATGCCTGGTAATTACCAGCAGAATTATGTAAATCAGCCACAGGATAATTATGTAAACCAAAGGGAACCATTATTTGAAGATGATAATGATTTTGATGAGTTTGATGATGGTGGACTAGCAAGCTTCCCTATTTCACGGGAACGCTCAAGAAATATTCCTCAGTATGAAGATGATTATGATGACGAAGAGGATGTAAGAGTAGCTCCACCACGTGAGAGAGTTAGAAATTCAAACCCTGGTAGAAACTCATCTAATTCTAGAAATAGTAAAAAGGGCTCTAAGAGTACAAATAGACCATCTGATAATTACAGAACATCACGTAAATCAATGAGAGCAAATGATTTAGAGGATGATGATGTTGATCCAAAGATGGAAAAGGTAATGACAACAATGATGATTGTTGCTGCAGTAATTATTGCGTTTATTGCAATATTTGCAGTTGGTCGAGTTGTTGGATTATTTGGAAAGAGTTCAGCAAAAGTTAAAGAAGGCTATACGTTAGTTCCAAATGTTGTTGGACTTGATATTAATTCAGCAACAAAGGCACTTGAAGAAGCTGGACTTACAGCTAAAGCATCCTACTCTGCAGGACCTACAGAGTACGAAAAAGACATTATCGCAATGCAGGATCCAGCTGAGGGAGCTGAGGTTGAAATAGGAACAGTACTTACACTTGTAATTAGTTCAAGTAAGGGTGTTTCCACTGAGAACCCGAGTATTACAACAGAAAGTGCGGTGGGAGTGGACGTCCCGGATGTTGTTGGCAAGACTGAAGCTGAAGCAAGAGTAATTCTTGAAAACGAAGGCTTCACAATGTTCAAGGAATTAACAGCAAGTGACAGTGTAGAAAAAGGCACAGTAGTTTCACAGAATCCACTTGGCGCTACACGTGCTCCTCAGGGTAGCCAGATTACAGTTTATGTCAGTGATGGCCCAGAAGTTTCAGAGGTTGTAGTTCCAGACCTTGTTGGCAAGGTAAAAGAAGAAGCAATAATTCTTCTTGAAGAAGCAGGTCTTAAGTATAACGAAATAAAAGAAGAAAATAATGATTCTGTTGAAGCTGACCATGTAATATCTCAGACGGTGGCAGCAGGAACAACTGTTGAGAGCGATACAGTTGTTGACTTTACAGTAAGTAAGGGAGCGGCTGGATATACATGTAGCTTCTCAATAGCGGCACCTGCAGACTATCTTGCTGGAACAGAAGCAATAATTGTACTTATGGATCCATCAGGAAATCAGCTAGAGAGTGTGTCTACAAGTACATTCCCATATTCACTTGTAAAAACAGGAATTGCAGGAGTTAATTCTGGAGTAATTACTGTTACTTACCAGAAGACAGATGGTACGTGGGATACAACTGCACCGGCAGCTGTTACATTCACACAGGAATAGGTGCATAGTGAAAGGTAAAATCATTAAAGGAATAGCCGGTTTTTACTATGTATACGCAGACGATGATAATGTGTATGAATGTAAGGCAAAGGGTAGCTTTAGAAAAGCGGGCATTAAGCCACTAATTGGTGATAATGTTGAAATAGATATTATTGATTCAGAAACTCTAGAAGGAAATGTAGTTACAGTTCTTGATAGAAAGAATAGAATGATACGACCTGAAGTATCAAATATTGATCAGGCATTAATTGTTGTAGCCCTTACTAATCCAGAGCCAAACTTTATTATGCTTGATAAGCTTCTTCTTCATTTTATGAAGGAAGGTCTTCAGGTAATACTTTGCTTTAATAAAAATGATCTTGTAAGTGACGAATATGTAGCAGAAATCATTGATATGTATAAAAAAAGTGGTGTTAAGCTCCATGTTACAAGCGCAGAAAAAGGCATTGGAATCGATGAATTAAAAAGTATGCTAACATCAAAAGTTACAGCAATTGCAGGACCATCTGGTGTTGGTAAATCATCAATTATAAATGCACTTCAGTCAAATATTTATATGGAAACTGGAGAAATAAGCGATAAGCTAAAGCGTGGAAAACACACAACAAGACATTCTCAAATTATTCCTGTTGGAGATGAAACATTTATTATTGATACTCCAGGGTTTACATCAATGGATGTTTTTGATATTTCATGTGATGAGCTAAAGGATTATTATAGTGAGTTTTCAAAATTTGATAGCTGCTATTTTGTACCATGCTCACATACCCACGAACCTAAATGCGGTGTCAAAGATGCAGTTGCAAATGGGGAAGTAAATAAAAGAAGATACGAGAATTATATTCATATATATGATGAAGTAAAAAGGAGCAGAAAATACTAATGAATATTATATCGCCGTCAATACTTGCAGCGGATTTTGGATATTTAGCTGATGTTGTAGGAAAGGCAGAAAAAGCAGGCGCGGATTATTTCCATGTAGACATTATGGATGGTTCCTTTGTACCAAATATCTCATTTGGTGTTCCAATTTGTGAAGCAATGGATAAGATTACAGACGTACCACTTGATGTACATCTTATGATAAACAATCCAGAAAAATATATAGAAAAGTTTAAAGAAGCCGGTGCAGATATTATTACATTCCATCAGGAAGCATATTATGACATCAATAAATTAGTTGACATAATACACGAGAATGGAATGAAAGCCGGAATATCAATAAAACCACATACAGATATTTCGGTTTTAGAACCGGCATTTGGAAATGCAGATATGTTTCTTATTATGACAGTTGAGCCAGGTTTTGGTGGTCAGAAATACATGGATTCATGTACAAATAAGATAAGAGATTTAAGGAATGCGTTAAGTGCAAAAGGACTTGATACTGACATTGAAGTAGACGGCGGTATTACAAAAGAGAACATTGGTACAGTTCTTGAAGCTGGCGCGAATGTTATCGTAATGGGATCTTCGGTGTTTAAGGGAAATATCGAAGAAAACGTAAAATATTTCAAAGACGTTATGAACAAATAAAATAACCCTGCAGATGGTATATACTGTTTGCGGGGTTCTTTAATAATTAGTATGAATGATTTTTTACCAATTAGTAAAAGTGATATGAAAAATCGCGGATGGGAACAGTGCGATTTTGTCTATGTAACGGGTGATGCATATGTTGATCACTCTTCTTTTGGTACAGCAATTATTTCTAGAACCCTTGAGGCAAATGGCTACAAGGTAGGCATTATTTCACAGCCAGACTGGAAAGATGAAAAATCAGTTACTATTCTAGGCGAGCCAAGGCTTGGTTTTTTAGTCAGTGCAGGTAACATGGATTCCATGGTTAACCACTATACTGTTAATAAAAAGAAAAGAAGTCAGGATGCATATACTGAAGGTGGTGAAAGTGGAAAGCGCCCAGACTATGCTGTTAATGTATATGGTAATCTTATTAGAAAGACATACAAAAAGACTCCTATAATTTTAGGCGGCATAGAGGCTTCACTTAGAAGACTTGCTCATTATGATTACTGGTCAGATAAACTAAAAAGGTCAGTACTATTTGACTCTGGAGCAGATATTCTCTCATATGGAATGGGAGAAAGGAGCATTGTTGAAATAGCAGATGCACTAAATTCTGGAATTAATGTTAAAGATATCACTTTTGTAAGAGGTACTGTTTATCGAACAAACGATATTTCTGCTGTAGTAGATGATGCTATAGTATTACCAGATTTTGAAAGCATGCAGAAGGATAAGCTTTTATATGCAAAAAGTTTTAATATTCAGTATATGAACACTGATGCGATTACTGGAAAAGTTCTTATTGAACCATATCCAAATAAGCAATTTTTAGTAGCTAATCCTCCGGCATATCCATTATCAGTACAGGAGATGGATGATATATATTCTTATTCGTACATGAACACATATCATCCTATTTATAAAAAGGGTGTTCCAGCTATTAGTGAAATAAAGTTCTCACTAACAAGCAATAGAGGATGTTTTGGTGGATGTAATTTCTGCGCATTAACATTCCATCAGGGGCGAACAGTTCAAGTTAGAAGCCATGAGTCAATTATTTCTGAAGCAAAAAGAATGACTCAGGATAAAGAGTTTAAGGGTAATATACATGATGTTGGCGGCCCTACAGCAAATTTCAGACAGCCATCATGTAAAAAGCAGCTTGATAAGGGCGTATGTAGCACAAGACAATGCCTATTTCCTAAGCCTTGCCCTAATTTAAAAATAGACCACTCCGATTATGTAAACCTATTACGTAAACTCAGAAAGGTTCCTGGAGTAAAAAAAGTATTTGTAAGGTCTGGAATAAGATTTGATTATGTGTGCCATGATAAATCAGATGAATTCTTAAAAGACCTGTGTAAATATCATATAAGTGGACAGTTAAGAGTTGCGCCTGAACACGTTGCAGATGAGGTGCTTTCTCTTATGGGAAAGCCTGGTAATGATGTGTATCAGCAATTTCTTAACAGGTATTCAAAGGTTAATAATTTAACTGGAAAAGATCAGTACGTTGTGCCATATTTAATGTCATCACATCCAGGCTCTACTATGAAATCAGCAGTTAAGCTTGCTGAATATATTAGGGATCTTGGCTATATGCCAGAACAGGTACAGGATTTTTATCCTACACCATCAACTGTATCAACGTGTATGTATTATACAGGTGTTGATCCAAGAACCATGAAGAAGGTTTATGTGCCTAAAGATCCAAAAGAAAAAGCGATGCAGAGAGCATTAATTCAGTATAGAAAGCCTGAAAACTATGAGCTTGTAAAAAAGGCACTACTTATTGCAGGTAGAGAAGATCTTATTGGATATGATAAGCACTGTTTAATTCCACCTCGTCCTTTTAGTAATAAATCAGACACTAAGAGTACAAATAAAAAGATGGATGGACGTCAAAAAAATAATAACAAAAACATTGCTAATCTAAATAAATCAAATAATAGAAACAGTAGAAAACCTACTACAAAAAGAGGAAAACGATAATGTTTTTAAACGAATTATCAATTGGTAAAAGTGCAAGAATCATAAGTGTTGGAGGAGAGGGCTCTCTTCGTCAGCATTTCCTTGATATGGGATTAATTCCTGGTGGTGAAGTTAAGCTTATTAAGCTTGCACCTATGGGTGATCCTATAGAGTTGCTTATAAGAGGATATGAACTAACATTAAGGCTTGATGATGCAAAAAAAATTGAAATTGAAGAAATAGAAGATATAGAGGCTAAGATACTTGCTATAGAAAAACAGAAAGAAAAGATGTTAATAGAACATCCAGGTTTTGGTGAAGGTGGTAAGTATCATGATAAGTGTGGAGAAAATCCACTCCCTGACGATGCAAAGCTTTCCTTTGCTCTTGTTGGAAATCAGAACTGTGGAAAAACTACTCTATTTAATCAGTTAACTGGTGCAAATCAGCATGTTGGTAATTTCCCTGGAGTTACAGTTGATAGTAAGACAGGCACTCTTAGAGGAGTAAATAATGCAGAAGTTATTGATTTGCCAGGTATTTACTCAATGTCACCATATTCCAGTGAGGAAATAGTGACGAGAGAATTCGTCATAAAGAATCGTCCAACAGGCATTATTAACATTGTTGATGCAACAAACATTGAAAGAAATTTATATCTTACAATGCAGTTGATGGAAATGAATATTCCAATGGTTCTTGCCCTTAACATGATGGACGAAGTTTATGGAAATGGTGGAACTATTTATATTAATAAAATGGAATCTATGTTAGGTATTCCTGTAGTACCTATTTCTGCTGCGAAAAATGAAGGTGTTGATGAGCTTGTAGCCCATGCAGTTCACGTTGCAAAGTATCAGGAGGCTCCTGAAAGAGTAGATTTTTGTGACGAAGATGATCACGGTGGTGCAGTGCATAGATGTCTCCATGCTGTAATTCATCTTATTGAGGATCATGCAAAGGAAGCAGGTATTCCTGTAAGATTTGCGGCAACAAAGATTATTGAGGGAGATAAACTCATTCTTGAAGCACTTAAGCTTTCATCAAATGAAAAAGAACTCCTTGAACATATAGTATTACAGATGGAAGAAGAGGGCGGACTTGATGCTTCAGCGGCAATTGCAGAAATGCGATTCACATTTATCAAAAAGCTTGTAGATAATTCTGTAATTAAGCCAAAAGAGAGTAAAGAGCATAAAAGAAGCCAGAATATTGATAAAATTCTTACTGGAAAGTACACAGCGATTCCAATGTTTATATTAATAATGGCAACTGTATTTTATCTTACATTTAATGTAATTGGGGCATGGCTTCAGAATGGACTTGAGGTTTTGATAGAAAAAGGCATTAACATAATAGATATTATGTTAACAAATGCAGATATAAATGATACACTCCATTCCCTTGTAGTAGATGGTATATGTCAGGGCGTTGGAGGCGTGTTAAGCTTTTTACCAATTATTGTTACGCTATTTTTCTTTTTATCATTACTTGAAGATACAGGATATCTTGCAAGAGTAGCTTTTGTTATGGATAAGCTACTTAGAAAAATTGGATTATCTGGTAGAAGTATTGTTCCAATGCTTATTGGTTTTGGTTGTACAGTACCAGCTGTAATGTCAAGTAGGACACTTCCATCGGAGAGAGATAGAAAGATTACAATACTATTAACACCATTTATGAGCTGCTCTGCAAAGCTTCCAATTTATGCATTTTTTGTTGCTGCATTTTTTAGAAAAAATGGTGGACTTGTTATGATTCTTTTATATTTTATTGGTATTTTTATTGGAATCTTAATGGCACTTATTTTTAAAGCAACTCTCTTTAAAGGTCAGGCTGTACCATTTGTTATGGAGTTACCAAATTACAGGCTGCCAGGGTTAAAAAATGTTCTTCAGCTTCTATGGGAGAAAGCAAAGGATTTTTTACAGAAAGCCTTTACAGTTATATTCCTTGCAACAATTGTTATATGGTTCCTTCAGACATTTAATATAAAGCTTAATATGGTAGAAGATTCAAAAGATAGTATACTTGCCATGCTTGCAGGAAATATTGCTCCAATATTTACTCCTATGGGATATGGAGACTGGAGAATTGTAACAGCTCTTATTTCTGGATTTATGGCAAAGGAAAGTGTTGTATCAACACTTCAGGTATTATTTGCTGGAACTGAAGCACTACAGGCGGTTTTATCAACAGCTTCCGCCTTTGCACTTCTTGTTTTCTGCCTTTTATATACTCCTTGTGTTGCAGCGGTTGCTGCAGTTAAAAGAGAGCTTGGCGGTAAATGGGCAGCTTATATTATTATAGGTCAGTGCGTAATTGCATGGATAGGATCCTTTATCGCATATCAGATTGTGAATCTTATTTTCTGATGAAAAGCTGACCGGTTTATGGTACAATAAGATTCGGAAACGTTGAATTATAGGGTGTTATTTTGAAAACTAGAGAAACAGGATTAGATATATTAAAAGCAATAGCGGTATTATTTGTTATATGTGTCCATTTTTATTTGAATTGTGGATATTATTCTGCCAATCTTGGCGGCACGAGAATGTTTATTATGACAGCTTCAAGATGGCTGTTTATAATTTGTGTTCCACTTTTTATGATGTTAACGGGATATTTTAAGTCAAATAAAACTATTTCAAAAGCGCATTATATGTCCCTTATTCCGTTATTCATCGCATACGTTCTTATATCGATATATAAGATGCTTCTTGTTAACAGTTTTTTTGGAACACTTTATACATTTGATTTTGGAATTAGAAACATCGCAAACTATCAGATTGCCTGGTATATGGGAATGTATCTTTCTCTTATGCTTATTATTCCATTTTTAAATAAAATGTGGAAAGCATGTAACGGTAGAAAAGAACATAACATTTTACTTATTTCTCTTATATTCATATCAATGATGTACCCTGTAGTTCAGTATATTGCTCCATCATACTGGCAGATGTTATATCCTCTTGTTTATTACTTTGGCGGAATATACATTAAAGAATACAGACCAAAAATCAATAAAATACTTCTTGCAGTTATAGCAATAGTAACTGTACTTATAGAGGCAATGGTTTCATGGGGATTTGCAAAGGGTGGCCCATTTATATGGGCAGTTCTTGGCCCTGTAGATAGTGGATATTCAACAGCAACAGTTGGACTTACTACAGCGTGCGTATTCCTAATTTTCTATGATGTAAAGATAAATAATACTTTATTACAGAAGGCATTTAAGAGTATTTCTGACTGTTCATTTGAAATGTATTTGTTTACTACGACATATGATGCAATTATATTCTTTTACTTAAAAAGATATGTCTTTGAAGCAAGAGACTTTTTCTGGTGGATATTTGCTACAGTTCCAGCATCATTTATTCTTGCATGGATCTCGTCAGTTATCTATAAGAAATTATATTCGGTTATAAGTGGGTTTATTGTTAGTAAAATAAATAAAACCGCTGAATAGTATTGTTAAATTAATTAAGTACATTAGATATGTGTACCAATTATTGGACATCATACCTGATAAACTCTAATCATCGAAAGTGATTTGGAGGTACTTAATTATGAAAATAAAAAATTATATTACAAACGGTGTTATCTGTATGCTTATTGTTGCAAACGTTTTTGTATCTGCGATGATTGTTCATTCAATAAAACCAAAGTGTATTGTGGATGGATGCAATGTTATTAGATGCGAAAAAAGTTTTTACTGTCATGAGCATGCTGGTATACCTAAAATTGAGGTGAAAGTGTGCTATGGCAAAAGGTGAAAATCAGAAATTAAAGCTTTTATACTTACTTAAGATATTCATGGAGGAGACAGACGCAGGACATGGTCTTTCTATGCCAGATATCATTGGAGAACTTGAGACATACGGAGTAAATGCTGAAAGAAAGAGTATATATGATGATATTAATCTTTTAAATGACTTTGGATATGACATTCAGGGTGAAAAGGTTGGTAAGTCATATGTATATTATATGGCATCAAGAGACTTTGAACTTCCAGAATTAAAGCTTTTAGTAGATGCAGTTCAGTCATCAAAATTTATCACACAAAACAAATCAAATAGCCTTATTAAGAAGCTTGAAGCTTTGGCAAGTGTATATGAAGGTAAGGAACTTCACAGACAGGTCTATGTAGCAAATAGAATTAAAACGGCAAATGAATCAATACTTTATAACGTTGATTACATCCAGAAAGCTATAGCAGATAATAATAAAATTTCATTTAAGTACTTCCAGTGGAATTATAAAAAAGAACAGGAACTTCGTCATAATGGAATGGAGTATGTAATAAGCCCATGGGCTCTTACGTGGGATGACGAGAATTACTATTTAGTAGGTTATGATAATGAATCAGAAATGATTAAGCATTACAGAGTTGATAAGATGCTTAAGATAAACCTTCTTGATGAAAAGAGAGAAGGAAAAGAACTATTTAAACAGTTTGATATGGCTGTATATTCTAAGAAGGTATTTGGAATGTACGGTGGACATGAAGAGACAGTATCGCTTCTTTGTGATAATAGCATGGCTGGTGTTATTATAGATCGATTTGGTAAAGACGTTAATATAAGAGAAGCTGACAAAAATCATTTTGTGACTAGAGTTACAGTAGAAGTTAGCCCACAATTCTTTGGATGGGTATGCTCATTTGGTGGATTAATAAAGATTCAGTCCCCAGAAAACGTCGTAAAAGAGTTTAAAAACGAAATAAATAAGCTGCTAAAATAGCGTAAATACGCGGTTGCAACCATGAGTTGACAAATAATTTAAAATAATACGATTTTTGTGGACACCTGACGTAAAATCAGGTGTCTTTATTATTGTGGAGTAATGCTCTTTTGTAGAGAGTATGATAAAATATTAATGAGCTATAATGTGGTATAGATATTGCTGTGACGGATGTCCTGCAAAAATAAAAATTCCAGATGTATTTAATGCAGTAAATACATTAAGGAAGTTTCCAGATGATATGAGACCAATATTATATTATAATGGATTGACTGCAGAATCCGGTAAAGCAAGCTCATGTCTAAAATGTGGACAGTGTGAGGGGGTATGCCCACAGCACTTACCAATTATTAAATATTTAGAAGAAGCTTCAGAAAAATTGGAAGGCAAAAATTAATTATGAAAAAGAAGATAGCAGTTTTCTCCGTAGGTTGTTCAAATCAGATTTTAGGAAAATATATGAAAGGTATAAAGCTTGGTACTGAAGACATTAGCGTTGATGTATACCTTTTCCTTTGCTTTGCCTCTGCGACTGATGGTGATACGAGGGCAGATGGAGAGTTAAATATATTTAATCTTCCTAATCTTAACGATTTTGATGGTGCTCTTGTATTAGGAAGTTCAATAAATACCCCTAGGGCGCTTGAAGAAATTGATAAGCGTTGTAAGGAAGCAAATATTCCAGTTATCTATACCGGGTATAAAACAGAGGATGGATATTTTGTCGGTATTGATAACTATTATGGTGCTAAGCAGTTATGTGAGCATTTATACAACGACCATGGTATAAGAGATTTCTTTTTTATGGCTGGAAGTAAGGGCAACATGGATTCTGAGATGCGACTTAAGGCATTTCAGGATGTTCTTTCTAAGAATGGTTCTGAACTTTCTGAGGATAAATACTTTTACACAGATTGGAGCCCTCGGGCTGCAATACTTTTTATAGAAGAGTGGCTGGAGAATAATAAAAAATTACCAGAGGCTTTTGTTTGTGCTAATGATGAACTAGCGGTTATTGTATGTGAGGAATTAAGAAAGAATGGAATAATCGTGCCTGATGATGTAGTTGTTACTGGCTTTGATAATGTTTTGTATGGTCAGGTATATGATCCTTCTATTAGCTCAGTATCTCAGCAGTTCGATAAAATCGGTTATGAGAGTGCAAGAATGCTTCTTGATCTTTTAGATGGAAAAGTAGTTGCAAAAGAACGAATTATTAATTGTAAGTTTATTCCAGGTAAAAGCTGTGGATGCACAGAAGGAATTGGTACAGTCAGTATCCGTAAAGACATATGTCGTAACAGATTCATGGATGACATGTTTAATTCTGCCTTCTATAGTAAGCTGTCAATAATGGAAAGGCAGATGATGAAGGGAACAAGTTATGACGATATAAGAAATAATTATAAAGTCGCAAATGACATGTTTAATTATTATGAAGGGAAATCATATCATATTGTATTAGACCCTCTATATAGAGCAAAAATTACAAATCTAGAGACTGAATATGAGATGAGTGGATATCCTGAAAAGATGGATGTATTTTTCTCGTTAGATGAAGGAAATTATGCTTGTTATGATGATTTTGATGTTAGACAGATAGTTCCACAGGTATCAAATCCAGAGGAGAACCATTTATTTGTCTGTGCGCCATTACATGACGAGGGAGCACGACTTGGATATATTGTTTTTGTAGATGACTATGAAAAGGTTGAAACATCTCTGATGATGGGTACATATACAGAGCGATTAAGCTTGATATTAGTTAGATTCCAACAGGCGGTATACGCAAAGATTCTTAAGGATAAGCTTTCATCTGAGTCATAAAGGAAAGTATGAATTATATTTCAAGATTAATTAATGTAATAAGAGACAGAAGTCTTTCTGTAGAGGAAAGAGTTAGTATAATGTTCATTTCAGTAGGTGTTATAGCTGCGCTTGTTGGTGAACTTATTTGTGTTGCATGTCATGCAAGCATATATAGTACAATATCTATTCTCTTTATTTCGATAACAGCATTAATAAGCATTGGAATTGGAATTAGAAGAGCTGATATTGATTTTATACGTATTGCTATGGTTATTGTTGTATCTGTAATGATCCCAGTAGTATTTATCACTGCAGGTGGATTTATGAGCGGATGTTCAGCATGGCTAATTTATGAACTATTTTATATTACATTAGCATGTAAAAATAGACGTCTTGTACTTGTACTTACGATTGATGGAATTGTTGATGTTATCTTGATGGTAGCGGATTATTTGGGGGCACCATTCATATATCATCTTAAGACAGAGCAGGATATATTTATCAGTGCATTTGGTAGTATGATAGTTGTATCACTTGCAATTCTTATTACAGTATATTTTTACAAGATCATATATAACAAAGAAAGAGCTTATTTACAGCAACATCAGATTGAACTTGAAAAGGCAAATCAATTTGAACGTAATTTCCTAGCAAGCATGTCTCATGAGCTTAGAACTCCTGTTAATGCAATAATGGGGTTTAATGAACTTATACTACAGGCAGACTCATTAGAAAAAGTGGGTGAGCATGCACTTGATGTTAAGCATTCATCAGAGCTTTTAATGTCTACAATAGATGATATTTTAGATTTTTCGGGAATTGAACTCGGTAAAATGGTGCTTGAGCCAAAAGATTATAGTTTAAAAGAACTGGTAATTAGTTTACATAATATGGTGAGCGCGAGTGCTAAATCAAAGGGCCTTAATTTTAGCGTGGATGTAGATCCAAATCTTCCAGTGGTTTTAAATGGCGATGTTAAGCGTATTAGACAGATTATACTTAACCTTCTTACAAATGCTGTAAAGTATTCTGAAAAAGGTAATGTTATTTTCTCTATAGGTATGAACAAGCGTACATCAGAGTTAAATAATGATGGCATGTCACCACAAACAGTAGGTCTTGTTATTAAAGTATCAGACGAAGGAGCTGGTATTTCAGAAGAACAGCAGGCTACAATGTTCACAGCCCTTAAGCATATGGACGAAATTAAGGACCAGAATGCACAGGGAACTGGGCTTGGACTTACGATTACTAAAAATCTTGTGGATTTGATGGATGGAGAAATAATAGTTGAGAGTACTCTTGGACAAGGATCTATATTTACTGTTATTTTGCCACAGGTAATAGTATCCAATGATAAAATTGGAGAGGTTGTAGTACAGAATAATACAAATAAAGAAGAAACAGACAAAACATCTGAAGTAGAAAATGAAATAGATAATAGTAACCAGTTTATTTTGGTAGTTGATGATACGGCGATTAATCTTAAGCTTATGAAGTATCTGCTTAAGAATTATGATGTTACAACTGTTGATAGAGGCGCAAAAGCAATAGAAGCATGTCAGGATAAAAAATATTCTCTAATCTTAATGGATATTATGATGCCTGAAATGGATGGCGTTGAGGCAATGAAGACTATCAGGAAAGAATGCTACAATGATGTCCCAGTTATAGCTGTAACTGCCGATGCAGTTGCTGGCGCAAGAGAAGAGTATTTATCAGAAGGCTTTGATGATTATGTTTCAAAGCCAGTCAAGCCAGATACTTTATTATCACTAATCTCAAAGTATTTGCAGTAAATCAGCCTTAATATTTAATAGAAAAAGAATAAGTATTTATAGAAATAAATTCCACAAAATAGAAAGCCGTGGAATTTATTTCTTTTTATACATGATAAAAGATAAAGTCCGCGAAGCAAACTTTTCTTTTATAAGAAAAAAATGAAAAAAATAATAAAATAGTTGTTGATTTTTGTTTTACAAAGTGATACTATATACAAGTCGCGTGTGACTGAGAACGGTTACATACCGACAGTTGCTTAACAGCAGATGCGGAAGTGTCGGAACTGGCAGACGAGCAAGACTAAGGATCTTGTAAGCAT
>JAUNNN010000030.1 GCA_030531435.1 Lachnospiraceae bacterium
CTTATTACAGGTGAAAGTGGAATTGGTAAATCTGAAGCAGCACTTGAGCTTGTAAAGAGAGGACATAGACTTGTATCTGATGATGTTGTTGAAATCAGAAAGGTTTCAGATGAAACATTATATGGTTCAGCTCCTGATGTTACAAAGCATCTTATTGAATTGAGAGGTATTGGAATTATTGATGTTAAGACACTTTTTGGTGTATCAAGTGTTCGTGACACTCAGTCAATAGATCTTGTAATCAGACTTGAAGAGTGGAATAAAGATAGAGAATATGATCGTATAGGTCTTGAAGAAGAATATACAGAATATCTTGGAAATAAAGTTGTATGTCACAACATTCCAATCAGACCAGGTCGTAACCTTGCTATAATTTGTGAGTCTGCAGCAGTTAACTTCCGTCAGAAGAAGATGGGATACAATGCAGCACAGGAATTATATACAAGAGTACAGAATTCACTTAAAAAAGGAGCAGAGGAATAATGGCTAATTACTTATTTGGCGTTGATTTAGGAGGAACAACTGTTAAAATCGGATTATTTACTAAAGATGGAACAGTTGTTGATAAATGGGAGATTCCTACAGTAAAGGTAAATGATGGACAGCAGATTCTTCCAGATATTGCAGCATCATGTCTTGCAAAATTAGAAGAAAAAGGAATTACAAAAGACGAGGTAATTGGTCTTGGTATTGGAGTTCCTGGTCCAGTTAATGATGAAGGATTCTGTAATAAGGCAGTTAACCTTGGCTGGAATGGAATGGTTGATCTTGAGGGAGAATTAAATAAGCTTACAGGATTCAATATAAAAGGTGGAAATGATGCAAACGTTGCAGCCCTTGGTGAAGCATGGAAAGGTGGAGCTGAAGGCTATGATGATGTTGTAATGGTAACTCTTGGAACTGGTGTTGGTGGCGGTGTTATTTCTAAAGGAAAAATAATGGTAGGAGCTACTGGTGCTGCAGGAGAAATTGGACATATCCACGTTAAAGATGGAGAAGAAGTTGTTTGTGGATGTGGAAATAAGGGATGTCTTGAGCAGTATGCTTCAGCAACAGGTATTGTAAGAATTGCTAATGACACTTTGAAAAAATCAGATGAGCCATCAGTATTAAGAGATGGTGAAGTATCAGCAAAAACTGTTTTTGATG
Source organism: Lachnospiraceae bacterium (assembly GCA_030531435.1). Taxonomy (GTDB): domain Bacteria; phylum Bacillota; class Clostridia; order Lachnospirales; family Lachnospiraceae; genus UBA2868. Next base: position 1,150 of record JAUNNN010000030.1, read on the forward strand.
CAGTTAAAGCAGGAGATGCTCTTGCAATAAAAATTGCAGAAGAATTTGGCGAATATCTTGGAAAAGGTCTTGCAGTTACTGCATGTGTTACTAATCCAGAAGTATTTGTAATTGGTGGTGGTGTTTCAAAGGCAGGAGAAATTCTTCTTACTTTTGTTGAAGAGAATTACAAGAAATATGTATTCCATGCAAGTAGAGGTGCTAAGTTTGTACTTGCAACACTTGGAAACGATGCAGGAATATATGGTGCAGCAAAACTTGTACTGGATTAAATAATGAATCAGATTTTATTAGACAAGATAATTGAAATAGTTGGCGTTAATAATATTAAAGAGTCTGAACCACTTAGCAAACATACAACATTTCGTGTAGGTGGTGAGGCAGATTTATTTGTTCACGTCGACAGTGAGGAAAAGGCGGTTTCTTTAATCCGCCTTCTTTCTATTGAAAAAGAAGATTTTTACATTATTGGTAATGGAAGTAACCTTCTTGTAAGTGATAAGGGTTTTTCTGGGGTAATCATAGAAATCGGAAGTGGATTATCTGACATATCGGTAGATGGTGAATATGTTACAGCAAAAGCAGGTGCTTTAATAGTGAAGGTATCAAATGAAGCATATAAAGCTTCATTAACAGGACTTGAGTTTGCATCAGGAATTCCTGGAACTGTAGGTGGCGCAATTGTAATGAACGCCGGAGCCTACGGCGGAGAAATGAAGGACATAGTTAAATCTGTAAAAATGCTTGATATGGAAACTATGGAAATAGTTACAAAAAGTTCAGATGAAATGGACTTTTCCTACAGAACAAGTATAGTAAAGAAACATCCATACCTTGTTTTAGAAGTAACGATGAAGCTTTCTAAAGGTGATGAGGCTTTAATTAAGGCCAGAATGGATGAACTAAAAGAGCAGAGAACTACAAAACAGCCACTTGAATATCCAAGTGCCGGTTCTACCTTTAAAAGACCAGAAGGATATTTTGCAGGAAAGCTTATTCAGGATAGTGGATTAAAAGGATACACTGTTGGCGGTGCACAGGTTTCCCAAAAGCATTCCGGTTTTGTTGTAAATATTGGAAATGCAACCGCAAGTGATATATATAATCTGATAAAAGATGTTCAGAAAAAAGTTCTAGATGATTCTGGAGTTGAATTAACGCCAGAAGTAATAATGCTTGGTGAATTTTAAAGATGAGATTTGTTATTGTTACGGGCATGAGTGGTGCCGGAAAGTCAACTACATTAAAAATGCTTGAAGATGCAGGATATTATTGCGTTGATAATCTCCCTGTTCCTTTAATTAAAACATTTGCAGATCTTATTTCTGTTCCAAATTCAGAAACTGAAAAGGTCGCTCTTGGAGTTGATGTTAGAACAGGACATGGCTTTAATGAATTCACTCAGGTAATAAAAGAGTTAAGGCAGGATGGTATTCCTCTTGAGATAGTATTTTTTGAATCTAATGATGATGTTTTAATAAAAAGATATAAAGAAACAAGACGAGTTCATCCACTAGCAGGTGATGATAGGGTGGAAACAGGAATAGCAAGAGAAAGAGAAATGCTAAAACCTGTAAAGATTCTGTCAGATCATATTTTTGATACGTCACAGATGCTGACAAGAGAGCTTAAATCAGAAATAGATAAGCTCTTTGTAAAAAATAAAAATCATAAGAATCTATTTGTAACATTTACATCCTTTGGTTTTAAGTATGGAATTCCATCTGATGCTGACTTGGTATTTGATGTACGATTTCTTCCAAATCCATACTATTTCGAAGATATGCGCTCGTTGAATGGTAATGATAGTAAAGTTAAAGACTATGTATTAAGTTTTAATGAATCCATTGCATTTCTTGATAAGCTTGAGGATATGCTATTATTTTTACTTCCAAATTATATTTTGGAGGGCAAAAATCAGCTTGTAGTTGCAATTGGATGTACAGGTGGAAAGCATAGAAGTGTTACACTTACAAATGCCATTTATGAACGTATGAATAAATACGAAGAATATGGATTTAAGATAGACCATCGTGATATAGAAAAAGATGCAAAGCGGAAAACACCATAAGAGGTAAAAATGTCATTTTCTTCAGATGTGAAAAGTGAATTATTGAAGCAGGTAAGTAATGCAAGACACTGTCAGCTTGCGGAACTTTCGGCTATTTTTGACTTTTGTGGTACTTTTGTACAAAAAAATCGTGAAAACAGTATTATTTTTTTAAATTGCGAAAACGATTTAGTGGCTCAAAAAACCTTTACTTTGCTTAAAAAAGCATTTAACATATATTCGTGTGTAGATGAGAACGAAGATTTATGGACTTCTGAGGAAGCTTCTCAAAAGATTTTTATTGAAGGAGAAAATTCAATAAAGATTCACGATGCAGTTTCTTCACATCTTGTAACGCAAAAGTCATGTTGTAAAAGAGCCTATTTAAGAGGTGCATATTTGTGTGGAGGATCAGTATCAGATCCAGAAAAATCATACCATCTTGAGATTGTATGTAAAGGAAAAGAACTGGCTGATAAGGTAAAAGATATCCTTAATTCATTTGATGTTGATGCGAAGATAACGATGAGAAAAGAGCATTACATCGTATATATTAAAGGATCTTCACAGATTGTTGAGACTCTAAATATAATTGGTTCACCGGTGGCTTTAATGGAATTTGAGAATACAATTATTCTTAAAGATATGCGTAATTCCATAAATCGCAGAAACAACTGTGATACAGCCAATATTACTAAAACTGTATCAGCGGCTGTTAGGCAGATAGAAGATATTAAGCTCATTATGGATAAGCCTGAGTATAAGAAGCTGCCAGATAGTGTTAAAGAAATTGCAGAGCTTAGATTAGAATATCCGGAAGCATCACTTAAGGAGCTTGGTGAATATGCCAATCCTCCACTTGGTAAATCAGGAGTTAATCATAGATTAAGAAAGCTGTCAGAGCTTGCAGAAAGATTTAGAGGAGCAATATTATGACAAAGAAGGATGTAGTGATTAAGTTAGAAAATGGCCTTGAAGCAAGACCAGTTGCTTTACTTGTACAGGTTGCCAGTCAGTATGAAAGTTCAGTTTATATTGAGTCAGGTAACAAAAAAGTTAATGCGAAGAGCATAATGGGTATGATGACTCTTGTATTAAAAGCTGGAGATACAGTAGTTGTAAGTGCTGATGGTAAAGATGAGAATGAAGCAGCTGATGCTATTGAATCATATTTAAGTGGAAAATAAATCGAAGGTATTTTTTGATAACAAGAATATCTAAACGATATGTGTAAAAAAAGAACACCTAATGGTGTTCTTTTTTTAAATCATTCCCTGAGTTGAAAAAATCAAATCATCAGCTTTCTTTAAGAAGTAATCAAGCGTATGACTTGATACATCACATGTATAATAATCAATCTTTATACGCAACTGATAGTATTTATCTGTATATTGATTTCTCTTTTCAACTTTATGGTTGATTGAATGAATCATTTCTTCAGTTTTTATTCTAAGATCCTTACCAAATGTACATATTAAGAACTGATCGCCTTCAATACGTGACAGAATGCTTTCAGGTGCACATTCAGATAAAATAGTGGATATTTCTTTAATTGCATTATCGCCTTCTTCATGACCCCATGAATCATTAACTGCCTTAAGTCCCTCAATATCTATAGAAACGATAGATATTTCATTTTCTGAATTAAGATCCATATAGGATTCCATTCTTTGAGAAAAACCAGTTCTGTTATAAAGACCAGTTAATGAATCAGTAATGTATATCTTTAATAAATGAATCTGGTCATACTGCACTCCTATCATATGCATAAAGTTGTTTGAAAAGGTTGCATATTCATAAGGACAAAACGCATCAAAATCATAAGTAACTGCTGTATATCCAAGAGCTGTTCCTTTTGAATGTATAGGAAGGAGCAAGATTGTTTTATTGCTATCTAGTACCTTGTCAAAATCAGGCAGGATTTCACCATACTGTATTGTTTCATTGAATCCCTTATAGTTAGGGTTTGTAGAATTAAAATCCCATACATACATAGTATTTGTAAACTTAAGATTATCCGCATAATCAATATACTGACTATGAGTACCAGTCATAGTATCCTTTGCAAAATCTTCATTACAAATAAAGTAGAAATCTTCATAATTAATTGATGATAGATATTTTGGAACGGAATCCATTGCCTCATCAAACATGATACCAATACCATTATTTGAAACAAGCTGTCTGCAATCCATTTCATAATGCAGATGAGCTGGCATTTCACCCCTTAAACGAAGCATTTCAAGACCTGATGAAATACTCTTTATACCATCACATCCACAAGAGCAACCAAGCTGGAATTTACTCATAATATGTATGTCATCCATGCTGTAGTCGCCAGATATATTTAGTGCAAGTACCTCAAAAAGCTTGTCTATCATTAGCTCAACATCTGTTACACCTGTTGTAAGTCGTGGTGTGAGGTGTTTTTCACAATCAATACCATCAAGTCCAGATACTGCAATATCTTCAGGAACACGATATCCATGCTCCTGTAAAAATTCAATAGTAGTTATAGCCATTGAATCATTAGCACAAATAATACAGTCAGGAACTTCTTGTCCCTTTTCAATATCTGAAAGCATTTTATTTAAAGCGGAAAGACATGGACTCTCCCAAAACTGTCCATAATAAACATGTTTTATGTTAAATGGCTTTCCATATTTATGCATAACCTCTTTAAAGATAGATTCTCTCTGATCTGAATAAGGATTACCCGCTATTCCACTCATATAATAGATATTTTTGAAATCATGTTCACCTATCATATGTTCACATATAGTACGGAATATATCTCCATATTCAAAGTTAAGATGAACAGCTGCACCTGGAAGCTTTTTATCAATTGTAATAACAGGTACATTTTCAATATTTGCACCCCTGATAAATGATTTTTGAATTAAATCATCCTTAAATGTTTCAGTAAACATTATAATTGCATCAAATTTATCAATAGGAACAAGATCGAAAATAGACTTTTCACCTTCTTCATCAACTGAATCATAATAGAAATCAAGTGAAGATGAAAAATAAACAAATCTGCAGTGTTCTTTTGCAGCTCTATGCTCTAGATAAGAAAAGTATTGTTTATAATGGTCTTTAAAATAACCTGAAACAAGTACAGCATATACTTTATAGTTTTTATTATTTGAAAATTTTGTAGACATATATATTAGTTACCACCCAATTTGTAATGCACTATCTACTTTACACGTATATTGATATAAATACAATAAAAAAAACCCTATAAAAGGGAGGATGCCAGATGATTAATCATCTGGCATTTATTATGAAAAAGTATTGTACTTAGAAATATTCTTTTATTGTCTTATCTTATACTCGTAGTATATACCGATAAAATGAATAAATTTTGTTATGTAAATTAACAAATTGAATTTGTGACATTTTTTGCTGCTTCTTTGTCTCTTTTTCTCTTTTCTGAACGCTGCTGACGTAGTTTTTCTTGTTTTTCAGCAATTTCGATAGCAGTTTCTTCAGGTACAATTTTTAATGTTTTGACAACGTAAATATTTCCGTCGTCAGCCTTTTTCATCCTCGCCTTTCCTTTTAAAAAGCCGTGTTTACGGCACCATGCTATGCAATAGTAGTGTTTTCCATTAACAGAAAACCATTTGATTCTCTTTTTTGCCTTTCTTCCACATAAATAACATCTTGTGGAATTAACTTCCTTATCCTGCATTGCAGTTATTTTGTCTGGAAATTCTCTTGAAATATATTTCGCATATGTTTTGAATGTAGCATGAACCTCTTCTTTTTTAGACTGAGGAATCATGAAAACATCGTAAGAAACATATTTTTCGACTTCAGGCATATAATTGTCGATTTCTTTAAAGACTTTAGCTGTGTAATAAGCATCAGAATATGCTCTATGGAATGGAATATCTTTTTGAATATTAAGATAGTCTACAGCGGACTCAAGATTTCTCCTAAGTTTTCCATCGTCATAGGTAAGTGAGAAAAATTTCTGAATATCAAAGTACATAAGAGGTTTATCTGTAAGTTCATCCATTCCATAATAAACCATATTTCTTTGAAGCTCAGTTAAATCTAAAGTTCCCCATATGCAGAAAATAGGGTTTTTTCCACACCATGCAAGAAATTCTTCCATTACCTCTGGAAATGGACGGCCTTCTTCCTCAAGTTCATCCTTATCAACATGAACAATTTTTGATGTCATGAAGTGGATAGTTTTATATATCTGGGGCTTAATAAGCTGGTTAAAGTCGCCAACTCTTTCTAATTTTTTATTAAGTTTTACGGCGCCTATTTCTACTATCTCAAATGGAAGACAAGAATCCTTGTCGAATTTTCCTGGAGCCTGGTTCCATTCTAAATCTAAAACGATATAATTCATTTACCAACCACCATCAAGTCCAATAATCTGACCAGTCAAATATTTATTTCCAGTACAAAGCTGAAGAACAAGAGATGCAACCTCTTCAGGTTTTCCTATTCTGTCAGCCGGTATTTCTTCTATAATACTATCAATTTCTTCTGCTGAAAAGTGACTGTTCATATCAGTATCAATAAGTCCACATGCAACAGCATTTACTTGAATATTACTTGGGGCAAGTTCCTTTGCAAGAGCCTTAGTAAAGGAGTTAAGACCGCCTTTAGATGCTGAATAAGCAACTTCCATAGAAGCTCCCTTTTCTCCCCAGATAGAAGAAATATTAATAATTTTTCCTGATTTTTCCTGAAGCATAAGTGGAACAGCCATTTTGCATAAATAAAATGCAGAACTCAAATTTGTAGAAATGACATTATCCCATTCTTCAAATGACATATCAGATAATAAGCCAATATAAGAAATTCCTGCATTATTGATTAACACGTCAAGATGGTCGATGTTATCAAATAATTTAGTTACTATTTCTGGATTAGCTATATCTCCAACAAATGTTTTTACACTAATATGGAAATCCTCTTCAAGATTTTCTGATAAAGCAAATAATTCATCTCTTGAGTCTTTACACGTAATAATTAAGTCGTAGCCATTCTCAGCAAATGCCTTAGCAATTGCTTTTCCAATACCTCTGGATGCACCAGTAATAAGTGCTGTTTTATGTTTCATTATTCTTTAATTACTCCATTAATATAAGTTTTCTGATTATCTTCTACAGGTATAAGAATATATTTCTTACCGTCGATAATCTGAGTTTTTATTTCATCCGCTTTTTTGTCAGATACTCTTAAAATAACATCTTCTTCGTGATCTTCACTTTTTGGATCAATTCCTTCATGTATTTTAATCTGTTCACGCAAAACGGCATTTTCTTTAATAAGAGATTTCTTTTCTTCCTGATAGGTCGCTTTTTCTGCCAGCTTTTTATCTACCATTTGTTTAATGACAGGTGCATCATCTTCTGTATCAAGCTGTTCATCCCAAGCATTTGCTATTTTATTTATTATTTCTTCAGTAACATCTACAAAGCCTGGAAGACCAAGTAGAGATTCTTTTGTAAGAAGAGGCTGCACTTCAGGGTTAGCTTCTGTCTCTTCGATTTCTTCACGAACAACAATTTCCTGAAGACCTCCCTGAATCGTAGTAAAAAGTTCTTCTCCCTTATCAGCATCAGGAGCTGCCTTAAGTACGATACTCTTGAAGACTTGTTTTTTCTCATTTGTAGTTCTTTTTAAGCCACATCCAAGAACTTCCTTCATAAATTCATCGTGAGGCTCTTTTGTGTTTTTAGTATAGAAGAGTGTTGAATGAATATTTGCACTTCTTTCATCAAATAAAGGAAATACAAATCCAATTTCAGGCATTCCAACAACCCAGTCTCTGATTCTTGCACCAATTCTGTTGTCATCCTGAAGGTAACCAAGAGCAGGCTTTGATAAGTCAACAGGGCATACAGCACAAAGGATGTATTCATATACTTCTTCTGATTCACCTGTTTTAAAGTTATCAGATGTTTTAAGAGGCACATCATATACATCTCTAAATAAGATGATTAAATAATTACCTGTAAAATAAAAGTTATCAATAACATGCTGATAGAAAGTATCTAATAATTCTTCGTTAAGTAAATTACTTTCTCTTATTCCAAGAAGAACCTGCTGTGGACCAAGAGGCATTTCAGCTTCTTCTGAAAAATCAAGCTTTAACAAGTTATTTCCAACAGTGCCAGATAAAACTTTATTTGCTAGATCAAGATATTTATAATATTCTTCTTCTGCAAGGTCGCGAAAATCCTGCTGGAATGTAAGAACCTTTTCCTTATTTGCATTTACATAGCAGCCACTCATTTTTGTAAATGTGCATTCAGTTTTTTTAAGTCTTCTTTTTAATTCAAGAATATCTCTTTTTGTCATAATTATTTCCTTTTATATCATTTCACACAATTCAAGAATATTTTTAATTGTGTAATCTGGTTTTTCGACCTTTCCAAATCCATATGATGCAAAAACTATAGGAACACCCGCTTCTTTACATGCGTTAGCATCCATTTGTGTATCACCAACATAAAGAGGATTTTTAATTCCGTTTCTTTCACAAATAATTCTGATATTATCGGCTTTCAATTTATCTGTGTATGCAGGACATGTAAAATCCTTAAAATATTTACCAAAGCCAGTTTTCTCACACATAAGCTCAATATATCCACCCTGGCAATTGCTTACTACATACAAAGGACATTTTTCTGAAAGCTTTTTCAAAGCTTCAGCCATACCTGGATATACTGTTCCAGGTTCTCTTTTTAAGTATTCATCCTCTTTTTCGTAGCATATTGGCTTATATTTTTCCCATACATCAGGTGTTTCCTCTGGAAGTATTGCTGCAATAATATCCATCATTGGAAGACCAAATAGTCCTTTAAGTGTGTCAGCTTTTACGTGAGCATATGATAATCCACATATATCAAGTGCTTCATTCCAAGCCTTTTCTACTACGCCTGTTGTATCCCAGATTGTTCCATCTACATCAAAGATGATACCATCAGTTATTATCTTTTCCATGTGATACTCCTATCATATATAATGATTTTCCATTATCAGAAGATGCCTTTGTAATCAGGTTTGATAATGAATGAGATTTATAATACGGATTATGAGAAATAAACGTTCCGTCATTATCTTTAGTAATACAAATATAGTGAAGACCTTTCCCTATATTTTTTTTACTATTATACATAGTGCAGATGAAAGTGTCATACATTTTTCCAAACTCATCAAGCTTTGTCTGCGTACTTGAAAAGGTTGTTCTTACCTGGTATCCAAGCTTTTTAAAATATTTCTTAACATAGGTTGGAGATATACCAAATTTTCCACCAAATACAAGTCCCTTATTCTCGTAATAAGAAATAATTTTTGATAGATCTGCTTTTGATAAAACATTTTTTAAAGAAATAAGAGCATTATAAGTGGCTATCGCACCGCATCCACAATATGACAGATCCCTTTTTCCAAAAGAAATATTTGAATAATCAGACTGGTTTTCAATATAGTCTGAAGTGATATTCACAAGCTTATGTATGTTATTTTCATTATTTGCTGCAATAAGTTTTTTTGGAATGTAACTAATTAGTGCAGATACTCTATAGAGTAGCAAAATAAGTAAATTCATAGTTTATCGTCTGGTTTAAATCTTCTTTTAAATAGTTTTAGCTTATTTTCACTTCTTTTTTTGTATCGGTTACGTGTAAGTCGGTGATTTCTCTTTGCAGATGCAATATATGTTTTTATAAGGTCATACGTAAAGAAAACCACAAAAATGACAACTATAATTATTACAAAAAGTGCAATGACTTTTCTTACATCAACAAACACAGTTTTAATTTCAGGTGAATAAGCAACGGTTGTATCTGATGAATGATTTTTTAGTATATTTGAAAATTCAAAAGCTTTAGTTCCATTATCCGCATAATCAATAGTTGTAGATCCTGTGGGATTTCCGTCAACAGAGTATTTGATAATAGCTATATAGTCAGATGGAGAATTACTATACTCAATATCTGTATCAAGGTCAGCAAATGTCATTGATTTAGGTATAACTACATTTCCAGAAGGATTAATTGAAAGAATTGGTTTTGTACTTCCAAGAATATCGTATTTTGTCTTAAAGAAGCTTGAGCTATCAAGGTTATATCTTGTTTCGTTTTCTGCGATATTTTTTACATTAAAGCTTGAGAAACCATAATCAAATAAATCTATTGTGTCTATAAACTGATAAGGGCTTTCTTCCTTCATTATTACGCAGACAAGACGCATACCATTCTTTTCAGCGCATGAAACAAGAGTCTGTCTGGCATCTTGTGTAAAACCTGTTTTTCCACCAATAAAGCCTTCATATTCATACTTAAATGTTGGAAGTAATTTATGATGGTTAGATATTGGTCTCTCCTCAGACTGCTTATTTGTAGGGCCGATTGTATATTTTACAGTACCTGCAATTGAGCATAGAGTTTCATTTGAAAAACACTCTCTGGCAATAAGAGCTAAATCATATGAAGATGTATAATGATCCTCCCTAGGAAGTCCATTTGCATTTGAGAAATGAGTATCAGTGCAACCAAGTTTAGCCGCTCTTTCATTCATCATATTAACGAAAGTATCAAGATCACCGCCCACATGTTCAGCAAGGGCATATGCCACTTCGTTTGCAGACGCAAGTAATAAACCATATAGACATTCTTCAACAGTCATCTGTTCACCAACATCAATGGATAAATGAGAAGATCCTCTGTCAATATTCCATACAGCATCTCTTGAAAAAGTAACAACTTCATCCATTGTAGTATTTTCTATAGTAAGAAGTGCTGTTATAAGCTTTGTCGTACTTGCAGGATATAACTGGTCATGTGGATTTTTGCTATATAGAAGAGTTCCTGTGTTAACATCCATAAGAACTGCTGACTGAGCACCAATTGCAGGACCATTAGGCCAGCCAACAATCTCATTTGTATCTACAGGAAGAGATTTTCTCTGTTCAGCTGCAAATTTAAGTTCATCTGTTGGAACTGTATCAACAGCGTATACATTTATGCAGTTAATTATCGTAAGAGTTATAGCAAAAAATAGCGTAATAACTCGTTTTTTAGTGTTTCTAATCATACTATTTATGATACAATACTTTGAAACAGGGGTCAAAAAATATAATCAATATTTGGAGTACTTATGAGACTTAGAAATATACCTGGTGCGAGGGATGTAATCGCAGATACATCATTTTGTATAAAGGAGCCTGATAAATTTAAAGGTAAGTGGAAAACAGATGTTTTCCATAATGACAATCCAATTCATATAGAAATTGGTATGGGTAAGGGGCAGTTTATAATGGAACTGGCAAAAAGAAACCCAGAAATAAACTATGTAGGTATTGAAAAATATTCTAGTGTACTTCTTCGTGGTATTCAAAAGATGGAAGAACTTGAAGAACCACTTAAGAATCTTGTATTTATAAGATTTGATGCTGAATATATTACAAATATTTTTGGCGAAGAAGAAATAGATAGAATATATCTTAATTTTTCTGATCCTTGGCCAAAAGACAGACATGCTAAAAGACGTCTTCCATCAAGACAGTTTTTGGAAAGATACGACCATATATTAAAAAGAGATGGTGTAGTTGAGTTCAAAACAGATAACAGAGATTTATTTGAATTTGCTTTAGAAGAAGCCCCTGAGGCTGGCTGGAGGATAAAAGTATCCACATTTGATCTTCATAATGATCCTAAGTTAAATGAAGGAAATATTATGACAGAATATGAAGAAAGATTTTCTTCAATGGGAAATCCTATATGTAAGTACATAGTAGAAAGATAAGATGGCAGTAAAGAAACGTACAAAAGAAATTTTAGAAATTTTAGATGACCAGTATTCAGTTGAGTATAAGTGTTATTTAAATCATGAAAATGCTTGGCAGCTTCTTATTGCTACTATCCTTAGTGCCCAGTGTACAGATGCCAGGGTAAATATTATTACTAAGGATTTATTTGTAAAATATCCATCCATTGAGGCCTTTGCAAATGCAGAGCTTACAGAATTAGAGCAGGATATAAAACAAGCGGGGTTTTTTCATAATAAAGCAAAAAATATTATTGAGTGTTGTAAGAAACTTCATTATGAATTTAATGACGAAGTACCAAGCTCTATTGAGGAATTGACATCTCTTGCTGGAGTTGGAAGAAAGACAGCAAATGTTATAAGAGGAAATATTTATCATATTCCGAGTATTGTTGTAGATACACATGTCAAGAGAATTTCAAATCGACTTGGACTAACTGACAAAACAGACCCAGTGGCCATAGAGTATGATTTAATGAAAAAGATACCGAAAGATCACTGGATTTTAATTAATATTCAGCTTATTACTTTTGGTAGAGATATTTGTAAAGCTATTAAGCCTGAATGTGAGAGATGCAGACTTAGGAATTACTGTCGTGAGTACTGATATCTTCTAAGATTTTAGTGATTTCATCATCACGTGGAATTAGTTTTTCCTTTAAATCTTTAATTAGTGAATTTTTAAGAAGAGAATTCATTTTTTCTGCAGAACTGATAAGAGATTCAATTTTATCGTACTGACCTCTGCTCTCATATATATTTGCAAGAAGCATGTAATGTGATTTCAAATCAGTATTGCATTCTATGCCGTATTCAAGAACCATAACAGCAGAATCAATATCGTTCATTGCATTTAATTCTCTTCCAAGATCAAATAGAGTTCTGCATAAAACGGTATAATTCTGATCGTATTCAGTTAATAAAGGCAAATTAGCTACGCCATATTTGAATTTTAGATCAGTATTTGAATAACCTGAGAGATTGGCAATTTTTTGTGTAGATAAAGCATCAAGACCCTTGTATGCAGAGTTAATAATCTCATTATCTGTCTGAACTACAGGGATTTTTGACATATCAAGTTCAATAAACTCAATATCAGTAAGGGGCTGTTTACGCACACTATTTGCTTCACGTTCTCTTTCAAAGAATGCTTCTGTATTTAAAGTTGCTTTTCTATTAGTTGTTTTCATATAAAAGAAGCAAAAAAGTGCAGCAGGTGCTATAATTGTCAAAAGAGGAAAACTCATATATAATTACCTTTCGAGAAGATTATAAAGGAAAAGATTAAATGTTTAATAAAAAAAATAAAAGAGTAATAACAGCCGTTTTAGCAATTATTCTTGTTATTGCCATGGTTGTTCCATCTCTTCTCTTAATATTATCATAGCATATGTTAAAAAATTATATAAAGAAATTATTTACAACTTTATATATGATGGGAATAGTATCTGTTCTCATGGTTACAAATGCAGCTGCATCACCTGTTGAAATATTGGTTGGTGGAGCTGATATTGGTGCGCCTGCAGATATTTATTCAAAATATGCTCCTAAAAATTCAGAAGATGTTATTAATCCAGTGGAAGAAATGAATCTTGATGGAAACATCAAAGATAATATTTATATTGGAGACTTGAATGTATCAGGACTTACATATAATCAGGCAGTTAAAACAGTTGATGATTATATTTTTGATTTATCTGCTAAGGAATTTACTTTTGTTTCAGTGAATGATAATAAAGAGACAGTAAATGCAAGAGACCTTGGTATATATTGGGCAAATAAAGATGTTGTAAAAGAAGCAATGACTTTTGGTAAAAATGGAAACCTCATTGCGCAGTATAAAGAAGTATGCGATTTACAGCGTGAAAAGAAGGTTCTTCCACTTCAAATTGGTTTTGAAAAAGAATCTGTCCTTAATATTATTAACAAACAGGGACATTTATATAATCAGGAAGCATCGGATGCTGTTATTACAAGAGAAAATGGTCAGTTCAAAATTACTACACCTGGTGTAAGTGGAATACAGGTTGATGTGGATGGATCTGTATCAGAAGTAATGAGTAAGCTTTCAAACTGGGATGGAAATGATCAGGTATTCCAGTTAAAGGTAAAAGAAATGAAACCTAGGGCAGATGAAGAGTCACTTGCCCAGTTAACAGATGTAATTGGAACATATACAACAGGATTTAAAACATCTAATGCAGACAGATCTGGAAATGTAAGAACTGGATGTAAGCATGTAAATGGAACACTTTTATATCCTGGAGAACAGTTCTCAATGTATGAAACAGTAAGCCCATTTACAGAGGAAAACGGTTATTATATGGCTGGATCATATTTAAATGGTCAGGTTGTTGAAAGTCTTGGTGGTGGAATTTGTCAGGTAAGTTCTACTTTATATAATGCTGTAATCAGGGCTGAACTTCAGGTAGATGAAAGATATCCTCATTCAATGATTGTTACATATGTTGATTTGAGTTCTGATGCCGCGATTGCAGGTACTTACAAAGACTTTAAGTTCACAAATAATTACGACACACCTATATTTATTGAAGGATATACAACAGAAGATAAGCATATTACATTTAATATATATGGTAAGGAAACTCGTCCATCTAACAGAACAATAGAGTTTGAAAGTGTAGAGACTTCAAAGACAGAACCAAAAGAAGAGAAGATAGTTGCAGATTCTTCACATCCTATTGGATATATTTCTACGCAGTCAGCTCATATTGGATATACAGGAGAACTCTGGAAGATTATTAAGGTTGACGGAGTTGAGACTGACAGAATTAAATTAAATAAGAGCACATATAACGCGAGTCCAAGGACAGCTACTGTAGGTATTGCAGCGGATGATCCTTCTATTACTGCTGCAATGCAGTCAGCAATTGGTTCTGGCAGCATTGACTATGTAAAGCAGACTATCGCATCACTTTCGGCCGCGGCACAGGCCGCATCCGCCGTACCGGCTGCACAATGAACGATATTTTAATTATTGGAACAATTGCTGTAGATACGGCTTTAAATCTCATAGCTACAAAAAAATCAGAACTTAGGACTACTTTATCTGAAAGATACATTGATGAATCTAAACAGAAGTTATCAGACATCAATAAGATAGATAAAGAGATATTTAATCAGATAGATAATGATTATATTCATGAAGTATCAGATTATGGAATATTTGGAAGCTTATGGGATTATGCGGAAGAAAGAAAGACAGGCATAGAGATTGATTTATTTAGTATTCCTATAAATCAGGCCACGGTTGAAATATGTGAAATATTTGACATTAATCCATACACAAGTCCTTCAAAGGGTGTTTATATAATGTCTGTGAAATCAGGATATGATGCATGTAAAACACTTGAAAAGAATGGAATATGTGCTACAGTAGTCGGTAAAGAAACAAATAGCAATGATCGAGTAATTGTTAATGGAGACGAAAAACGTTTTTTAACACCTACAGATAGAGAAGCCTATTTCTCAGATAGGTTTGTAAAATAAATGGTTTAGGAGGCCAAAAATGAGAGAAAAAATTTTAAACTTCATCGAAAAAAACAGTAGAGTAGAGCTTAAGGAGTTAGCGATACTTCTTGGCATGACAGAAGTTGATGTCGCCAATGAGCTTAGTGCGATGGAGGCGGAAGGTATTATTTGTGGATACCACACTCTCATTGACTGGGATAAGGTTAATACAGACAGAGTAAATGCATTAATTGAAGTTAGAGTAACACCACAGCGTGGAAAAGGTTTTGATGATATTGCAGAGCGCATTTACAAGTATCCAGAAGTTGAAGCAACATACCTTATTTCAGGTGGATATGACCTCTTGGTTTCAATTGAGGGAAAATCACTTAGAGAGATTTCAACATTTGTAACTGAAAAGCTTTCAACACTTGATTCTGTTATCAGTACTTCTACACATTTTATTCTTAAAAAGTACAAAGATCACGGAACTATTATGCATGAAAAGTATGAGGATGAAAGGATGATTGTAACTCCATGAGAAACCCATTATCTGAAACAATAGTTAATATAAAACCGTCAGGAATTCGTAAATTCTTTGATATAGCAAGTGAAAGAAAAGATACTATTTCATTAGGTGTTGGTGAACCAGATTTTGATACACCATGGCATATAAGAGATGAGGGTATCTATTCATTAGAAAAAGGTAAAACTTTTTATACATCTAATGCAGGTCTGATGGATCTTCGTATTGAAATTGGAAGATATCTTTCAAGACGAATGAACATAGAATATGATCCAAAGACAGAAATGATTATTACAGTTGGTGGATCTGAGGCTATTGATATTGGACTTCGTGCTATGCTTAATCCAGGCGATGAAGTATTAATTCCTCAGCCAAGCTATGTATCTTATGAGCCTTGTACAATTTTAGCAGGTGGTAAGCCAGTTATTATTGAACTTAAAAATGAAAATGAATTTAGACTTACACCAGAAGAATTATTAGAGGCTATTACAGATAAGACAAAAATTCTTATTCTTCCTTTTCCAAATAACCCTACAGGGGCAATTATGGAGAAGAGTGATCTTGAGAAAATAGCAAAGATTTGTATAGAAAAAGATATTTTTGTAATGTCTGATGAAATCTATTCAGAACTTACATATGGAACAGAACATGTAAGTATTGCATCTTTACCTGGAATGAAGGAAAGGACAATTGTAATTAATGGATTTTCAAAGGCATATGCAATGACAGGATGGCGTCTTGGTTATGCATGCGGTCCAAAAGCAATTATTGAACAGATGACAAAAATTCACCAGTTTGCTATTATGTGTGCTCCAACAACAAGCCAGTATGCTGCTGTTGAAGCTCTTAAAAATGGTGATGATGATGTTGCTATGATGAGAGAATCATATAACCAGAGAAGAAACTTCCTTATGAATGCCTTCAAAGAAATGGATCTTCCTTGTTTTGAACCATTTGGTGCATTCTATGTATTCCCTTGTATTAAAGAGTTTGGAATGACAAGTGAGGAATTTGCTTTTGCACTTCTTGATGCAGAAAAGCTTGCAGTTGTTCCAGGAACAGCTTTTGGTGACTGTGGTGAAGGATTCCTCCGTATTTCTTATGCATACTCTCTTGAGAAATTAAGAATCGCTATGGGAAGAATTGATCATTTTATTACAGGACTTAGAAATAAATGAATATAGTATTATTTGAGCCAGAAATACCGGCAAACACTGGAAATATTGGTCGTACCTGCGTTGCAACAGGTACGACTTTACATTTAATTGAGCCACTTGGTTTTTTACTTAATGAAAAGTCAATAAAAAGAGCAGGTCTTGATTACTGGAATAGACTAGATGTAAGACGCTATATTAATTTTAAAGATTTTTTAGAAAAAAATAATAATCCTAAGATTTATATGGCTACAACTAAAGCAAAATATTGCTATTCAGATGTATCATATCCTGAAGATGCATATATTATGTTTGGACCTGAAAGCAGGGGAATTCCAGAAGAAATACTTGTTGATTATAAAGAGACATGTGTAAGAATTCCAATGTTACCAGATGAAAGATCACTTAATCTTTCAAATTCTGTTGCTGTTATTCTATATGAAGCTCTAAAACAGAATAATTTCTCAAACTTAAGTCAGGAGGGAGAGCTCCACAGATTATCTTGGGATATATAAAAAACATGCGCTAAAGAAATTCTGAAAAGAAAGACTAAAGCGCATGTTTTTTAGTTTTCATCAAGAGAAGATTCAGGAAGTGTAAAGATAAATTCGGATCCGACACCTTCTGTTGATATAACATTAATATTTTCTTTATGTGCATTGATGATTTCTTTAGTAATTGAAAGTCCCAGTCCAGTACCCTTCTTATCCTTACCACGAGATAAATCTGATTTGTAAAATCTATCAAATATATGGTTAAGGCTTTCCTTTGGAATACCAATTCCTTCATCTTTTACAGAAACAAAAACTTTATTGTTCTTTATAGTTGTTTCTATCTTAATTGTTTTTCCATTCTCTGAAAATTTAATGGCATTGTCTATAAGGTTATATAATACCTGCTGAATCTTACCCATATCAGCTTTGACTAAAAGCTCAGGGCCAGATAACACAAGTTTAATTTTTATTTTCTTTTCCTTACATGTTCCTTCAAATGTAGCAACTGTATTTTTTATTACTTCATTGATATCAAAATCTGTAGTTTCAAGAATCATTCCTGAAATATTTAAATTGTTAAGTGTAAGAAGACTGTTTGTCAGTTTAGTAAGTCGATCAGTCTCATTTAATACGATATTAAGATATTTTTCATGCATTTCATTAGGAATGGTTCCGTCTACCATAGCAACAAGATATCCTTTTATCGAAGTAAGAGGAGATCTAAAATCATGAGATACATTTGCAATAAATTTTTTCTGATTATCTTCAGTTTGTGAGAGCTTGCCAGCCATATAATTAAGCTGTGCAGCAAGGTAACCCATTTCATCTGTTCTATTAACATCAAAGGTATATTTCAGGTTTCCTTCTGCATATTGTTCAGTTGCAGTTGTAATCTGATTAAGAGGGATATAAACAGCATCTGTAAATACAACGAGGATTAAAGTTGAAAGGATAAATATTATTCCAAGAGAAATATATGAAATATAAAGTACATTTTTATGCTGTTCATATATATTTTTCATTGGAATGTGAATAACAACATAACCCTGAATCATAAAGTTTGATGTAATAGCAGAATAGACACTTAAAGTATCTTCATTAAAATATCCGTAGAAATTACCTACTGTATAATAATTATTTCCGCTAACAGGATTAAAGGATTCGATTGCTTTTGAACTAGACTGATTGTTATTATTTCTGGAGTTATAGAGAACCTCACCTTCAGAATTAATAATCCAAATATTTGAATCTGTAAGTGTATCAATTGCGTCCAATTGGCCTTCTACATCTTCAGAAGAAAAGATGTTGCTATAGAAATAGGATGCATACTTATTTGAAATCAAAGTAGCCTCCTTGTATAAAGAGGCTGCTTCGTTCTTAACCATATAATTCATCGTCATTTCTGATGTAAGAGTTGCAACTGTAATAAATGCAAGTACACCAAATATGAGATATGTAACTATAAATTTAATGTAGAGAGTTTTTCTTTTTTTCATTATTTAACTTCGAATTTGTATCCAACGCCCCATACAGTGTGAAGACGCCATGATTTGTGATCATCTATTTTTTCTCTAAGACGTTTTATATGTACATCAACAGTTCTTGTATCGCCTACATATTCATAGCCCCAAATATTATCAAGGAGCTGGTCTCTTGTGAAAACCTGATTAGGTGATGATGCAAGGAAATAAAACAATTCGATTTCCTTTGGAGGCATATCTACAAGCTCGCCATAGTACATTACTGAATAATTTGACAGATTGATAATAAGATCAGGATATTCAACAATCTTTGCTTCAGTACCTTCTGGTTCTTCCTTTGGTGGAGTACATCTTCTTAAAACAGCGTGTACTCTGGCAACAAGCTCCTTTGAATCAAAAGGCTTCTCCATGTAATCGTCAGCACCCATTTCAAGTCCAAGAACCTTATCAAATACTTCACCTTTTGCTGAAAGCATAATGATAGGAGTAGTAGATCTTGATCTTATTTCTCTACAGACCTGATAACCATCAATGCCAGGAAGCATTAAATCAAGTAATACTATACTTGGCTGATAGTAATCAAAAACCTTTAATGCAGTTTCCCCATCACCTACTATTCTTGTATCAAAGCATTCCTGAACAAGATATAAGGAAATAAGTTCTGCTATGTTGTTATCATCATCAACAATTAATATTTTCTGTTTAGCCATATTAATCGACTCCTATTTAAATTCTACAACTGTAACACCTGAGTCACCTTCGCCATATTCTGCCTGACGATATGATTTAACGTATTTAACACGTTTTAAATGATTTTGTACGGCAGTTCTAAGTGCACCTGTTCCTTTTCCATGAACAACACGTACAGTAGCAAGGTGAGACAAATATGCATCATCAAGATATTTATCAAGCTCTGCTAATGCTTCATCAACAGTCATACCAAGAAGATTTATTTCAGTAGAAATGCTGGAAGCTTTTGACATAGATTTTTTGGTGGATGCCTTTGTTCCGCCAGTAAAACCTGGAGCTTTAATAGTAGGTTTATCAATGAACTCTATATCATTCATTTTTACCTGCATTCTCATAATACCACATTGTACGTATAAATTACCTTTAGAATCTGGAATTGAATTAACAGTTCCTTCAAGATTCATAGATAAGATTTTTACATCATCACCAAGATGAAAATCAGTAGGCTTATAATTTTTCTTTGGAGAAATAGTTGCCTTAAGAGAATTTGCTCCCTGGACTTTATTAACTTTTTCTCTAAGCTTTGTTCGCTTTTGTTCAACAGCTCTAATATCGCCTTTATTTTCAAGCTTTCTTATATTTCGAATAGCTTCATCTGCTGTATTTTTTGCATCTTGAAGAATGTCTTTAGCTTCTTCATTTGCTTCTCTTAATATTTTATCTCTTGATGCATTAAGCTTTTCCTGTCTTGTTTCATAATCATTTTTAAGCTGTTCAATTTCTCTTTTATATCTCTCAATTTCAAGCTTTTCATTTTCGATTATTACTCTGTTATTTTCAAGCTCTGATAATACATCCTCAAATGTTTCATCTTTGTCAGAAATACGAGTTTTTGCATCTTCAATGATATATGATGGAAGCCCAAGCTTTGAAGAAATAGCAAAGGCATTACTTTTTCCAGCAACACCAATTAATAATCTGTATGTTGGGCGTAGAGTTTCAACGTCAAATTCACAACAGGCATTTTCAACACCCTTTTCTTTAAGGGCATATACTTTAAGTTCACTGTAGTGGGTAGTTGCCACACATCTAACGGAACGTTTGTGTAGATCAGACAATACAGATATTGCAAGAGCAGCACCCTCTGTAGGATCTGTTCCAGCACCAAGCTCATCAAAAAGACAAAGTGAGCCAGAATCAGCCTTTGACAGTATTTCTACTATATTTTTCATATGAGATGAAAATGTAGAGAGTGATTGTTCAATACTCTGTTCATCACCGATATCAGCAAAGACATCATCAAAAACAGAAAGCTCTGAACGATCAAGTGCAGGTATGTGTAATCCGGACTGTCCCATTAATGAAAGTAAACCAATTGTTTTTAGTGCAACAGTTTTACCACCTGTATTTGGTCCAGTAATTACAAGTAAATCAAAATCATATCCAAGTTTAACATCGATAGGAACTGCTTTTTTCTTATCAAGGAGTGGATGTCTTGCTTTACGTAAATTCACATGACCATATACATTATACAGAGGTCTTGTCGCATTCATATCAAGAGCAAGAAGACCTTTTGAAAAGATAAAGTCTAGGTTTGTTAAGGCATCCATGTCTGTCTTTATTTCTTCAAGATGTTCAGAACAATCAAAAGACAGTTTGCCCAAAATGATTTCTATTTCTTTTGCTTCATCAATAGAAAGCTGTTTTAATTCGTTATTTAAATTCACAACGGCAGCCGGCTCTATAAAAAATGTTGAAGCTGAACTTGACTGGTCGTGAATCATACCAGGAACATTTGATTTATATTCTGCTTTTACAGGAATACAGTATCTGTTATCACGCATTGTAATTACTGCGTCCTGAAGATATGTACGGTATGTAGTATTAACCATTCTTGTAAGTTCAGAATGGATTTTGTCATTTGTAGACTTTATATGTCTTCTGATTGAATGTAGAGCAGGGCTGGCGTCGTCAGCTATTTCATCTTCAGAAATGATACATCTTTTAATTTCTGAAGAAAGAGATGAAACGGGCTCTAACAAATCATAATAATAATATAAAGAATCCTCACTATCATCTGGATGCTCTTTTTTTAAGTAAGATTTAATCCTCCCCGAATTATCAAGAACTTCAGAAATATTGAGAAGCTCGAGGGTATTAAGCATGCTTCCTTTTTCAAGGCGTTTAATAGATGCTGATATATCTTTATTCCCAGCAAAGGAAATAGAGCCATTTTTAAGGATTCTAGAAACGGCATCTTCTGTATTTTGCTGAGCAGAAATTACTTCATTAAAGTCATTTGATGGAAGAAGTGATTCACACTTTTCTCTTCCAGATTTTGAACCAGCTTTAGTTGCTAATATGCTTATTATTTTATTAAATTCTAGTATGTTTAATGATTTACTATTCATGATACTGATTATGCCACACAGCAAGGTTTATTGCTATATTTATTTAAAACGAGTATAATATTTACTCACAGGGTTTGGAGGTTATATGGACGATTTTGAATTCGTTACAGAAACAATAAAGAAGAAACCTATCAATAAGAAAAGGATTGGTCTTAAGATTCTTTTTAATATTGCTATGGGCGTTCTGTTCGGTATTGTTGCGTGTCTTATATTTGTTTTGGTAGAGCCAAAGCTCTATGCAAAAATGTACCCGGAAAAGCCGAATCTTATATCAATTCCAAAAGATGAAATAGAAGAAAATCCAGAAGAGATATCTACAGACGAAGAAAATGTTACAAATGTTGCATTAAATACAGCACCTGAAGAAGAGAATGCAGTTTCTGAGACATTATCTGAAAAAGAAGAAACTACAGACAGCAGTAGTGGTGCAGTGGTTAATCAGATAATCAGAGAAAAAGAAATTACTCTTGATGATTACAAATCACTTTACAGACAGATAGGTACTGTTGCAGCAGAGGCATCACGCTCACTTGCTCTTGTAACTGCAGTGTCAAATGAAACTGACTGGTTCATGAATACTTATGAAACAGGCAATCAGACAACAGGAATAATTCTTGCAGATAATGGTAAGGAATTACTTATAATTGCAAATTCCAATAATATTAGTAGTGCAAAAGATATTGATGTTAAATTCTGCAATGGAAAGAGCTATAAGGGAACTGTTAAGAAATCAGATTCAGATACAGGACTTACAGTTGTAGCAGTTAATCTTGAAGATATAGATGATAACACTAAGAATTCAATGGCAATGGCAACTCTTGGTAATTCATCACTTGCTAATCTCACAGGAACACCTGTCATGGCACTTGGTTCACCACTTGGTATTAGCGATTCAATGGCAATGGGATCAATAACATCAAATAAACATATTTTTGATATTACTGATTCTAACTTAAGATATATTACAACAGACATTTATGGAAGTACGTCTGGAAGCGGTGTAATTATTGACCTTGAGGGAAAAGTACTTGGTATTATTTTCCAGGGTGGTACATCAAATGATACAAAGAATCTTATTCATGCTTATGCGATTTCTGATATAAAGTCAAAGATAGAAAAGCTATCTAATGGTCAGGATCTTGCATATCTTGGAATTAAAGGTACAGATGTTACAGATGAAATAAATGAGGAGCTTGGAGTTCCAAAAGGTGCATATGTAACTCAGGTTACTGTTGACTCTCCTGCAATGAAGGAAGGTATTCAGAATGGAGATGTAATTATTAAGCTTGGAACAAATGAAATAAATTCATTTAAAGACTACAAAGATGCAATGCTTAAATGTCAGCCAGGCGATTTAATGATGGTTACAGTAAAGAGATTAAGTAAAGACGGTTATATTGAGCTGTCATATGAAATTGTATTAGGCACAAAGCCTTAGATTGGGAAAAATGAAATTTATTGAAAGTATAAAAGAAGGCGACAATATTAGTGATATTTATTTTGTTAAGCAGAAGCATTCTGCTATGACAAAAAACGGTAAGCCTTATGACAACATAATTCTTCAGGATAAAACAGGTTCAATTGATGCAAAGATTTGGGATCCAAATTCAGCTGGAATTGAAGATTTTGATGCTATGGATTATGTTGAAATTAATGGTCAGGTTGTATCATTTAATTCACAGCTTCAGGTAAATGTAAAAAGAGTAAGAAAGTGTCGTGAGGGAGAGTATAATCAGGCAGATTATCTTCCAATGACAAATAAGAATATAGATGAAATGTATGCAGCTGTTCTTAAGTATATTGAAAGTGTTAAATCACCTTACTTAAATAAGCTTCTTACAATGGTATTTGTTGAAAATGAAGAAATAGCAAAAGCGTTTAAGAAAAGTTCAGCAGCAAAAAGTGTACATCATGGATTTGTAGGAGGATTGCTTGAGCATACATTAAGTGTTACAAATCTTTGCAATTATTACACAACAGCTTATCCTATTTTAAATAGAGATCTTTTAATTTCTGTTGCATTACTTCATGATATTGGTAAGGTTAAGGAGCTTTCAAGCTTCCCTGAAAATGATTATACAGATGAAGGACAGTTACTTGGACACATCGTTATGGGATGTGAAATGGTAGGAGAATATATTAATAAGATTGAAGGATTTCCTGCAAAGCTTTCAAATGAAGTTAAGCATTGTATTCTTGCTCATCATGGAGAATACGAATTTGGTTCACCAAAGAAGCCTGCTTTGATTGAGGCAGTTGCTCTTAATTTTGCGGATAATACAGATGCAAAAATAGAAACATTAACAGAACAGTTTAATTCTACAGCAGAAACAGGTTGGCTTGGATTTAATAGATTTATTGATTCAAATGTTAGAAAGACAAGTGTATAATGGCTTATTTAAAAAATCAGATTTTAGATGTAGAAATTACAGATATTAGTGATAGCGGAGAGGGTATAGGCAAAGTTGATGGCTATACCCTTTTTGTTAAAGATGCACTAATTGGGGACAAGGTTAAGGCAAGACTTACTAAAGTAAAAAAGAACTATTCTTTTGCAAGGCTTGAAGAAATAATAACTCCATCAAAAGATAGGGTAACACCTCCATGTAAGTATCATAGACAATGTGGAGGATGTCAGATTCAGGCCATGTCTTATGAGGCTCAGCTTAAGTTTAAATATAACAAAGTAAAAAATGACCTTGTAAGAATAGGTGGGTTTGACGAAGAATTCATCGAGAGCATAAGTGAGCCTATTATTGGAATAGAAAATCCTTTCAGATATAGAAATAAGGCTCAATATCCTGTTGGATTATCTAAGGATGGACAAATAATTGCTGGATTTTACGCAGGAAGAACCCACAGTATTATTAGTAATACAAATTGTCTCCTTGGATGTGAAGAGAATGAACGGATTCTTGAAACTATTATTTCTTATATGAACAAAAATGAAATTGCTCCATATGATGAGGTTTCAGGAAGGGGCATTGTTAGACATGTACTTATTAGAAAAGGGTTTACTACTTCCGAAATAATGGTTTGTGTTGTAATCAATGCAGATAGACTTAAGAACGAAGAAATGCTTGTTTCAATGCTGACAGAAAACCCTGATATTAAATCAATAAGTATTAATGTAAATAAGAAAAATACAAATGTAATTCTTGGAGATAAGTGTAGAACACTTTTTGGAACAGATACAATAACAGATTATATTGGTGATGTTAAATTTAAGATTAGTCCACTATCATTCTTCCAGGTTAACCCTGTTCAGACAAAGAAACTTTACGGTAAGGCCTTAGAGTATGCGGATTTATCAGGCAATGAAACAGTATGGGATTTATATTGTGGAATTGGAACAATATCATTATTTCTTGCAAAGAAAGCAAAGCATGTATTTGGAATAGAAATTGTTCCAGAAGCTATTTCTGATGCAAAAGAGAATGCAAAAATAAATGGGATAGAAAATGCATCATTCTACACAGGGGCAGCAGAGGATTTAGCACCTGAATTACTTTCGGGAAAGCTTGATAGTAGTGTATCAAAGGATGATGCAATTCCAGATGTAATCGTAGTGGATCCACCTCGTAAGGGATGTGATGAAACACTTTTGAATACGATTCTTTCTGTAAAGCCAGAAAGAATTGTGTATGTAAGTTGTGACCCTGCAACACTCTCAAGAGATTTAAAGATTCTTACAGCAAGTGGAGAATATGAGCTTAGAAAAGTGTGCGCTGTGGATCAATTTTCGCAAACGGTGCACGTTGAGACTGT
>JAUNNN010000031.1 GCA_030531435.1 Lachnospiraceae bacterium
AAGAATATCCAGAAATCATTCATCCAAAGGCTAGAAAGAAAACAAGTAAATCACTTTACTATGCATTTAATACAGAAGAGGAAGATGGCGTAAGATTTATGGAGGCTGTAGCTTCATTTTTGGCAGAACGCTATTCTGGTGGAGATTATGGAATGGTTCATGACTGGGTTATTGCAAATGAAATAAACCAGCAGACTATTTGGAACTATATGGCAACAAATGATCTTCAGTATTATACGGAATCCTTTGAGAAATCATTTAGAACATTTTATAACGCTATAAAGGCAAACTACAGTAATGCCAAGGTTTATTTTTCTATAGATCAGGACTGGAATAATAATAACGGAAATAATAATCGTTTCTTTAATGGAAAAGAATTAGTGTATGCCTTTAATGAAATAGCAAAGAAGGGCGGGGATTACAACTGGGGAATATCTATTCATCCATATCCAACGCCGCTTAATAACACAAAGTTCTGGAGAGGTAATTTTGACAAATCAGAGGACGCAAGGGTTATTACGCCAATGAATTTGTCTACTCTTACAGAGACAATGAAAAAAGATGAATTCTTAACGTCTGATGGAAATGTAAGAGACATATCAATAACAGAACTAGGATTTTGCTCTAAGATTGGAGAAAAAGCCCAGGCTGCAGCTTTTGCATATTGCTATTACATTATAGAAAATAACGAGTATATCAGTTCATTCCTGTTAAATAGACAGACTGATGACGCTGACGCTCTAAAGAGCGGACTGGCACTTGGAATATATAATAAAGATTACTCACCAAAGTATATTGCTAATGTATTTAAAAATGTTGATACAGAAGCTGGGGAAGAGTACATCGAAGAAATGCTTGAAATAATTGGTGCTAAATCGATGGAGGAAGCTCTGTCCTGGGCAGAGTAGCAATATATAAAAAGCTATAGATAGTAATTGCTAGCCGATGTATAATATTTATATATTGTTTGGAGAAATAAAATGTCAAAAGCACAGATTATTATTTTAGTACTTGCGTGCTGTGGCGTACTTGGTTCAGGAGTGATGTTAATTAAGACACTTCATGAATACAAGGTTGCAGAGAGCGAGTATGAGGATTTAAATAAATTTACAAATGCTTCAGCGGTTTCGGGAATAGTTCCTATTACACCAGAAGCTGAGACAGAGGTTGAAGTAGTTGAGCTTGCCAGAAACTATAACAGGGAAGATTTCCCAGATGTTGATGTTGATTATCAAGGCTTGCTTGAAATAAATCCTAAAACAGTTGGTTGGCTTTATGTAGGCGCTGTAGGAATAAGCTACCCTATAGTTCAGGGCGAAGACAACGAGTATTATTTACATCACACCTTCGAGGAAAAAGAAAACAGTTCAGGTGCAATTTTTATGGACTGGGAAGTAAAGCCGGATTTGACTAGCTGGAATACATTTATTTACGGACATAATATGAAAAATATGTCTATGTTTGGCTCACTAAAAAGATTCATTCGTGAGGACGGCCTTTATGAATCTGATCCATATATTTACGTGTATATTCCAGGATATATTTACAGATACAAGATTTTTTCATATTATCTTGACCCTACAGATTCAAAAATGTACTGGACTTGCGATAACTTCAAGGAATACAGGGCCTACAAGAGAGATGCATTAAATAAATCAGTCCATGAATGTAATACGCCAATAAGCGAGGATAATAACATGGTAACTCTTGTTACTTGCTCCGGATCCGGCTCTGCAAAGCAGCGATTCTTCCTCCATGGAGAATTTGTGGATAGATATGTATACGAATAAATAAAGTGGACAATAAAACCGAATAAATACTATAATAAAAGTCATCAGATAGCATCATTATCTGGTGACTTATTTTTTTACAAATCTTAAAATCAATTCTTTACGTTTCGTTATGGCAATTCGGCCGTGATTACGCAGAGAAAAAATTAGTAAAACAAATAGTATATAAGGATATCTTTGTGTAATGATGCTGCATAAGTATATCCGGAAAAGGAGCAGTATGTATATTAAAGAACCATTTGAAGAGCTGGATGTCATGAACGATTTCCTAAATAATTCGCTTGCTACAAATCCCAATTTTGGAAAAGATTACTGCAGGTTGATGATTAAAAATCTTATTGGTTATGAGCCGAAACGTATAAATGTAGTGGCACAGAAAATAATTGGTCCGACAGATCCAGAGAAAAGAGGTATAAGATTAGATATTGAAGTCAAGGAATATGATAACGATCCCGAGACAATAGTTAATATCTATGATGTAGAACCTCATAGACAGGATGATATTGACAGCCATCCAAGGAAAGCAAGATTCTATCAAGCAAAAATAGATGCCCCACTTATAAAAAGTGGCGAAAAGCATTTTAAAGGAATGCCAAATCTTTTTATTATTTCTATAACTAATTATGATCCCTTTGAAGAAGACTATATGTTATATACGATAAAAAATACATGTGTAGAATTACCTGAGATGTGTTATGATGATGGTGTAGTTAAATACTTTTTTAACACTTCTGGAACAAAAGGTGGAAATAAAGAATTACAAGATTTTCTAATATATTTAGAAAATAGTGTTGAAGAAAATATAATGAATGATGAAATAAGAAAACTATCAAAATTTGTTCAGAATGTTAAGTCGAATAAGATCGAGAGGGAAGGATATATGACCTGGGGCGATAAAATTGACGGAATAGTTGCTGAGGCAGTTGCGAAAAAAGATGCTGAAATTAAGGAAAAAGATGCAGAAATAAAAGAAAAGGACGCTGAAATAGCTCGTCTTAAGAAGCAACTAGAAGAAAAGAATGCGATAAAATAAATATTTTTCAAAAAATATCACAAATTCTGACCCTTTTTGAAACATAAAAGGGTCTTATTTATTGATAGGAAAAATTGGACAAACTATGCTGTCACATAAGAAACAAATGTGATATAATAAAGCTAATATCCAATATTTTGGTTACAATAGACATTTTCAAAAGGGAGAGCGAAAATGAAAAGAAGTTTAAAGAAATTGGTGGCAATGATTGCCCTGTTCGCAATGCTTATGCAGAATTCATATACTGCATTTGCTGCTATGGAAGGTTCAGAACCAATTAGCGAACAGCCAGAAATTACAGTAGAGCACGAAGATGAAGCTCCTGTAAACGAAAATACTGAGGAAGGAACAGAAATCGAGTACGTTGATGGCGATTTAGATGTTACAGAAGAAAACCCAACATCTGACGTCAACTACGATGACGAGGTTATGCCTCTTGAAGAGAAAATAACTGAAGAGCAGCCTGTTGATGAAGCCCTTGATGAGAATCTTGAAATCCTTGAGAACCAGATTTCTGGAAGTGGTTTAGATTCAGTTGAAATCTATGTTGACACTGAAGACCTTAATAATAAAGATACATTCCGTATCGCATTTACAGGTCCAGACAGTGCTAGTTATGATGCAATTATTAATGAAACACTTGATAAGGCAGCATCTGGAACATACTCATTCAGAGATCTTAACAAGGAAGGCTTTAATATCAGAGTTACATCTGAAGATAATGTAAAGATTACATATTCTAGCAAAAATGGAACTCCAGTAATTAAAGTAAGCTCTGTTGATGAAGAAAAAGAGAAATCTTTAGATACAAAAGTATTAACAACAGATGGCGGTTCACCAATCACAGCAATAGTTGGTGAAGGCTATGACTCAGTTAAAATTAGCATTAATACAGAAGAACTCCCTAATGATATTTTATATACATTTTATGTTGATACAAATGCAGATGCTACAGTAGATGGCAAGGCCGTAAAGAATGGTGTTAAAGGTTTTGATAACACTGTTGATAGTTTAGTAATTGATGACTTAGACGGTGAAGAATTCACAGCATATGTTATCGGAGAAGATAATGCAGAAATCGCCAACGTTGTTTCAATAGAAAGCGTTGATGACGGTTTAGTTAAATTTAATCTTAAAGCAAACGAAATTAGAACAAAGAGAGTATATGAATACTCAGATGATAAGGTATCAGTAAAGGCAACACTTCAGTATCCTGAAGCAGTACCTGATGATGCTGAATTTGTGGTAACAGAAATTACACCTCAGTCTTCAGATTATAACTATCGTGCATACATGAAGGCACTTAATGATAATGCTGAGATGATTGATGACAACAATGAGTCATATAGTGATGAAAACACTCTCTTATATGATGTTGCCTTCTTTGTTACAGATGAAGATGGAAATAAAATAGAATTCCAGCCAGAAATTGGTTCAGTATCTATTTCAATTACATTTAAAAATAAACAGCTTGAAGAAAAGGCTGATGATGCAAGTGATGACGAAGAAACAACAGCTACACTTATTCACATGCCTTTAGTTGATGCTGTAAAAGAAAATGTTGATTCAACAGCAGAAGCTACAAACATTACTGCTGATGATATTAAAATTGAAGTAGTTGCAGAGGATGTTTCTGTTTCAGCAGAAAAAGTTGACTTTAGTCTTTCAGATTTCTCTGTAATTGCAGCTACAATTAATGGAAGGAATGTTGAAATAAAGGTTTCAGACCCTATACTTGTAAAAAATATTTTAGGTGAAGCCATTAATTATGGCATTACAGCTAACGAGGCTACGTTTACTGGTCATTGTGATACAAACTTTGCAACAGGCTTATTAAAGGGAAATGCTCAGCTTACTCAGGGTAAGTTCACTGGAAATCATAATCCAGGAGACGATATCATCGGAGATTATAATGATACTAGCTGGTGGGCTCACTCAGAAGATGAGAGTAAGGCGTTCGTTATAGAGACAACCCCAAAGGTTGGGAAAATTCTTAGAAAAAATAATTTAATTACAAGTAGAAATATATTGATTGATGATACTCATGATATAAATGAACTCCAGAATTTAGTAAGTTCTATGGTAAACGGAACTGCATCTAATACATTTAAGGATTCAAGTAATACAACTGCTTTTTCTGATATTGCAAAGAAGATTTCAGATAATAAATATGAGATTAATATTAAAGATAGTAAGTATATTGCTGGAACATATATTGTTAATTTTGATAATGGCCAGTATGCAAAAACATGTGGTCAGGCATCTAATCTAAATATTATTCTTAGAGATGACCAGAAAATTGTATTTAATATTCCAGACTCAACTGTATCTATTATGAAATATGAAATTACTGTAGGTGATAAGAGTATTAGTAGTGATACAAATGATGCGAATGCTGATAGCTATTTACAGCATGTTATTTGGAATATATATAGTGATAATGCAACTGTATCATGTAATGGTATGTTTGGTATTGTATTAGCACCAAAAGGAAATGTAAGTGTTGGTGGAACATCTACAGGTTGGATAGTATGTAATAAATTTACTGGTAATGCAGGCGAATGGCATGGTGTATGGAAGGATATGCCACAATCAGAAGTTAGTGCTGCCCAGGTTAATTTCTATGTTAAGAAAACTCTTATTAATAATGGAGATGAAACTCCTGAGTTTGAGTTTGAACTTTGGGAGACAGGCCCAAGATACTTTAGTGATACAAAAGATCATGGAGAGAAAATATCGTCTAAAATAGAGACTATTCCTGTAAACTCTTATGATAATAATATTGGAAGAAATAGTTTTAAGACAATCAAGTATAATAGTGATGCTGATTTAGGTGATCATTATTATGTTATTAAAGAAATCCAGAAAGAAAACTGGGAAGCTAATCATGTATATGGTTATGCTCATGTTGTAGTTGATAAAGAAACAGGTAAAATTGGAAAAAAAGATATCACAAAATATGTGGTTACTAGAGTTGAAGGTTGTTATGAACTTAATAACGATTTTACAGACAGAACTTTGAAGGGGGCAAAGACTGTATCTTGTACAAACCCTGAATTCCAATTTGAAAACACAAGAAAGGATGACAGAAAGAGCCCTGCAAAGCTTTCATTCCAGGCTAAGAAGAGCTTTGTAGACAACAAGTGGCCTAAGAATGGTAGTGTTACACTTGTGCTTGAGGCATGTGGTAAGGATGATAGTGCGGTAACTGTAAAGGCTATAGATGGTAGCCAGCCTAACTGGGTATCTGCAACTGCTCCAATGCCAGCAGGTTCTAATGGTAATATTAAAAAGATTACTGTTAAAGATAGTAATGTTGTAGATTTTGGGGAGATTGAATTCCCATATGATGCACCACAGGGTCATGATATAAATAGATATTCAAATGTATCAAGTGATGGTATATGTCGTTGCTACATGTATAAGGTATATGAAGAAATCCCTGAAGCGGCCACATGGAACAATGTTACAAAGAGATATGAATATAACGGTGTTTCATATGATCCAACAATTCGTACAATAAAAGTTTGGGTTAATCATGCAACAGGTGGTGCAAATGGAAATCTTACTGTAACTGAGGTAAATTGCCTTGATTACAATAGACCAGATGAAACAAAAAATGCAGTATGTGTAGCAGCAAATGCTAAAGAAGGATATAAGTATTCAGATGGTAATATTCACTGTAATCCATATAATGGTCCTACAGTGTTTACAAACAGCTATGCTGCATCAGGTAAGGGTTCTCTTATAGCTACAAAGGTATTAGAAGGTCGTGACCCAATTAATGGTGAATTTGAAGTTGAATTAACAGCACGTACATCAGGTGCTCCTATGCCAGCTGAAACAAAGGTAGCTAACGTTGGTAATAAGTTTACCTTTGGAGAAATCACATTTAACGCTGCTGGTACATATGAATATCAGTTAAAGGAAGTTGATAAAAATGATCCAAAGATTGAATATGCTAGAGAGTCAATTACAGTTACATTTGATGTAACTGATAAAGGTGATGGATCATTAACTGTTGATGGACCTAAATATTCAACGGGTGAAGCTGCATCATTTAAGAATATTTATAATGATGAAGTTTCTGTTAGCTTTAAAGCAAGTAAGAAGCTTAATGGTGCTGCGTTAACAAATGCAGACGGCAAGAACTTTACATTCACTATTGAATCATCTGATGATAATACATATGGAAGGGATAGTGGAAAAACATTTACAGATGGAAATAATGATGTTGTTACATTTAAAGGAAGAACATATACAACAGCTGATATTGGAAAAACATATCATTATGTAATTAAAGAAACTAATGATAAACAGGCTGGAATTAGCTACAGTACTGCTACTCACGAAGTTGTAGTTGCAGTAAGCTTTGATGAAGAAACAAAGCAGATGAAAGCTGATATGACTGTTGATGATGCAAAAGTTGAGAACGGAATTGCTTCAGTTACATTTGATAACTACACAGAAGGTAGTGCAGCACTTAAGGTTAAGAAGGTCTTTGAAGGTAAGTCTGTTAAAGGTTATAAGTTTAAAGTAACAGACCAAGAAAAGGGCACAAGCACAATAATTACAACAGGTGACGATGGATATGCTACATATACAATAGATAAGAAGTTTACTGTTAATGATCTTGAAGGACAGGCTGAAAAGCAGTATGTATTCAAGGTTCAGGAGCAGTTACCTGATGATATTACTTCTACAACTGGTGTAGAAGATAAAAAGGGCGGTTTCTATAAGTATAAGGGTATTATCTATGACTTGAATGAGTACAATTATGTAGTAGTACTTTCAAAGAATGGCAATGCCCCACAGATTAAGTATTATAAGGATACTAATAAGTCTGTAGAAATTACAGATGCATTAGAAATCAAAAATAAATACGAAATAACAGGTACTAAGCAGCATGTTGAAGCTATTAAGACATTTAATGAAAAAACTTTAAAAGCTGAAGATGGTACATATTACTTCACAGTAAAAGATGCTAATGGAAATAAAAAGACAGTAGCTGCTGCTGATGGTGGTAAGGTAGTATTTGATGACTTTATATATGATGCTGAAGGTGACTACGTATACACAATTTATGAGTCAGATGCAGACGGTGTTAAGGTTACAAATAGCACATCAAATCCTGTTAAGAATGATTTAACAGAGTGGACAGCTACAATTAAAGTTACTGATGTTGATGGACAGCTTGTAGCATCAAATCCTGAGTATGCAAAAGGTGGCACAAAGCAGGATGGCGTAACTGCAGCTTTATTTAATAATGAAAGCTATAGCGGTGACGCTAAGATTAAAGTTCAGAAATACTTAAAGGATAGAAATGGTGATGATTTAAAAGGCAGAGGCCTTGTTGAAAATGAATTTGCATTCAGCCTTTATGCTACAAATGAAAAAGGTGAAAAGGTAGGAAAAGCATTAGCAACAGAAGAAATCGACGCTACAGGTTCAGTAACATTTGAAGGTCTTAAAGAGCTTAAGCATTCAGGCTATGAAACATCTACAAAGAAATTTGTAATTGAAGAAACAGAAAAGGGACAGTCAGATAAGGTTAAGGCTGTTAAGGGTAGCCAGATTGCTACAGTTACATATACATTTAATGATGTAACAAAGGAATTTGTAGCTAAAGTTACTTATGAAGTTGGCGAAGACGCTGCTGAATTCACAAATAAGTGGCAGGACGATGCTTATGTAGAGTTTGGTGGTACAAAGACGCTTGTTGGTAGAAAGCTTACAAAAGATACATTTAGTGTAGGTTTATATAATGTTGAGCCAACAGATACAGTAATCAGTGATGAAACAGCAAAGAAAGACGCGACTATTGCAACAGCACCTGTTGATGCTAAGGGTAAATATTCATTCTCAGGTACGGGTGAAGATGGTATTGAAAAACTTAATTATACAGAGGCTGATGCAGGCAAGGAATTTAAATACTGGTTAAGAGAAGAAACACCAGCGAAAGCACTTGAAAATGCAAAGAGTAACGGCGGAAAATACATTGATGAAAATGGAATCGAATATGATTCTAAGATTGTAAAAGTAACAGTTAAAGTCAGCTACAATGAGCAGAAGAAGGAACTTGAAGCTAATGTGACAGAAGTTTCTTCAAATGAAAGCAAGGATGCCATTAACTTTACAAACAAGGACACAAATAAAGTAAATACTTCAATTGAAGCATCAAAAGTTCTTGTAAATAGTGCTAATGAAGAAATTGCTCTTGGCGATAGAGAGTTCAATTTCTATCTCCTTGATGAAGCTGGTAATGAGCTTAAGAATAAGAAGAATTCAGGTTCAAGCGTTAGCTTTACAAATGTTGATACAAAAGCACTTGAATACGATATTGATAGCTTAGGTAATGAGACATCTAAAAACTTCATCTACTATCTTGTAGAAGAGCATTATAATGATGCTACTCCACATGTAGAAAAAAGTGTGACTTATGATCAGACTAAGTATAAGGTAGTAGTTAAGGTTTCAGTAGATGAGACAACAGGTCAGGTAAAGGTAGCTGATCCAGTATATTATGATGCTGAAGAAAACATAGTTCCTAAGGCTAATGTTAAATTCAGAAATAAGTATAAAGCTGAAGGCGATCTTGATCTTAAGATTAAGAAGACATTTACTGGCCGTGATTTAACAGCTGATGATAAGGTATCATTCACTCTTAAGGAAGTTGGTACTGAAGCATTTGGTGCTCCAGTTACACTTACCATTCCTACAGTAGAGGAGAATGGTAAGTATGTATTTGAAACAACAGAGTTTAAGAAAGTATTTACTTATACAGAAAAAGATCTCAACCAGGAAGGCAAAGCTACAAAGTACTATTATCTCAGCGAAAACGATATGGGTGCCGGAATCAAAGAAAATGGCGAAACATATGTAATTCGCGTTGAGCTTGAGGATAAGGGTAATGGTACTATTAATGTAGATAAGTATGTAAGAAATACTAAGGGCGAAGCAGTAAAAACTTCCGCTTGGGATGCTGTAAAGGCTGCTCTTAAGAACTTTGGTAATAAGCTTACAGGTGACTACACATTTGATTTCGTAAATACTTATGAAGCTTCTGGCAAGATTCAGTTCTCTGCTAAGAAGATTATGGATATTGTTGAAGGAAATGATGTAGTTAAAAGCAAGAAATTCAAATTTATCCTTAATGGAACTGGTCTTAAGAAGAATGAAAATGTAGTTACTGCAAAACGTGATGATAATGGCGAATGGACTGTAGAAGAGTTCGATGTAATTACATATGATAAGCCAGGTAATTATACATACACAATTACTGAAGAAAATGCAGGCAAGACAATTAATGGAATCACATATTCAGATGTTACATATACATATAATGTAGCAGTAACAGATAATGGTGATGGCACTCTTGCAATTGCTGTAACAGATGCCGATGAAAACGTTGTAGTAGTTACAGAAGATACTACAGATGGAGTTAAAGTTGTTAAGCCAGCAACAGCTGAATTCACTAATACATATAGTTCAAGCGCAAGCATTAAGATTGGTGGGATAAAAGTTTCTAGATTCTTTGCAGATAATGCAAATAATACATATACATTTAAGCTTGAATCAGATAAGCCAATAAGAGGTTCAGATCTTAAGGAATTGACAGATAAGAGCCTCACAGCTGATGTAACTGTAGGTAATGGAACTAAGAGCTTTACATTTGATGAAATTTACTATACTGAGGCTGACTATGGTAATGAATATACTTATGTAATTACTGAAGAAGTTGGCAAAGATGGTAACATCAAGTGGGCTACAGAAGCCTATACAATTAAAGTTAAACTTACATATGATGAAAATGGTGAGCTAAAGGCAACAGCGTATGAAGTAAAGGGAGATACAGAGACAGAACTTACTTCAGAGCAGCTTGAGAGCAAGTGCTCATTTACAAACATTTACGCTCAGCCAGAAGAACTTGTAATGAATGTTACAAAGACTGTTAATGATGGCGCAGTTGGGCCAATGTTTGATAAGTTCACATTCTCATGTGTAGAGGTTGATAAGGATGGTAATGCAGTAACAGGTGGTTACAGTGAGCTTAATAAGACACTTACTAACACTGGAACAGTAACATTTAAGCCATCAAAGAAATTTACAGTAAATGATGTTGGTACATATTACTACAAGATTACTGAAGATACAGCAGCAAGTCCAATTGCTAATATGGTTTATGATCCTAGTGTATATCTTGTGACAGCTGTAGTTTCAGCAGACAATGGTAAGGTATCAATTGATTCTACATACAAAAAGACAAAGGGTAGTGATACATCAGATCCTGAGTCAATTACATTTAATAATGAGTATGAAGCAGTAGGAAATGTAACACTTTCAGGTATTAAGACATTAGAAGGTAAGGCTCTTGCTACAGAAGAAGCTTCAAAGTATTCTGCTAAGCTTTATAAGACAGAAGATGATGCTAAGGCTCAGTCAAATGCTATTGCAACAGCTACTGTAGATAATAGAACTGGTAAGTTTGCATTTAGTCAGTTTAACTATGCTGTTAAAGATAATACTGAAGGCGTAAAGAAAGTAGCAATTAACAGTAGCGTAGAAGAAAAGTACTACATAAGAGAGACAACACCAGAAGAAACATCAGGTGTTACATATGATTCAGTTATTTACGAAGTAACATGGACAGTAACTGATAATATGACAGGTGCTCTTAATGTAACCAAACCTGTTTACAAAGTTATTGAAGCAAGTAATACAGATAAAGAAAAGAAGTCTGATAAGGAATTTGCTCAGGCAGAACTTAAGAACTGCTACGAAGCAAACGGTTCATTTGATCCAGTCGGATTCAAGAAGATGATTGGCCGTGACCTTGAAGATAATGAGTTTGACTTCCAGATTAAGTACTTATCATTTACACCACTTGGTGGTACAGAAGTTAAAAAGGGTGATACTAAATCAGTTAAGAATACTGGAAATGTTGTTCAGTTCAACCACCAGAATGTACCATTCCTTCGCTACGAATTAAATGATAAGAAGAGTGATGTAGGTCTTCATAAGTATGAGATTTCTGAAATTGAAGGAAAACTTCCAGGAGTTGATTACTCACATGATACATATGAAATCTGGGTAAATGTTACAGATAATGGATATGGTACACTTATAGCTAATGTAGATGAAAATAGCCCATCTAAGTGGTCAAAGTATCGTCTTAACGAAGCAACAGGTGTGTTAGAGAAACTTACATCAGATGCAGCAGATAAGATTACTGCTGATATTCAGATTGATGGAGAGCAGGACGAATTCTTATTTGGATTCAAAAATACATATGTGCCTAAGGGATATATTGATATAGCTGGTACTAAGGTATTAGAAGGAAGACTTCTTGAGGATAGCGATCTGTTTACATTCGAGATGACAAGAGAAGACATGCCAGGTGTTAAGAAAACACTTAATTCTGGCGATAAGATATCTTTTGTACATGATGAGACAGATGAAAATGACATCCTTAACTTTACAAAAGAAGGTACATATAACTACATTATTTCAGAGACTCCATCAGGTGCTGCTTCAGTAACATCTTCACAGAGACTTTGGAAGGTCACTGTAGAAGTAAAAGAAGAGATTAAAGATGGTAAGCATACTGGAACTCTTATTCCTGATATTACATATGTAGGAAGTAAGGAAAATAAAGATGTTGCTGTATGGGAGCCAGAAGCAATACCATCAAAGGTTAGTGGTAACAGCTACAGCTACAATAATGTATTTGAATTCATTAACAAATACAATGCGAGCGCTAAGATTAAACTCAATGGAATCAAGAAAGTTAAGACATCAGAAGATGCTGCAGCATTTGTAACAGAAGGAACAATGCTTGCAGGACATAGATTTGTTCTTCTTGATAGCAATAATAAGACGGTTGAAGATGTAATATCAAAAACTGATGGTTCTTACGAGTTTAAGGAACTTGAATACAATTCACTTAGAGACCTTAAGGATGGTTATGCATACTTATCAAGTAAGACATTTAACTATAAGGTTGTTGAGTGGAACCCTGTGACTGGTACTTCACATGTTACAAATCCAGGTCAGACTGTTAAGTATGGCGAGACTACATATGATACATCAGTACACACAATTGATGTAACAATTTCTGCAACAAAGTCAAACCAGCTTGGAGTAGCAGTTAAGATTGATGGCGCTGATGTAACAGGAGAGGTACTTAACGGTACATACGTATTCAGAGGTGCTGAGTTTACAAATATTATTAATAGAAAAACACAGATATCAGGAACAAAGACTTGGGTTGATAATGTAAAGGATGCTTCATCAAGACCTGATGTAGAGGTATTCCTCTATGCTAATGGTTATCAGATTGATAAGTATACAATTGTTGCTCCAGCAACATCATATACATTTAATGACCTTCCTGCACTTGATAATAGTGGTAAGGAAATCGTTTATACAGTAGAAGAAAAGCCAGTAGCTGGTTACTCTTACGCTAAGAACGGATATGATTTCATTAACACAGCAGGAGACATTAAGATACTTAAGATTGATGCGACAACAGGCGAAAGCCTTGCAGGTGCAGAACTTGCAATCTTTGATGGTGCAACAGAGCTTGAAAGATGGACATCAACATATGGACATCATGTAGTAACAAGTGCTCTTAAGGGCGGTTCTACATACACATTAAGAGAGCTTTCAGCACCAGCAGGATATATGGTTGCTGCAGATAAGAGCTTCACAGTTCCAACAGATGGTAGTGCTATAGAAGTTACTATGGAAGATACAAAGATTGTTGGAAATGTAAGACTTACAAAGAGAGATGCTGCAACAAGAGATGCTTTATCAGGCGCAGAATTTGCTCTTTATAGAGAAGATGGCACAAGAGTTTATGCAGTAGGCTCAACTGGATCTTATAGATACACAAGTGCTACAAGTAACGGTGTATTTGCAGTAAATAGTTCAGGTGTTGTTGAAATTACAGAGCTTCCATACGGAACATACTACTTTACAGAAACAAAGGCTCCAGAAGGATATTCATTATCATCAGAGAGACTTACATTCACAGTTAGCAGCAATGGTGCTACAGAAGAAGTTTCATTCCTTGATACAAAGATTCTTGGAGCAGCAAGATTACGTAAGGTTAATGCTGGTGGTGCAAGATCACTTGCAGGAGCAGTATTTGAACTCTATGCTAAGACACCAACAGGAGCTTCATCAGCTATCGCATCTACAATCTACAGCGATGTATATTACAGAGTTGGCAGATACACAACAGATGCAACAGGTAGCATCTACGTAGGAGATCTTCCTTGGGATGATTACTACTTCATCGAAGTAGAGGCTCCAGACGGATACGAAATCAATACAGATGTAAATGGTGATCCACTTGTATACAGATTTACAGTTGGTGATTCAGGAACAGCTGATATGGTTTATGATCTTGGTAGCATTACTAATGCAGTAGTTCCAGAGACTCCACCAGAGGAAGGCGTAGCCGGAAGAAGACGTGGTGGCGTATTATCAGGAGTACTTGGTGTACGTCAGGCACCTAAGCGTGGTGTACTTGGTGAAAGAGTAGGACCTGCTACAGGTGATACAGCTAACATCATTCTTTGGATGTTACTTCTCCTTGTAAGTATCGGCGCTATTATCGGTGTTGGTATCGCAGGTAGAAAGAAGAAAAGAGCATAATAAATAATCCGTTTTTCGGTTAAATCTGGGAGGACCGGTCGCATAAGCGCCGGTCCTTCTTATGCATTATTTTATTCACAAAAAGGACATGTTTTTTGATTATATTTATGGTATGTGGTAAAATCTAACAGAATATGTGTATATGCGATTTGACTAATATACGCGTTATCAAGGAGATTAAATTATATGAATTCATTGTTAAATAAAATGGAAAGAAAGTTTGGAAAATACGCGATTTCAAATCTTTCATTATACATAGTAATAGCATATGGAATAGGATATATCCTTTCATTAACTGGAACACTTGATTTCTTAAGACTTGACCCATACCTTATTATGAAAGGTCAGGTTTGGAGAATTGTTACATGGGTAATAGTGCCACCATCATCTTTAAGCATTTTTACAATAATTATGTTGTTCTTTTATTATTCATTAGGTACGAATCTTGAGAGAACATGGGGCACATTTAGATATAATGTATATATTTTTGGCGGTATGTTCTTTACATTACTTGGTGCAATATTTTTATTTGTACTGTATGCAATTGTTTTAAGACAGCCAGCTGATGCAGTAGGAATGATAGTTGGATATTCATTTAGTACATATTATATCAATATGTCTATTTTCCTTGCTTTTGCAGCTATGTATCCAAATATGCAGGTGCTTTTATACTTCATTATTCCAATTAAAATGAAGTGGATGGCAATTGTGTATGCGTTCTTCATTTTACTTACAATGATTCAGGGATCATTTGCCACAAGAATAGCTGTTGTAATGTCCCTCCTTAATTTTATTATTTTCTTCCTTGGTACTAGAAACTTTAAGAGTATTTCTCCTAAGGAAATAAAAAGAAGAGCTGATTTTAGGAATGCTGTAAATAATGCCAGAACTACTACATATACTACTAGTCGTACTAACAGTACAGGTGAAGTTAAAAAAGTAATTACTAAACATAAATGCGCAATTTGTGGCAGAACAGAGCTTGATGGTGACCATCTTGAGTTTAGATTTTGCTCAAAGTGTAACGGAAATTATGAGTACTGTAATGATCACTTATTTACTCATACTCATAAAGAATAGGCCTTAAAAATAAAACGTATTAGGAGAATTTAAAACATGCATAATGCATATGAAGTAATAGAAGATAGAGAACTTAGTGATTTAAATTCTAAGGGAACAATACTTAAGCACAAAAAGACAGGTGCTAAAGTGGTACTTATTTCTAATGATGATGAGAATAAAGTATTTTACATTGGATTTAGAACACCACCATATGATTCTACAGGGCTTCCACATATTTTAGAGCATTCAGTACTTTGTGGCTCTAAGAGATTCCCTGCAAAGGATCCATTTATTGAGCTTGCAAAGGGGTCATTAAATACATTCTTAAATGCCATGACTTACCCAGATAAAACTGTTTACCCTGTAGCTAGCTGTAATGATAAAGACTTCCAGAATCTTATGGAGGTTTATCTTGATGCGGTTTTTTATCCTAATATTTATGAGAGAGAGCAGATTTTCAGACAGGAAGGCTGGAGATATGAGCTTTCAGATAAGGACTCAGATATTGAAATAAATGGTGTAGTTTATAACGAAATGAAGGGCGCTTTTTCAACGCCTGATGACATTTTAGACAGAGAAATATTTTCAACACTTTTCCCAGATACAGCTTATGGCGTTGAATCAGGTGGAGATCCCGATGTAATACCAGAGCTTAGTTATGAAAAATTCCTTGAATTCCATAAGAAATATTATCATCCATCAAATAGCTATATTTACCTTTATGGTAATGCAGATATGGAAGAGAAACTTGATTATATTGATAGGGAATATTTATCAAAATATGATGCATTAAAAATTGATTCAAAAATAACACTTCAGAAGCCTTTTGATAAGGTTATGGAAAAGGAAATAGAGTATTCAATTACTAGTGAAGAACCTATGGAGGATAATACATATCTTTCATATAACGTAGTAATTGATACTTCGTTAAATAAAGAGTTATATATTGCGTTTCAGATACTAGAGTATGTGCTTATTTTAGCGCCAGGTGCAATTCTTACTGAAAGACTTATGAAGTCAGGAATTGTACAGGATGTTGATTCTACATATGAAAACGGCATACTTCAGCCATATTTTTCAATTATTGGTAGAGGTTCAAATAAAGAAAATAAAGAGGAATTTATTTCTATAATTAAGGATGAACTTAAGAATGCTGTAAAGAATGGCCTTGATAAGAAAGCACTTCTTGCTGCAATAAATGTATTTGAGTTTAAGTATAGAGAAGCTGATTTTGGCAGATATCCAAAGGGCCTTATGTATGGCCTTCAGGCATTTGACAGCTGGCTTTATGATGAGAATACTCCATTTATGCATTTAGAAGCTAATGATACTTTCAAGTTATTAAAGGATAAGGCAGAAACATCTTATTTCGAAGAGTTAATAGATAAGTATCTTTTAAATAATAACCATTCATCAATAGTTATGCTTTCACCAAAACGTGGACTTACAGCTATTAAGGATAAGGCTCTTGCAGATAAGCTTAAAGACTACAAGGCATCTTTATCAGATGAAGAGGTTGAAGCTTTAGTTGAAAATACGATAGAGCTTAAAAAGTACCAGGAAGAGCCAAGTACAGAGGAAGAGCTTAATTCAATTCCACTTCTTGAAATCTCAGATATTAAGAAGGAAGCGAAGAAATATATATTTAAAGAAAACAAAGCAGGTGATATTAAGCTTATTTCTCATGACATATTCACTAATGGTATTGGATATGTAAGCCTGTACTTCAACATGAATAAGCTAAAAAAGGAGGATTTACCATACGTAGGTCTTCTTGCAAATATATTTGGATATGTTAACACTAAAAACTATTCCTACGCTGATTTATCAAGCGAGATAAACATTCATACAGGTGGAATTTCAACAACAGCACTTGTTATTAATGATAATAAGGATGTTAAGAAATTTGATTTAATGTTTAAGGTTAGAACTAAAGCATTATTTGATAAGCTCCCAGAAGCATTTGATTTAATGAAAGAAATGGTGCTTGCTTCAGACTTTAGTGATGATGACAGATTAAAGGAACTGCTTCTTATGATTAAAACTAGAATGCAGTCATCATTTGTAAGTAGTGGACATACAACTGCATTCAGAAGAGCTATTTCATATTGCTTTGAATCAGAAGCCTGTATGGAATTAATGTCAGGTCTTGATTTCTACAGAGCTATGGATGAAATCATTGAGGATTATGATAATAAGAAGGCCGTCCTTAAAAATAAGCTTGAAGAAATCACAAAGATGATTTTTAGAAAAGAAAATCTTATAGTTGATTTTACAGGAGCTGATGGAGTAGTAAATAATGTCGTTTCCTGTACAGAAAAGTTGACAGAAAGCTTATTTACAGATGAAATAAATGCTTGTGAAGAAAAGATAGTTCTTAATAAGAAAAATGAAGGCTTTAAGACGGGCGCAAAGGTTCAGTACGTTGCTATTGCAGGCGATTACATGAAGGAATCACTTGAATATACAGGTGCACTTAGAGTCTTAAAAGTAATTATGGGTTATGACTATCTTTGGAATAACGTAAGAGTCCTTGGTGGAGCTTATGGTTGTATGAGTGGATTTACTCAGACAGGTAAAGGATATTTTGTTTCATATAGAGATCCTAACCTTGAGAAGACACTTGATGTATATAAGAATACAGTTGACTACCTTAAGAATTTCAGCGCATCAAAGAGAGATATGACTAAATATATTATTGGTTCAATTGCTGAAATAGATACACCACTTACTCCAGCTCAGGAAGGTGCCGCAGGATTTGATGCATATTATGCTCACCGTACTAATGAGGATGCTCAGAAGGAGAGAGATGAGATGATATCCTGTAGTGTAGATGATATTAGAAAGCTTGCTCCATATGCTGAGGCAATTCTTAATGAGAACTGCATTTGTGTAGTTGGTGCTGAGGAAAAGATTGTAGAAAATAAAGATTTATTTAAAACTATAGAGTATTTAATTTAATTTTATATAGACGAGGTTTACATAAAACCTCGTGGAGGGAAAATTATGAAAAAGAAAAGTATATTAAGTTTGATTATTAGTTCACTTGTAATAGGATTAGTTGGGTGTGGTGGAAGCTCATATAAGAGTGATGCTGCTGCAACAGCTCCTGCCTATGCAGAAGAAGAAGCTGCAGAATACTATTCAGATGATTTATATGAGTTTAATGAAGCTGATTTTGAAGCCATGAAGGAGGCTGGAGAAGGCTCTGAAAACGTTGAAGTTAGTGAAAACACTAATAGAAAAATCATTAAGACTGTAAATATTAACGCTGAAACAGAAGAGTTTGATACATTTATTTCAACAGTAAGCGCTAAGGTTGATTCTCTTGGTGGTTATCTTGAAAGCACAGATATTAGTGGTAGAAGCTTTAGGGATGACTCATATTTAAGATATGCAAATCTTACAGCAAGAATACCTAGTAAAAGACTTAATGATTTTGTATCACATATCACAGAAAATTCTAATATTACAAATAAGTCAGAAAGTGCAGAAGATGTAACT
Source organism: Lachnospiraceae bacterium (assembly GCA_030531435.1). Taxonomy (GTDB): domain Bacteria; phylum Bacillota; class Clostridia; order Lachnospirales; family Lachnospiraceae; genus UBA2868. Next base: position 19,051 of record JAUNNN010000031.1, read on the forward strand.
CTAAATTATGCTGATACAGAGGCTAGAATTTCATCACTTCGTACAGAACAGCAGAGACTTAATGAGCTTATGGCTCAGGCTCAGGACATTGATACAATAATTACACTTGAGCAGAGAATTACAGAAGTAAGATATGAAATTGAATCATTTGAATCACAGCTTCGTACATTAGATAATAAGGTTGATTACAGCACAGTTTATCTTAATGTAAATGAAGTTAGAAAGTACACACCAGTTGTTACAGAGCCACAGTCATTTGGACAGAGAGTTGCTGAAGGATTTGCTGAGAGCTTAAGCAATGTATGTGAAGGTGTTGTAGACTTTATAGCTGAATTGATTATTGCACTTCCATATATCTTTGTATTTATTGTATTCCTTGCAATTATTGTACTCATTGCTTTCTTATTTATTAGGATTTTAATTAGAATTATTAAGAAGGCTGATGAGAAAAGTGCTAAGAAGAGACAGGAAGAAATAAGAAAGGCTGAAGAAAGACATCAGAAAGAGCTTAAGAAAGCTCAAGAGGCAAATGTTAATACTCCAGTTGATAATGGAGAAAATAAATAATGAATAGTAAGTATAAATCAGGCTTTGCAACATTAATTGGAAGACCAAATGTTGGTAAATCAACACTTATGAACAGACTTATTGGTCAGAAAATTGCTATTACATCAAATAAGCCACAGACTACAAGAAATAGAATTCAGACTGTATATACAAGTGATGAAGGTCAGATTGTATTTCTTGATACACCGGGTATGCATAAAGCTAAAAATAAGCTTGGTGAGTACATGGTTAAGGTCGCTAATTCTGCAATTAAAGATGTGGATGTTGTACTTTGGCTAGTTGAGGCATCAGATTATATTGGCCCTGGCGATAAAGCAATTGCAGAGCAGCTTAAAAACGTTAATGTTCCTCTTATTTTAGTAATTAATAAAACAGACACAGTATCTAGAGATGATATGTTTAAGATTATTGATTGCTATAAAGATATTTGTGACTTTGATGATATTGTTCCTGTATCAGCCCTTAAAGGAAATAACTGTGATGAGCTTATTAAGGTAATTATGAATTATTTACCTTATGGAGAGCCATTTTATGATGAGGATACAATAACAGATCAGCCTGAGAGAGCTATTGTTGCTGAGCTTATTAGAGAAAAAGCGCTAAAATGCTTAAGCGATGAAATACCACACGGAATTGCTGTTACTGTAGATTCTATGAAGTTTGAAAAAACTATAGTTAATATAGATGCAACAATTATTTGTGAAAGAGATTCTCATAAGGGAATCATTATTGGAAAGCAGGGGGTTATGCTTAAAAAGATTGGCTCTGCTGCAAGATATGAGATTGAGGATCTTTTACAGATGCATGCAAATCTTAAGCTTTGGGTTAAAGTAATTAAAAACTGGAGAGATTCAGACGTACAGCTTAAGAACTACGGTTATGTAGAGAATAAAGAATAGAGTTTGGGAGTATTATTTAATTAATTTTTTATGGCAGATATAGTTTTAGTAACTGGCATGGTTTTAGAGGTTAGCCCAGTAAATGATTATGACAGACGGCTTGTCATTCTGACAAAGGAGAGAGGAAAAATCTCTGCCTTTTGTCGTGGCGCAAGGCGAATAAATAATAAGCTTATGGCTGCCACTAATCAGTTCGCTTTTGGGACGTTTAAGCTATATGAAGGCAGAAATGCATATAATATACAGGATGCAGAAATAACGCACTATTTTGAAGAACTAAGGACAGACCTTGCTGGCGCTTATCTTGGCATGTATTTTCTTGAAGTTGCATCATACTATACAAGAGAAAATAATGATGACGTTGAGATGCTAAAGCTTTTATTTCAGACAATTAGAGCTATTGTTAAAGATAATATCGATAACAGATTAATCAGAAGCATATATGAAATAAAATCACTGCAGGTAAATGGTGAATTTCCAGGAATTCCTGAAAATATAGGGCTGTCAGATGGGGCTAAACACGCAGTTAATTTTATTGTCTCAACAAAGGTAGAAAAGGTATATACCTTTGCAGTATCAGATAGTGTTTTAGATGAATTAATAAAGCTTTCTTCATTCTATATGGATAAATTTGTAGATAAAAAGTTTAAAAGTCTTGAAATGCTTGAAATTATAAGCTAATTTATTTGTACTATTTACAAAAAAGCATTATAATACCATGAGGAATATCACAATGTATTATTGTGATTTAGATATAATTAGATTAGTAGCGTAGCAAAAGGAAAGCAGATTTGAAGAAAACTGTACTTGCATTAACAATAATTTCATTATGCTTATGTATAGTTGGATGTGGAAATAAACCAGCATCTTATAATGAGTCTACGCTGATTTTTGATAAAAAGGGCGCTGTAAAGGATATAATAGTTGAGCCTTTTGATAAAGACTATTATACAGAGCAGGGACTTACTACATTCTTTAATGAGGCTATTAGTGAGTTTAGTATTAAATATCCAGCAGGAGTTGTTTTATTATCAGATATATTAGTTGAAGATGGTATTGCAAGAGCAACTCTTAATTTTGATGATTATAAAACATATAAAGAGTTTTATGGTGCAGACGTATTTTTTGGAACTATTTCTGATGCATATGATAATGGATATAATATGGATGTTACGCTTAAATCCACATCATCAGATAAGACAATAGGTAAGAGCGAAATTATGGATATGGCTAAAAAGCCTATTCTCATAATTGATGAGCCTATTTGTGTAAAAACAGCACAGAATATTAAATTTGCATCTGCAAATGTGGAAATTATTAATGGAAAATCAGTACGTATTTCCAGCGATTCATCAGGGCTTGCGTACTTAATATTAGAATAAGGAGAAAATGTTATGGAAAAGACACTTGATAAGATTGTCGCACTTGCTAAAAGCAGAGGATTCGTATACCCAGGTTCAGAAATTTATGGTGGACTTGCTAATACATGGGACTACGGTAACCTCGGTGTAGAGCTTAAAAATAATGTAAAAAAAGCTTGGTGGCAGAAATTTATTCAGGAGAACCCATATAACGTTGGTGTTGACTGTGCAATCCTTATGAATCCACAGACTTGGGTTGCATCAGGTCATCTTGGAAGCTTCTCAGATCCTCTTATGGATTGTAAGGAATGTCATGAGAGATTTAGAGCAGATAAGATTATTGAAGATTTTGCTGCTGAGCATGGAATAACACTTGAAACTTCAGTTGATGGCTGGTCAAATGAAGATATGGTTAAGTTCGTTGAAGACAACAACGTACCATGCCCAACATGTGGAAAGCACAACTTCACAGATATTCGTCAGTTCAACCTTATGTTCAAAACATTCCAGGGTGTTACTGAAGATGCAAAGAATACAGTTTACCTTCGCCCAGAAACAGCGCAGGGTATCTTCGTAAACTTTAAGAATGTACAGCGTACATCACGTAAGAAAGTTCCATTCGGTATTGGACAGATTGGTAAGTCATTCCGTAATGAAATAACACCTGGTAACTTTACATTCCGTACAAGAGAGTTTGAACAGATGGAGCTTGAGTTCTTCTGCAAGCCAGGAACAGAAGATGAGTGGTTCCAGTATTGGAGAGGTTTCTGTAGAGACTGGCTTATTTCACTTGGCATGAAGGAAGAAGAAATGAGACTTCGTGATCATGATCCAGAAGAGCTTTCATTCTACTCAACAGGAACAACTGATATTGAATTCTTATTCCCATTTGGATGGGGTGAGCTTTGGGGTATCGCATCAAGAACAGATTATGACCTCACTCAGCACCAGAATACATCTAAAGAAGATCTTACATATTTTGATGATGAAACACAGTCAAGATACATACCATATGTTATTGAACCATCACTTGGCGCAGACCGTGTAGTTCTTGCATTCCTTTGCGCAGCATATGATGAGGAGAACATTGGAACAGAAGAGAATCCTGATATCAGAACAGTACTTCATTTCCATCCAGCACTTGCTCCAGTTAAGGTTGGTGTATTACCACTTTCAAAGAAGCTTAACGAGGGCGCAGAAAAGATTTATGCAGAGCTTTCTAAGAAATGGAACTGTGAATTCGATGACAGAGGTAACATCGGTAAGAGATATAGAAGACTTGACGAAATTGGTACACCATATTGCGTAACATATGATTTTGAATCAGAAACAGACGGAATGGTTACAGTTCGTGAAAGAGATACTATGAAGCAGGAGAGGATCAAAATCGAAGACTTAACAAAGTATCTTGAAGAGAAGCTTGCATTTTAATACTTCTTATGATTTTAATCATGAGAGACCGTCGGCTTTAAGACATAAATAGTACACGGAACGTATATTTACATTATTGAAATGTAGCTTTTGTACAGTTTTTGAGGAGATATTTGTAACCTATGTATGTGGACAAGTATCTTCGCGATATGCTAAAATACTTATCAGATAATTAATCCGATATGGAGTTAGTAATGATAAATATTTGCATTAACAATGGAGTTAAGAAATAGCCAAACTATCAAGGGGATAGTTTGGCTTTCTTTTTTTATCGGGTTAAAAAATTAAAATTGGAGGTATTAAAATGAGCAAAAAATGGGTGTACCTTTTTAAAGAAGGTAGTGCAGACATGCGTAACCTTTTAGGTGGTAAAGGAGCTAACCTTGCCGAGATGACAAATCTTGGATTACCTGTACCACAGGGCTTCACTATTACAACAGAAGCATGTACTCAGTATTATGAGGATGGTCGTAAGATTAACGACGAAATCATGGAACAGATCATGGAGTACATCGTTAAGATGGAAGAAATGACAGGTAAGAAGTTTGGAGATAAGGAAAATCCTCTTTTAGTATCTGTTCGTTCAGGTGCAAGAGCTTCTATGCCAGGTATGATGGATACAATTCTTAACCTTGGTCTTAATGAAGACGTTGTTGAAGTAATTGCTAAAAAGTCTGGAAACCCTCGTTGGGCTTGGGACTGCTACAGAAGATTCATTCAGATGTATTCAGATGTAGTTATGGAAGTTGGTAAGAAGTATTTTGAAGAACTTATCGACAGAATGAAATTAGAAAAGGGCGTTAAGCAGGATGTAGAGCTTGATGCAGATGACCTTAAAAAGCTTGCTGAGCAGTTTAAGGAAGAATATAAAAACAAAATTGGAAAAGATTTCCCTGTAGATCCAAAGGAACAGCTTGTTGGTGCAGTAGAAGCAGTATTCCGTTCATGGGATAACCCAAGAGCAAACGTTTACAGAAGAGATAATGATATTCCTTATTCATGGGGTACAGCTGTTAACGTTCAGATGATGGCATTTGGTAACATGGGTGATACATCAGGTACTGGTGTTGCATTTACAAGAAACCCTGCAACTGGTGAGAAGGCTCTTATGGGTGAGTTCTTACTTAATGCACAGGGCGAAGACGTAGTTGCTGGTGTTCGTACACCACAGCCAATTGATCAGCTTAAGGAAATCATGCCAGAAGTATTTGATCAGTTTAAAGAAATCTGTAATACTCTTGAAAATCACTACAGAGATATGCAGGATATGGAGTTTACTATTGAAGATAAGAAGCTTTACATGCTTCAGACTCGTAATGGTAAGAGAACAGCTAAGGCTGCACTTAAGATTGCCTGCGATCTTGTTGATGAAGGTATGATCGATGAAAAGAAAGCAGTTGCAATGATTGATCCAAGAAACCTTGATACATTGCTTCACCCACAGTTTGACTCATATGTAATTCAGAAGGCTATTCCAGTTGCAAGAGGTCTTGCTGCAGCTCCAGGTGCTGCATGTGGTAAGATTGTATTTACAGCTGATGATGCTAAGAAGTGGGCAGCAAGAGGTGAGAAGGTAGTTCTTGTAAGACTTGAAACTTCTCCAGAAGATATCGAAGGTATGAAGGCTGCTCAGGGTATCTTAACAGTTCGTGGTGGTATGACAAGCCACGCTGCCGTAGTTGCAAGAGGTATGGGAGCATGTTGTGTATCAGGATGTTCTGCTATCGAAATGGACGAGGCACATAAGGTATTTAAGATTGGTGTTCAGGAATTCCATGAAGGTGATGTTATTTCCTTCGATGGAACAACAGGTAATATTTACGACAGAGCAATCCCAACAGTTGATGCTACTATCGATGGTGAATTCGGAAGAATCATGGGATGGGCTGATAAGTATCGTACACTTAAAGTTAGAACAAATGCTGATACTCCAAATGATGCTAAGAAGGCTAGAGAGCTTGGCGCAGAAGGTATTGGTCTTTGCCGTACAGAGCATATGTTCTTCGGCGGACACAGAATTGATGACTTCCGTGAAATGATTTGTTCAGATACATTAGAAGAAAGAGAAGCAGCTCTTGAGAAACTTCTTCCATTACAGCAGGGAGACTTCGAAGACCTTTACGAAGCTATGGAAGGAAATCCTGTTACAATCAGATTCCTTGATCCACCTCTTCATGAGTTTGTACCATCAGACGAAGAAGATATCAGAAAGCTTGCTGATGCTAAACATAAAACAATGGATGAAATTCGTAAGGTTATAGCTACACTTCACGAAATGAACCCTATGATGGGTCACAGAGGATGTCGTTTAACAGTTACATTCCCTGAAATTGCAAGAATGCAGACACGTGCCGTAATTCGTGCAGCTATTAACGTTAATAAGAAACATCCAAATTGGAATATTGTTCCAGAAATTATGATTCCACTTATTGGTGATGATAAGGAACTTAAATTCGTTAAGAAGACAGTTGTAGAAACAGCAGATAAGGAAATTGCTGATCAGGGTGTCGTCCTTAAATATGAAGTTGGTACAATGATTGAAATTCCTCGTGCAGCTCTTACAGCTGATGCTATTGCTAATGAAGCTGAGTTCTTCTGCTTCGGTACTAACGACCTTACACAGATGACATATGGATTCTCAAGAGATGATGCTGGTAAGTTTTTAGAAGCTTACTATAAAGCTAAAATTTTCGAAAATGACCCATTTGTTAAGCTTGACCAGAATGGTGTTGGTGCTCTTATGGAAATGGCTATTGAAAAGGGTAAAAAGGCTCGCCCAACACTTCACTGTGGTATCTGTGGTGAGCACGGTGGTGACCCTACATCAGTTGAGTTCTGCCATAAGATTGGACTTGATTATGTATCATGTTCACCATTCAGAGTACCTATCGCAAGACTTGCTGCAGCACAGGC
>JAUNNN010000032.1 GCA_030531435.1 Lachnospiraceae bacterium
CTTCATAAAGCGCCTTTTATTAAAAATTAAAAAACTATATGTTTCCCCACTTTTCATTTCAAAAGTAGCCTTAGGGAATATTACCCATTTCCAAGATACTGAAAGTATGTCATCTCTATTCAAAACTAAATCTCTATATTTACTCTCCACAGTGACTTTTCCTGTTTTGTAATTGAGCATATGTTCATCAACTATCAGCCCACCACCCAAAACTCCATTGTGACATAGACTGCATATAAAGTAATTTTTCATAAGCACCTTCCTTCCCACTAAAAAATAGGAATTTCATATGTTTCCATTATACTCAGTTAATCATAGGTATCAAAATATTATTGAATAATAATTGGTGGTATTTATGATATTAATACAGGCACTATTACCATTATCGAATAATTTTTCTCTTACTACAAATCATTTATAATTCTACATAAATCATAAAAATCGCCTAAACCTTTTATTAAGGCTTAGGCGATTTCCTTACAATACTTTACATATTACTATACTTATTACTTTAAGAGTTCTAATCTACCTGGATCATTTGCAAATGCTTCCTTAGCATTTTCCTTTGTTACAACTACTGGTGGTAACTCGTAGATAGCAACATCAATCTTACCATTGTTTGTAAGTACATCTGTTGCTGGCATACCATTACCTGCCTGAAGTGAGTTGATGATCTCTACTGTCTTAGAAACAAGAGCATCTGTTGGCTTTGCAACTGTTGAATACTGCCTTCCAGCCCATACCCATTCAACTGATTCATTTTCTGCATCAAGACCTGATACTACAGGAATTGGCTGACCTGCGTTCTCACATGATGTGATGATTGCACGAGCAATACCATCGTTAGGAGAAAGAACACCATGAATTTCCTTATCTGCATAGAATCCTGAAAGAAGTGAATCCATACGTGACTGTGCCTTAGAGTTATCCCAGTCTACTGTTGCGCACTGTGCGAAATCTGTCTGACCTGAAACAACTACGATTGTTCCATCATCAATCTTAGGCTGAAGAACTGACATAGCACCTGTAAAGAAGTTAGGAGCGTTAGGATCTGCAGGACCGCCACCAAATAACTCAATGTTCCAAGGGCCTTCACCTTTTTCTTTTGTAAGACCCTCAAGAAGAGCCTGGGCCTGAAGTTCACCAGTCTTTACGCTACCAAACTGAACAACACCATCAACACCTGTTGTATTTTCAATAAGACGATCATAACCAATAACATATGTTCCAGATGCCTTCGCCTGCTCAAGAACTGAACCAAGCTGTGATCCATCAACAGGACCTACGACGATAACCTTCGCACCATTCTCAATCATTGATTCGATTTGCTGTTGCTGCTGAGGAACCTTCTGATCTGCTGCCTGTACAATAACATTGTAGCCTTCTGCCTCAAGCTGCTCTTTAAACATTACTTCAGCTTCTTTCCAGTTCTGTGTTCCAAGCCATGGAAGAGAAATACCAATTGTTGCTCCCTTCTCAAATCCAGCAGCATCTGATGCCACACTTGCTTCTGCTGCATCCTCTGTTGTTGCCTCTTCTGTTGCTGCACTTTCTTCAGCAACTGGAGCTGCTTCCTTTGTTGCTGCTGCCTGCTGTGCTCTTTCATTTGATCCACAGCCTGTCATTGCAACTGTAGCCATCATTGCTGTTGCAAGAACGATTGACATTACTTTGTTTTTCATACTTTTTTACCTCTCTTTTCTATCTTAACTGGCCGGGCTACCCGACCAGTTAGAATCACATTAAGTTACATTTAATTTTTCTTTCCAAAAATTTTTCCAACGATAGATTCATTTCTGCTACCCTTGCTGTATACATCAAATGCTACAGCTGCAAGTAATACGAATCCCTTAATAACCTGTGTCTTATCAGCACCAACACCCATGAGCATAAGTCCATTATTAAGTACAGCCATTACCATACCACCGACCATAGTTTGCATTATTGTACCTACACCACCTGATACTGCTGCTCCACCAATGAATACTGATGCAATAGCATCCATTTCCCAAGATGTTCCATCAGCAGGACCTGCGGATGTTGAACGACCTACAAACAATATTCCTGCGATTGTTGCAAGCATTGACATATTCATCATTGTAAGGAAGTACACTTTTTTAACATTTACACCAGACAAGCTAGCGGCACTCTTATTTCCACCTACTGCATATACATGACGACCAAATGATGTACGCTGTGTAAGAGTGTGATAGATTATTACAAGTACGAGGAGTATTAATCCTGGAACAGGGAACGAAGTTCCTGGACGTCCACTTCCAAACAACCATGTGAAATAACCAATTACCGCGCCAACAATCAATATTCTTATTATTGGTACAGAGATTGAATCCTTCTGACCAGTAATATCACCTGAATGTTTGTAATTCTGAATCTGCTTTATTGCAAAAATTACGATACCAATAATTCCAAGAAGTAATGTTGAATTGTTCATACCTGTAAAGGAAGGTCCCCATTCAGGTAGATATCCTGCACCAAACCACTTAAGCTCTGAAGGAGCTGGAACAGAAATTGAGCTTGAAATCCAGATTACACCGCCTCTAAAAATCATCATTCCACCAAGGGTTGTAATAAATCCTGGGATATTAAGCTTTGCTAGGAAGAATCCCTGCCATGCACCTGCCAGAAGACCAATTGCAATAGCGATAAGAACAGCTACCCACCATGGCAAATTAAAGTCTCTTGCAACTATTGCCATTACCATTCCCGAAAATCCTGCAACCGATCCTACTGACAAGTCGATCTGTCCAATAACTATGACCATTAGCATTCCAAGTGCTAAAATAAGTACATATGCATTACCTGATAGTAGGTTTTGGAAGTTTGAAGAAGTTAACATTCTTCCTTCCGATATGATATTAAATATTATTATTAATGCTGCTAAAGCTATAACCATCGTGTACTGACGTAATTCCCCGCCTAGTACTTTCTTAATATATTTCACTTTACTCGCTCCTTTCATTTATCAAATCATGACGCTGTTACAGTCATCATCTTCATAAGTTTTTCCTGATTTGCTTCCTTTGCATCTATTTCACCAGTAATTGTTCCCTCGAAAATCGTATATATTCTATCTGACATTCCTAGTAACTCTGGAAGTTCTGACGATACAAGAATTACTGCTTTACCTTGATCTGCAAGTTCATGAATCAATTTGTAGATTTCATATTTTGCTCCAATATCAATTCCTCGCGTTGGTTCATCAAGTATAAGCACATCTGGTTCTGTAAATAGCCACTTTCCTAGGACAACCTTTTGCTGGTTACCTCCCGAAAGTGAAGTTACTCCAGCATTTACTGATGCTGCTTTAATTCCTATTGACTGTCTATAATGCGTCGCTGCTGCATATTCTTTGTTAAAATCAAGAAGCTTTTTTGTTTTAATTGCATCTAAGTTAGCCGATACTATTGTCTTCTTAATTGAATCTAAAAGATTAAGACCTAAGACCTTTCTATCCTCTGGTACATAAGCAACTCCATTCGAAATGGCTTTTTGAACTGTATCAAGCTTTACCTCTTTTCCTCTAAGCTTAATTGTTCCTCCTTGATAGATTCCCATACTCCGTCCAAAAATCGATCTCATAAGTTCTGTACGTCCTGCTCCCATAAGACCAGCAAATCCAACAATCTCACCTGCTCTAACCGTGAAGCTTGAATTCTTACAAAGCATTCTTCCTGGAACTCTCGGATCTTCGACCTGCCAATCAGAAACCTCAAATACTACCTCACCAATCTTTGACTCATGAGTCGGATATCTGTTCTCAATCGAACGTCCAACCATTGCCTTAATTATTCGGTTTTCATCAACATGTCCTGCTTCTACCTCATAATTCTCTATCGTTTCTCCATCTCGTATAACAGTAATTGCATCTGAGACAGCTGCTACTTCGTTTAACTTATGAGAAATCATGATACATGTGATTCCCTTACTCTTAAGGTCCAACATAAGTTTTAGTAGATTTGCTGAGTCATCTTCATTAAGTGCTGATGTTGGCTCATCAAGAATTAAAAGACTTACATTTTTAGAGAGCGCTTTTGCAATTTCTACTAGCTGCTGCTTACCAACGCCCAAATATTTAATCAATGTATCTGGACTATCTGTAAGGCCAACCAGTTTTAGAAGCTCACTAGTTCGTCTTCTTGCTTCGTTCCAGTCAATTAATCCATGCTTAACAATTTCATTGCCCATGAAAATATTTTCTGTAATTGATAATTCAGGAATCATTGTCAATTCCTGATGGATAATTACTATTCCGGCATTCTCAGATTCTTTAATATTTTTAAATGCAACCTTCTGTCCATTTACTATCATGTCGCCACTATAGCTTCCATGTGGATAGACACCTGAGATTACTTTCATCAATGTTGATTTTCCCGCACCATTTTCTCCACATATCGAGTGAATCGTTCCGCGCTTTACATCAAGGTTTACATTGTTGAGAGCTATTACGCCTGGAAATGTTTTGACAATTCCTTGCATTTGAAGGATGAAAGGACTTTCCATAACCGATAACCACCTTTCTTAAATTTTTATCTTCCAATAGTTGGTTCGTAGTTGATGATGTTATTCTATTTGATTTATTCATTTCGCAACATTGTCATAAGTCACCTCTTCCATTGTTCAAATGTCATATGTTTACAACATTCCATATGACATTTGTCTACAAAAAAAGATTCCCATATGACAAATGTCATATAGGAACCTTTTTCCTTCATTAATCCTATTTTGTAAGCGACTGATTTACCTCTCGCTGTAGATTTTTAAGTGCTATCGGTGGATTCTCATTATTGTCTATAATTTCTGTAATCCCGTTAGATATGAGCTTTCTTGAATCATCGAAATTGCTAAAGTTATAGGCCGGAACTCCAGCCTCCATTATTGAATGTATAATCCTAATATTTAACGAACTATTTTTAGGAAGCGCTTGGTTTTCATTTAATAGAGCCTGATTCTGATTGAGTACCTCCTTTAATACCGAGCCACCACCCCTATATTTATATACTTCAAGCTGAATATCGCTATCATAACAGAACGTCTTCATAAGCTCCCAGGCAACTTCCTTTTTCTTTGTTCTTGAATTCATCGCTAAAATCAGCGTATTCATCGTAGAAACGTTTTCACCCTGTGGACCTCTAGGTAAAGTAATACATTCCCAATTAAAATTCGAGTATTTTTTTATACTCCAGGGGTACGGTTTATATGTTCTATATTCTGCTAAGGTAACCGGCATAAATGCAACGCGTCCCATATCAAAATCCGACGACGTTACAACAGTTCCCTTATTAAGAGCATTTATTTTCTTTAGAAAATCAACTGCCTGCTGTGCATTCTCTCCTTGGATTGTACAGTTCTTTCCGGAATCATCAAATATATGCACACCATTTGTTAAAAAAGCTTGCTCCCAACTATAATTATATACGCCAAACTGATCTATAACTCCATTTCCATCTAAGTCTTTTGTCACCTTTTCGCATATATTATAAAAATCATCCCAAGTCCAGTCTGTTTCCGGAACTAAAATAGTTTCCTTTGCCAAAAGCGACTTATTAACAAACATCATTTCTGGGGCACTTTCAAGCGGTAGTGCATATTGCTTTCCATTCACATTTCCATATTTATAAGAACCCTCATAAAATCTCTCTGAATCAAAGGTTTTATCTTTACTTATAATCGAATCCAGACACATTATTGCGCCAGTATCTGTTAGAACACTAAAGTCATCTGGCAAAACCATAAATACATCCGGGGCTTTACCTGCAACAACCTGACCTGATAACCATTCAGAATAATCTTCCTTCATTATTCCACTAATATACTCAACAGTTACACCTGGATGTTCCTTTTCAAATTTATCTATTGCATCATCAATAAACTCATACGTGTATGCATCAGGAACTCCCCATGGACTTCCCGTAAACACACCAATTCTGATTGTCTTATCATTATTTATATTAAAATAAACCACACACAATAGGACCAGTATGCATAGTGTCATACATATAATGATTCTATTCCTTTTACTCACCAAATACCTCTTTCTTCGCTGCTCCCGTTTGAACTGCCCAAATAGCAAGCTGCGTTCTATCTCTTAAATCAAGCTTTTTCAATATTGAACTTAAGTAATTTCGAACTGAACCTTCTGTTAGATACAATTTATTGGCAATTTCTTTATTGGACATGCCTTCTGATACAAGCTTTATAACCTTCCATTCAGAGTCCGTAATTTCCTTTTCCACACTTTCTTCTACATGAATGGAAATATCATTTTGCGCCATTTTTGAAAACATTCCCAACACCTTAGTTGCAATATCCCCATTTATCATAGCATTTCCAGAGTAAACTTTATGAATTGCCTCCACTAGACTATCCATTGAAATACCTTTAAGGAGATATCCACTTGCTCCATACTTTAGCGCAGAAAAAATATACTCATCATCATCAAATGTTGTCAGAATAATGATTTTGATTTCCGGATAATTTTCCTTAATAATTTGAGTACACTGCACACCATCCATTTCTGGCATACGTATATCCATAAGAATCACATCTGGCTTATTCTCTCGAGTTGCACGAATAACTTCTACGCCATTTGCAACTGCACCTACTACCTCAATTGAATCCTTTGTTTCAAGTACTATCTTCAAACTATCTCTAATAAGTTGTTGATCATCTGCAATTAATAATTTAATCATTATCTTCACCCCATCTAATTGGAATTTTTGCCACTACTGAGAATCCATTTTTACTTTCTACATATAGTTCTCCACGAAGCATATCTAGACGCTCTTTCATATGCGTAAGTCCAAATCCATATTTTATATTATCGGATCCTTTTCCATTGTCAGTTATCGAAATGGTCACTAGTGAATACTCTTTCTTTAAATCTATTGTGATTTCTGTCGCTTTTCCATGTCTAATAGAATTAGTAACACTTTCCTGAATAATTCTGTAGATTATTTCTTCTTCGTCTTCACTAAACCTCAGTTGATCTATTGTGTTATTGAAGGCGATTTTCACATTTGATGCAGCTGACATATCCGAAATTGTATGATTTATAGCTTCTAACAAATCCTCTCTTTCTAATACATCCGGTCTTAGCGCATTTACAGATCGTCTTACATCTGTCATTCCTCTTCTTGCTACATCTCGAATCATATCAAGTTGTTTATTAGTTTGTTCGACAGATATTGGCAAAATCGCAATCGCTGCATCAAGTCCAGCTATTATACCCGTAAGAGTGTGGCCTAATGTATCATGAATCTCCCTTGCCAGTCGGTTTCGCTCTCTTGTCTGTGCTATTTTCTCACTTTCTTTAGCATAGTTCTCTAATTCGATGTTTGCTATTTTTAGCTCTGCATTTGCGTCATTTAGTCTTTCATTCAGATCGTTTATCTTTTCGTTTTCATCAATCTGCTCACCTAACATCAGTATCGTATATGCAATAAACAATACTATATTACATGTAGTTCCCAGGTTTTTTATAGCTACAAAAACGGTTGCCCAGATATCCTTATAGTATGTTGTATACGTGTCAAATTTCATTATAGGCATGAACTTTTCACATATATTAAAATCAAAAATCAACAAGGATATACCAACAATTACGATAAATACAAGTTTCTTCTTATTTAACTTAAAATAATCAAGTAGATATGCTGCTACTAAAAAAATAATGCCATTATAGTTCATATCAAGCGAGTATATAATTGAAAGACCTAATATGATTTGAAGTGATATGACTATCCATTGTGGAACTTTTGCTATATCTTTGATGTTAAGTACGATAGCAAGAAGAACAAAACCGCCAATGGAATACAGCGGAATCGTCCATGGAACAGGCGGAATATGTGATATTTCGCCTAAAAAATCGCGTGCCTGTGTTGATTGGCTAATCTTTAGTATAGTCATCGCTGACATCGAAGATAGAAATACTACCATCTCAAAATTTAGGAGCAACAAAACGCGACGCAACACAAGTCTCATGCTATTTGTATTATGATCCATTGTTATCACATTCATACACGATTTCTCCTATTGCCATCCATTTGTTCCATAATTTTGAACATTATCTTTTGTAATAAGCTCCACATTGACTAATATTTTCTTTTGATATTCTTCTCCATTTAATATTTTGTAAGCTTGATCAACTGCTAAATCTCCTATCTTTGAAGGATACTGAGCTGATGTTGCTAACATTAGATTTTCTTTTATCATTGCCTTAGCTTCAGGTGCGCCATCAACACCCAATACACCAACAGATGATAACCTTCCAGCTTCTTTAAGCGCAGCCATTGCTCCTAATGCACTTAAATCATTAATAGCAAATACTGTGTCAAAGCTAAGTCCGCTCTCCTGAACATCACGAGTAATAGGCATAGCAATCTCAAGCTGACCTTCAGCATTTTCTTTATCTACAATAATGTAGTTTTCATTTCCTGCTATTGTATCCTCAAAACCTTTAACTCTGTCATTTCCAGATTTTGTACGTGTATGCTCCAAAATAAAAATTTTTGCAGATGATTTTTGCTCCATCAAATATCTTGCACACTGTACTCCTGCTAGATAATTGTCAGATACTACTATTCCATCTGCCAAGCTTTCATCATACACCTCTGTATCCACAAAAATAACTACTATTCCTTTTTGACGTGCTTCCTGCACCACGGGAATAATTTTCTCGTAATCCACCGGTGATATAAATATGACATTAACCTTCTCATCTATCATATTTCTAATCTGCTCTATCTGCCTATCAGAATCTAGTGACGGGTCTCTTACTATTACAATATCACCATTTGCTTCAACAATTGTTCTAATACTGTCACTTATTACTGTAAAAAAAGGATTATTCATAGTCATAAATGAGACTCCAAATCTATTTGCATTCTCATTTTGCGCTCTACTTGCATCTACCCCTATGTCAATGTAATACGTTATCCCTAGTGCAAATATCAGGCATAATAGAAAAATGGCCACTATTTTTTTGTCTTCACGTGAATTTTTTCTCAATTTACTATCACTTCCCATAACACATGGCTAACTTAACTCGTTACCATAACAAATAGAGGGGACTATACCATCCCCTCCAAATAATATACTAATTATAAAAATAAAGAAACCTCTGGCATTACACGAAGAGCACCTCTTCTTGTTGTAATGATTGATGCTGCATGATTTGATATATCAAGCATCCTTGATATTTTTTCCTCATCAAAATCATCAATGCCATTCTCCAACACACTATGAAGTACACATCCCATAAATGTATCGCCAGCACCTGTCGTCTCTATTGTCTTGTCCGTAACATACGGTGTACCGTAAATGACTTTATCACCATAATATGCAACTGAACCCTCTTTTCCAAGTGTTGCACATACAAGTTTAATATCATATTTGCTACGTATTATTTCTATACCCTTGTCTATATCCTCTTCGCCAGTAAAGAACTGTATTTCATTATCTGATATTTTGAGGACATCACACATACTCATTCCATATGCCATCTTGTCCTTGGCATCATTCAAATCATCCCAAAGGGGTGGTCTAAGATTTGGATCAAAGCTTATAACCAAACCATTGCTCTTTGCAATTTCAACGGCCTTAAGTGTAGCCTCCTCTGCAGATGTATGCGTCATCGACAAAGTTCCAAAATGGAATATTTTTGACTGCTTAATTAATTCTTCAGGAATATCGTCCTTAGTAAGCATCACATCTGCCCCTGGATTCCTGTAGAACGAAAAACTACGATCTCCATCCGGCTTAGTATGAACAAAAGCTAATGTTGTAGGTACATCGTCATCAAATACAAGTCCATCTATATTAATCCCTACACCAGCCACTGTATCAGCTAACATTCGTCCAAAATTATCATTTCCAACCTTACCAATAAAGGCTGTATTATATCCGAACTTGGTAACCATTGCAAGTACATTACATGGTGCTCCGCCAGGATTAGCTTCTAAAATAAGATTGCCCTGCTCGCTAATACCATTCTCTGTAAAATCAATAAGTAACTCGCCTAAAGCTACTACATCATACTTCTTATTCATTTTTTTCTCCTTTTCTTTACATTAAAACGTCAATCATCAACTACTGCCTACTATTGTTAAGATAAAGGATTGTCTATTTGATATATTACATGATGTTTGTGGCTATGTCATTATTTTTTAGCTTAAGCTATCGGATTGAATCATCTTTCTCGCAAATTGTACCTTCTTTTTGCGCCTTATCAACATCTAACGCCAGATTCTTCACATGCGTAGATAATAAAAGAAGTGCAATAAGGTTAGGAATTGCCATCAATAGGTTAAGATCCTTATCTTTTCTCAAAATTTTTGATACCAAAAAGCCCGTAGAATTTATTCATTCTATGGGCTTTAGTTATATTTATGGTAAATATTTTAATGTTCTTGACTTTACAGAAACTTACGTATTACATCCCTTAATGCTTGATATCCAACTGGTTTTGACAAATAATCATCAAATCCCTCGTTCATGTACTCTTCTTTGATTCCTTCAATTGCATTGGCTGTAAGCATAATAACCGGAGTATCAATATTTATGTTGGATTCATCATTTTTAATAATATGGAATGTTTCAATACCATCCATTTCGGGCATCATATGATCAAGGAAAATTACATCATATTTAGAATCCTTAGACATCTTTATTGCTTCTGCTCCCGAGCTTGCGGTATCAATGGTAAGCTTTGTTTTGGATAAAAGTTTAGTAAAAACTTTCAAATTAACAAGAACATCGTCTACAACAAGGATTTTGCCCGTAACATCAGACATATCCTCCATAGTATCGATTTGAGTCACTTTTTTATATTCAAATGAAACCTTTCCGATAGGTTTGTCAGAAACAACTTTCTGAGGGACTGAAACTGAAAATGTCGAACCCTCTCCAATTACACTACTTACAGACACTTCACCTTCCATAAGGCTTGTTAACTGATTAACAAGTGCCAATCCTAGACCAGTTCCTTCAATATTTCTATTTTTCTTTTCATCAAATCGTTTGAAACTCTCAAACAAATGCTTCTGATCATCCTCTGAAATACCCATTCCAGTGTCTGATACAGAAAATGTAATCATAACTGATTCATTATCATATGGTTTATAGCTGACTGATAGTGTGACTTTACCAGCAGGCGTATATTTAACCGCATTTGTTAACAGATTAATAATAATCTGTCTAATTCTTACCTCATCTCCCAAAAGAACAGATGGAGTTGTTTCATCGCAATTTAGTGCAAACTCAAGCCCCTTATCCTTGACTTTTCCATACATCATATTCTGACAATCGATAATGAGAGCATCTAAGTTATACTCAACTGGAACAATATCCATTCTTCCAGCTTCAATTTTAGAAAAGTCCAAAATATCATTTATTAAAGCGAGAAGAGATTTTCCAGAATTTTCCACGTCGGCAGCATATTCTCTAGTACTATCCTCTTTTGTGTCGCGAAGAATGATACTATTAAGTCCCAGCACAGCATTGATTGGAGTTCTAATCTCATGAGACATATTTGCAAGAAATTGACTCTTTGCACTGTTTGCAGCTTTAGCTTCTTCAACTGCGTCCTCAAGTTCAAGGTTCATCTTATTAATTGTTCGAATGTACTCTTGGTTCCTTGTATCGTCAATAAACTCAATTATATAGCCTCTGTCACCTTTTACAGTTTCATTAATAAGCTTTCTAACAAAGACGCTGAATATTCTTCCATTCTTTTCAAAAATTGATTGTAAAGTTTCTTCTCCAGTTTCTTTATTGTTGATATATGCATCAAAATTACTAAGAATATTTTCAAAATATGTTTTTTCTTCATATTTGTCGGAAATATATTGTTCAACGTAGTAATTAACTATATTAGGAAACATATCTACTGCGGCAGTATTGCTTCCAACATATCTTTTCTTTTCATCAAAGAGGATAACTGCGTAATCTTTACTCGATTCCCTATAATCATTGGCAACTCGGTTTGCATCGTATAAATACATCTTCTTTATTGAAACACCATATATGGTAACGGCAATGGCAAATGCAAACGAGAGAATCTCAACCTTTGTCTTAAATCCTCTCTCCAGAAGATATATTAAAATGCACACAGTTTCACACATTGCAAATGTAAAGGCTCTGGCACGAGAAATTAGAGCAGGTCTTAACAAAGAATATATTGCCACTGCTAGCGAACCTATCATATAGAAAAATACAACAGCAGTATATACATGATGCAGTGGACCATATACTTTAACAAGATGCGAATATCCATTTTCTGTTACAAGGCTAGCCTCTTTATAAAATAAGCCATTTCTCCCTATTGTCAATGTGGCACATATTGAAAAAATAGAAGAAATTCCTAGCACTATCCTAAGTGCTAATGGTAATCGAATCTTACATGTTGCAGCAATAAGCATAAACGTAAAATACATAAGAAACACATTACCAATGTAGGAAACTCTCTGACTTAAATATGCTTCTTCTATAGTTCTAGATGAAATAATCCAAACATTTCCAACGCAGGAAATCAGCGTACAAACAAGAAGGAAGAAAAAGTCAGGATTAGATATTCTCTTTATAAAACTTCTTTCTCTTACAATCAGGATAAAACAATATATTACTGGTAAATAATTAATAAATTGAATTAATGTCATGTGTAATTTCCACTCCTATACATCCATTTATCGGACATATCTATATTTGGTTATGAAATTTCCTCAATATACTCACTAGGAAGATATTTCCTTAGAACGGATAACAATTCCTTTATTTGAATTGGCTTTGAAATAAAATCATTCATTCCAGCTTCAATGAACTGTTCCTTTACGCCAACTACTGCATTTGCTGTCAGTGCAATAATTAGCACATCTCTCTTATCAGATTCAAGCTGTCTTACATATTTTGTCGCTTCAATTCCATTCATTACAGGCATCATATGATCCATAAATACAAGATCATATTCATTTTTCTCTATCATGTCTGCCGCAATCTTTCCATTTTCAGCAGTATCAATTTGCATCTCAAGTGGAGCAACAAGTGCCTTAAATACCTTAATATTAACAGCACTATCATCAGCTATAAGAACTCTAGCTTTAGGTGCTTTGAATAATTTTTCATCCTGTTCATTTTTCTTTTCTAAATCATTTTTTTCTTTTATTTTTGATTCTTCAACAAGCCCCTGTTTTATTGTAAAGAAGAATTTTGTGCCAACACCATACTCACTTTCAACCTGAATATTTCCACCCATAAGCTCTACAAGCTGCTTTGAAAGAGTAAGACCTAAACCTGTGCCTTCTATGCCAGCTGTCTTTTCCTTATCAAGGCGGTTGAATGCTCCAAAGAGTTGATCCATTTCCTCTTCTTTTATTCCTATACCAGAATCTTCAACACAAATAAATTCTGTCACTTCTGTATCCGTTATCTCTTCAACTCTGACAGTAACTTTTACAAATCCTTTTTCGGTGAACTTTATTGCGTTATTTACAAGGTTAATGATAACCTGTCTTATTCGAGTTGCATCGCCATACATAAACTGTGGCAATCTTTCGTCAACATCAAATATAAGCTCAACATCTTTGCCTGAAACACGTTCTTCCAGAAGCTTAGTAAGTCTATCAAGTCTTGGTCGTATTTCATAAACCTCAGGAATTATTTCAATTTTTCCTGACTCTATTTTGGAAAAGTCCAGAATATTATTTATTATTCCAAGCAGGTGCACACCTGCTGCCTTTATGTTATTAAGATATTCTATCTTCCTTGGATCTGTCTCTTCCCTAAGCAGTACTTCTGCCATACCAATTACCGCATTCATTGGCGTTCTTATTTCATGGCTTGTATTGGCAAGAAACTGGTCTTTAGCCTTATTTGCCATAACTGCTTCTTTCACAGCTTCTTCAAGCTGCTTTCTCATTTTCTGTTCTTTTACTCTCTCTTCAGTTATATTTTTTAGCGTTATAAACGCCATAACTTCCTTGTCAACATTCTGCATAAGCAGTATGTTCTCATTTATCCATAGCAATTCTGGATTGCCTTCACTATTAATCATTTCTATAGATAATTCCTGTGAAATTTCGCTCTGTCCACTATTATATAGCGAAATAAGCCTCTCTCTTAAATGATAGTCAATAAATCCCTGCCTGGGGCCTTCTTTCATTGCAGTATTTGCCCATTTCGTTATAAATTCGTTATACCCACATGGAGCTTTCATACCAAGGATATCAAGAAGATTTAATTCTTTACCATCTATAATTTCTTTAAGATCATCTTTTAATATATCCTTAGAAAGATTCACATTATATGCAAGAAATGCACCAGCTCTCATTGCTTCCTGATATGCTTTTTCATTCTCAAGCTTATTGGAAAGTTCCTGTGTTGCCATAGTTACATCATTCATTAGTCCAACAATGCCTATGGTATTACCATCTCCATCCATAACAGGTTCTTTAATAATGTCTATGTACTTAGGGATTCCGTTTACTTCTGTTTTAATAACGTACTGCCTGCCAGTTCCTGTCTCAAGAATTTCTTTATCCATAGCTTCAGCCAGTTCGATATTATCACTACTCTTACGTAATTCTCTATCTGTTTTTCCGTAGATTTCTCTATCACTTTGAATTCCAAGTTCTTCAGAATAGTGTGATAAAAAGACGTATTTCTGATCTGTGTCTTTAAAAATATATTAGATGGAATAGCCCTTATAATTTTTATTAGAGTATCCCTATCTAACTTATGTTCATCTGCCATAACCCACTCCTACAGCGACAGTTTTCCCATTACTATTTAATATTATATACTTACCAGTAGGCGCTAATCAATCATATAAAAGAAAAGTACGCTTTGCGGACTTTATCTTTTATCGTGTATAAAAGAAAAGTGCGCTTTGCGAACTTTGTCTTTTATCATGTATAAAAAAATGCCCGTGAAACCCACGAGCATTTTGCGTAAACATATATGATAGTTAATTAATTTTTGATACCAACGTACTCATAGCCTTTGCCTACAATGACATCCTTGATAACGTCTTCACTTACTTCTTTACTCATAGTGATTTTTACACTATCTGCATCATGGTCAGCAATAGCCTCTGTAATACCATCTATAGCTTCTAGAGCCTCCTTTACTGCCTTTTCACAGTGCATGCACATCATGCCTTTAACTGTAATTTCCATTGTTTTTTCCTCCTTATTTTTTACAATAGTTTCTTTTATATCCTTATTATTTATTAAATTCTTATTTTCAAAGGATTTCTTTATCAATCTATCCTTTACATCTCCATATAATTTCACACCATTAAGTCCTAGGGCATTACTTACAACGCAAAAGCTTGATAGGCTCATGGCAGCTGCTCCAAACATAGGATTAAGCGTTAGTCCAAATAATGGTATTAAAAGTCCAGCAGCTAGTGGAATACCAATAATATTATAAATAAACGCCCAGAAAAGATTTTGGTGAATATTTGTTAGGGTTTTACGACTAAGTCTTATTGCTGCCACAGCGTCTAAAAGACTATTTTTCATAAGCACTACATCTGCTGCCTCTATAGCCACATCCGTGCCAGCGCCTATGGCTATACCTATGTCCGCCATTGTTAATGCTGGTGCATCATTTATTCCATCACCAACCATAGCAACCTTGCCATATTCCTGCAGCTCCTTCACTATTCTTGCCTTGTCATTTGGTAAAATCCCGGCTACAATTTCATCTACTCCAGCTGCTTTTCCTATGGCATTAGCAGTTCGTTCATTATCACCAGTTAACATTACAACATGGATTCCCATGTTTCGAAGACAACTAATAGCCTTTTCACTATCTTCTTTTATAGCATCAGCTACAGCAATAACTCCAAGAAGTTTTCCCGATTTAGCAAAAAATAGCGGTGTTTTTCCTTCGCTTTCAAGCATTTCAATCTGGTCTGAAATATCTTCTAGCCTATCAGCTTCTGTCAGCTTCGTCCTAATAAATTTTGCATTACCGCCTGCAAGCTCTTCTCCATTTAACCTGGCCACCAGTCCACTTCCAGCAGAAATATTGAAATCATCTACAGAACTAGCTTCAATTTTAAGTTCATCTGCTTTTTTAATGATTGCTTTAGCCAGAGGATGCTCACTTTTTGCTTCAAGTGCATAAGCTATTTCTACTAATTTCGTCTCATCTGTGTCTAAAGCTATGATGTCAGTTACAACAGGCTGACCTAGCGTAATCGTACCTGTCTTATCAAGTGCTACTATACTTACTTTGCCAGTTTCTTCAAGAGATACTGCTGTTTTAAACATTATGCCATTTCTAGCACCCTTACCATTTCCCACCATGATGGCTACTGGAGTTGCAAGGCCTAATGCACAGGGACAACTGATTACAAGTACAGATATAGCTCTTGCAAGTGAGAATCCAAACTTCTGGCCACATACCATCCATATTACAAATGTAATCATAGCTATTGCTATAACAACTGGAACAAATACACCTGACACCTTGTCTGCAATTTTAGCAATAGGGGCCTTAGTAGCTGCCGCATCACTAACCATCTGTATTATCTGTGATAATGTTGTATCTTCACCAACTCTTGTTGCTTCACAAATTATATAGCCTGATTGATTAAGTGTAGCCGCAGAAACAACATCACCTTCTGATTTATCTACAGGTACACTTTCACCAGTAAGGGACGACTCATCTACCGCACTAAAACCTGAAATAACAACCCCGTCAACAGGAATACTTTCACCGGGTCTTACTGCAAATTTATTTCCGACCTTAATACTTGATATTGGAACCTCTGTCTCAACACCATCTTCATATAAATTAGCTGTCTTTGGTGCTAATTTCATAAGAGACCTTAAAGCATCCGTCGTCTTGCCTTTAGATCTTGCTTCTAACGTCTTGCCTACTGTTATAAGCGTAAGTATCATTGCAGCTGATTCAAAATAGAATTCATCCATATACTTCATCACTAAGTCCGTGTTTCCTATTTTTTCAGCACTAGTCATAGCAAATAGCGCATATGTACTATATATGAATGAAGCCATAGAACCCATGGCAACAAGCGTATCCATATTGGGTGATTTGTGAATAAGCCCTTTGAATCCACTTTTGAAAAACTTCTGGTTAATGACCATAATAATGCCAGCTAAAAGCATTTCATATATTCCCATTGCAATGTGGTTTTCATTAAGAAATGATGGCAATGGCCAGTTCCACATCATATGTCCCATTGACACGTACATTAAAGGTATCAGCAATATAACTGACGCTAATAATCTTCGCATCAAGACAGGGGTCTCATGGTCTACCAGTGGTTCCTCATTGTTTTCTACTTTATCTATTCTATTTTTGGGGCTGGCATTGTATCCAGCATTAACAACCGCTTCAATAATATCTGCATCGCTTACATCCCCTTCTATTCCCATAGAATTCGTAAGTAAGCTTACACTGCAGCTATTAACACCTTTAACATTACTTACCGCCTTTTCCACTCTGGCTTGACAGGCGGCACAGCTCATGCCTGTTACATCAAACTGTCTCATTTTATTTCTCCATCATGTACTAATGATAAGTCTCAATTATTTGTTTTACCTTATCTAATCTACTGTAAAAATCGCCATAGAAATCATCCGAATATGGAGTAATAAAGAATATTTGTAAAAGAGCAGAATTAATCTGTTTTACTTCATCTTCTGACGCTGTTTCTAAATAATCCTTTATTTCTTTTATAAAATAATGCCAGTCTGAAATATACTTCTCGTATTTTGCAAGTTCTTTTGTGGCAATCCAGTTCTTTATTTTAACCTTTGACTTTTCTTTATAATCACATTCATCCTTTTGAAGAAAATATGAAAATGAGCCATCCTCATATAGCCTTCCTAGTGGAAATAATCTGCAAATGCCTGGACGTGCATCGTGAACACTACAACGTCCATTATCATTAAGGAACGTACACGCACCACTTTCCTTACTCATTTTTAGTGTCGGAGTTATTATTCCTTTATCAACGATATAGTCAATGTGATTATTTTGGATACTTGTAAAATCTTCTCCATTAGAACCACAAATAAGCCTGTAAATATCATATGGATCAAGTGTAATGAGTCCATCCATATGATGACAGCATTTCGAGCACCCGCTGCAATCATTACAGCCTATCTTTGCCATATCAGAAGATTTATACTTTTTTCCATCTGAAATTACATTTATATCGACGTTTCGTTCCAAAATTCACTCCAAATACACTTGATATACCATAGCTAAATCATCTCATATACGTTCTGATATATCATAAACAAACTTTCTTTTGTAAAGCGCTACTATTATAACATCTTCAAAAAAATAAAGCACACATTACGTGTGCTTTTAAGTACTTACCACGATTTTATATCGTGGGAGCCTGCCGTGCCATTGTGCCAACCTGAAAGGTTGGTGCGCCAGGAGGCATCAGAGAAATGCTGTAAGCATTTCTTCTTTGTCTTAATGAATATACATATCAGAATATAATTTCCTTATTATTTATTACAAAATATCCCAACGCTAACGCCATACTAAATCCAAGTGTCATAAACATCATAAAAATGGCTGGAAAGTCATACACAAACTTCACAGAATCCGATGAGCCAGCTCTTATATGTTCAACTAATATTTCTATTCCAAGAACTATTAAGAAAAAAGGCCAGAACTTCATTAGTGTAACAAGCTCTACCACTGGAAACGTTATTTTTATTAAATAAACTATTCCAACAGCTATTAATGCTAGTCCTGCTGTTACAGTTCCAACGCGTCGTATCCTAATTGTATTATTTGTCATTACTTGTCTCCGATTTATCTTCTATTTCTCTATCTTCACTAAATAATTCAACCTTTTTACCTTTAAGTAAACGTGCACCTAGAATAACTACCAATGCCCCAATAATGAATCTTGGAAGGTAGTCATTTATTCTATAAATAGCTTTTACAATAACATTATCATGTGAAAAGTAATCCCAGATTACGTCAAGAGAAGCATTCCAAATCATTACGATACCAAGTACACAAAGAATTATTGCAAGAATTTTGCCTTTACCAAATGACTTATTGTTTAATAATTTTGAAATACTATCAATACCAAATAAATACTCATCTTTCATTGAGTAAAATCTTTCGTCATCAAGGCCTGCAATATTATGCGCATGGAAAAAACTGTATACATATATTACTGATGGTATAACAGCAAATTCTGGCATACCAATAAATGAACAAGCAAAAATCGCAGCTGCAAATAACCCTAAAAGGCTAACACCCATTTTCATAAAACCAAGATACATTTCACCTGCACCAGGGCAGAATGAAAATATAAATAATAAAAATCCATTTTTCTTCTTTTGCATTTCATATCCTCCTAAAATAACATCTCAAACCTATTTAATATACTTTCAACAAATTCATTTTTTGCGTCTTTTAAATCATCTTTTTTAAGCTGCCTTTCGTACGATGATTTTTTAATTTTAATACTATCATTTATTTCATGAATTCTTGACTCTGATATATCTTTAAATGGCATTATTATTAGCATTCCGATTGCTGCCGCCATACCTACAACAACCTTTGCTCTATAGGAAACAAGTTCAACCACTTTAGCTTTATGTTTCTTTGCTCTTATGGTCGCAAAAACTTCTTCCTTCATATTTTTAGGAGCCTTAATTAATTCATTTTTTTCAACCTCATTTATTAGAAGTTCTAATTCTCTGTCTGTCATATCACATTACCTCTTTTACAGGGTCATACATTTTTCTAAGCATTGCTCTTGCTCTATATATCTGCGTCTGCACTGATTTTAAATTCATTCCTCTTCTAAGAGCTATTTCCTTTGCATCAAGTTCATCATAGTAATACAGCTTAGCAATTTCATCATAAGGTTTCTTTAATGAATTGCATCTTTTAAGCAGTGTATCTCTAACTTCTTTTTCAAGTATGCTGCTTTCTAAGTTATCATCCGTACTTTTTGCAGAAATAAATGCTTTTTCCATGTCATCATCATCCGTAGGAATATTACGATTGCTGGCCTTCTTCATATAATCAAGGCATTTATTTGTAGCAATCCTGCATATCCAGGCTTTGGCATTTTCTCCATCAAAGGAGTTTAAATGCTGGTATGCTGACAGAAATGTTTCCTGAGTCATATCCTCTGAGGCAAAATAGTCAGAAGTAATTTTATAGCATATAGAAAAGACGAGATTTTGATAAGAATCAATCAGCGCTAACAATTGTTCTTCTTGTCGCGTCTCTTTATTCATTTGTAAACTATTTGCCTCCCTTCATTAAGTGCTCCAATCATTATAACGGAACTTAAATTAATTTATCTTCACTTTTTATCATTTTTTTGAAAAAAATTAATTTTTTTTCACTAAAAGCAAAATATACGTCCATAATTTGCTACAATGTATATATATTATGTTTAAAAAATCGCATATACTTTAAACATATTCATAATTAATATATTTAAGGAGGAAGTAATTATGATTTTTATTGCAATACTATTTGTATTACTTGTTGTATTTATTTTCACAACAATTAATGTAGTTGGACAGGGACACGCTTATGTTATTGAGTGGCTTGGTTCTTACCAGACAACATGGGAGCATGGTCTTCACATTAAGATTCCTATCTTCCAGAAAATAGCAAAAAGAGTTTCTTTAAAGGAGCAGGTAGCAGATTTCCCACCACAGCCAGTTATCACAAAGGATAATGTTACAATCCAGATTGATACAGTTGTTTACTACAGCATTGTTGATCCAAAGCTTTTTGCTTATGGTGCTGAAAGACCACTTGTTGCATTAGAGAATTTAACAGCAACAACTCTTCGTAACATTATTGGTGAGCTTGAACTTGATGAAACTCTTACATCAAGAGATACAATCAATGGAAAGATGACAAACATTCTTGATGAAGCTACTGATCCATGGGGTATTAGAGTACACAGAGTAGAGCTTAAGAACATTATTCCACCACGTGATATTCAGGAATCAATGGAAAAGCAGATGAGAGCTGAACGTGAAAAACGTCAGACACTCCTTGAGGCTGAAGCTCATAGACAGAGTATTATTACAAGAGCTGAAGGTGATAAGCAGGCGCTTGTACTTAAAGCTGAAGCCGAAAGAGATGCTCAGATTGCTAAAGCTACAGGTAAAGCTGAAAGTATTCGTCTTGTATACGAGGCAGAAGCTAAAGGTCTTGAGATGCTTGCTAACGCAAATATGAACGGAAATGTTCTTGCTCTTAAGAAACTTGATGCACTTAAAGAAT
Source organism: Lachnospiraceae bacterium (assembly GCA_030531435.1). Taxonomy (GTDB): domain Bacteria; phylum Bacillota; class Clostridia; order Lachnospirales; family Lachnospiraceae; genus UBA2868. The sequence continues at coordinate 21,286 of JAUNNN010000032.1, forward strand.
TGTCAAATGGTCAGGCTACAAAGATGATTATTCCTACAGACGTATTAGCAGCTACATCTGATACCTTCTTAAAGGGTGAAATGTTTGGAGAAGGATACAGAGATCAGATTAACCCATCTGCCGCTCCAGCAGCTAGAAAGCTTGCAGACGACGATTGCTGTGATTCAAATGAAAGAAGCGCAGTTACAAAGGAAATGGTTAATTCAAACTATGTATAATATCTAAATGCCATATGGCATAGATAAAGAAAAGGCTTGGGATTATTAGTCCCAAGCCTTATTTATTCTAGTCCTACCGCTTCTTTTGCAAGCTTATCAGCTTCTTCATTACCATCAATTCCAGAATGGCCTTTCGAATGAACAAAGTCAATTTTCATTCCAGCATCAATAATACCTAGCATGAATTCTTTGTAGAATTTCGTACAATCATTTTTTGCCTGCCAGCTACCATCCACCCATCTTTGAATACCTTCATAATCATAGAATAGTGTTAGGTGACTTACGTTATTTTCTATTGCAAGCTCTATCGCTTTCATGCTACCTAGTATTTCTCCGGCAACATTTCGCATACTAGCCATTTCTTTATCAATGCCTGATGCTTTTATAATATGCTTTTCATTATTTATTACTAAGTAGCCACCACAGCCATAGACGTTTGTTACTGTATTAAAACTTCCATCTGTAAATGCATATGGATTTGACTTATCCCAGTTTTTAATGTATTCAGCATATTCAATTACGCCATTTACTGTTTTAGGTTTATTATCATTTGCAGATACATCATCAAATGCTCCATTTTTTATAAATGCCTTTGCCTCTGACTCTGTTTTAAACCCTTTAACATTTTTTCTTGATATTTTCTGAACCTCATTCCATGGCTTATTGGCTATTTCTATTGAACCATCAGGAAGGAGCAGTACATAAAATTTATTTGCCATATTATTTTACTATGCAAAAATTGGTTTTAATGCTTCGAATAATTTATTTTTCTGAGCTTCTGCTTCAGCTAAATCTTTTCCTAATGTAGTGAAATATGCCTTAATCTTAGGTTCTGTTCCAGATGGACGAACAACAACTGTTGCTCCGCCTTCAAGGGCATATATTAATACATTAGATGAAGGTAATCCTGTTTCTTCTGGCTTCTTATAATCAGTAACCTTAGTAACTGCATATCCGCCGAATTCTTTAGGTGGATTTTCTCTGAGCCCCTGCATGATAGATGCCATCTTGTCCATTCCAGAAAGTCCTGGGAACTCGAAGCTATCAACCTTATTAAGATATCTGCCATACTGCTTGTATATTTCTTCAAGTCTTTCCTTAACAGAACTTCCAATACTTCTATAATATGCAGCCATTTCACAAATAAGCATTGATGCGATTACAGCATCCTTGTCTCTTACATATGGGCCAGCAAGATATCCATAGCTCTCTTCAAATCCAAATATGAATCTATCTACTTCTCCATCTGCCTCAAGACCAGCTATCTGATCACCAATCCATTTGAATCCAGTAAGAACACTTCTTAATTCAACTCCATAATTCTTTGCAACTGCATCAGCAAGAGGTGTTGAAACTATTGATTTTACAGCAACTGGATTTTTAGGCATTGTACCTTTTTCAATACGTCCTGCACTAATATAATCAAGAAGCAATACTCCAACTTCGTTACCACTTACTAATTCATAGCTTCCATCTGGACATTTCATTGCAATACCAACTCTGTCTGCATCTGGATCTGTTGCAAGCATAAGATCAGCACCAGACTCCTTAGCAAGATTAAGTCCAAGCTCAAGTGCAGCAAAAATTTCAGGATTTGGATAACTACATGTAGTAAAGTATCCATTTGGATATTCCTGCTCAGGTACTATTGTAATATCTGTAATTCCAATATCATTTAATACTCTTGTAACAGGTACTAAACCAGCACCATTAAGTGGGCTATATACAAGCTTAAGACCTGCACTCTTGCATAAACCTTTTCTAACCTGACGTTCTTCAATTGCTTTATAGAATTCGTCCTTACAATCATCTCCAACAAACTTAATAAGGCCCTTTTCTACACCTTCTGCAAATGACATATATTTTGCACCAGTTAATACATCTGTCTTCTGAATTTCAGAATAAACGATTGCTGCAGCATCATCTGTCATCTGACAACCATCAGGACCGTATGCCTTATAACCATTATATTTTGCTGGATTATGAGATGCTGTAACCATAATACCTGCATTACATTTATAGTATCTTGTTGCAAATGAAAGAGCAGGAACTGGCATTAATGCATCATATATTCTTACATTAATTCCATTAGCTGCTAATACACCTGCTGCAGTCTTTGAAAAAATATCACTCTTTAATCTACTATCAAAGCTTATTGCAACTGTCTGTGTACCACCCTGAGTTTTTACCCAGTTTGCAAGACCCTGTGTAGCCTGGCGTACAACATATATGTTCATTCTATTTGTTCCAGCACCGAGAACACCTCTTAAACCTGCTGTACCAAATGTAAGAGAAACAGCAAATCTATCTTTTATTTCTTCATCATTTCCTTCAATTTTTGAAAGCTCAGGACGTAAGTCTGGGTCTTCCAATCCAAATTCAAGCCAACGCTTATACTCATTCTGATACATTACTTTTTCTCCTTTCGAAATACCAGTTAATAATAACAGTGTTATTTATTCCTCTTGCCATGGTATATTAATAAATACTGGCTCATGTCTCAATTCAGGAATAATTATATTTTTAAAATCCTCTGTACTGACTCTAATGCTCGAAGTATTGATACATGGATGAAACCTTACTGTATCACCTGCCAACACATCATTATCAATAATCAGATGAATTTTATTTTCCGTGTCTTTTAAAAGACACATTATACTTACTGAACCAGGTCTTACCCCAAGATGCTCCACCATCTTATCCTCTTTTGCAAAGGATAAATGAGATAACCCTAATTCGCTTTTTAAATACCTTGTTCTAAAATCTTTATTTCTTGGCATCATAAGCAAATAAAATTCTGTCTCTGCCCTATTAACAAGAAATAAATTCTTACATGCTGTGGATACTAATGTTCTATCCATTAACGCATATATATCATCTGAAACAGTCGCTTCATGATCAACCCTGTCATAGTTTATTTCATATTTATCAAGAAAATCATATGTCCTAACTTCTTCAGGAATTCGATCACTACAATTTTCTGGTCTGCCATTATATATAGTTAACATTACTTTTCCCTTCCAATAAGTGAAATAAGCAATTCTCTGAGGAAAGGATTCTTATATTTTAAACCATCAAATAATTCTATTGCTTCGTTTGTAAGTCTTTCAACATCTGCCTTTGCGGCGTCTATACCTTTTATACCTACATATGTGACTTTATTGTTTTTATCATCGCTTCCAATTGGCTTTCCAAGGACCTCGAGCGAACTCGTAACATCTAAAATGTCATCTTGAATTTGGAATGCAAGTCCTACTTTGTTTGCTATTTTCTCTACACAGTTCTTTTCATCTTCGCTTGCTCCGGCCAGGGTTGCACCTATAAGCATTGAACATTCGATTAAAGCAGCTGTCTTTAATTTATGTATAAAATCAAGTGTATCAAGGTCTATTGCTTTATTTTCAGATTCTATATCAACAACCTGACCTCCAATCATACCATAAATTCCAGCTTTATTTCCAAGTATCTGAATTGCTTTAGCTACATTTTGATTTACTTCAATGTCAAAGCTCTTAGCTGCTGTTTCAAAAGCAAAATTTAAAAGGCCATCTCCTGCAAGTATTCCCATTGCCTCGCCATACACAGCGTGAGTTGTTTTCTTTCCTCTTCTGTACTCGTCATTATCCATTGCTGGTAAATCGTCATGCACAAGAGAATATGTATGAATCATTTCAATAGCTGCCATAAATGGTTCTATAACCTCAGAAGAACCTTCAAACATTCTGTATGTTTCAAGCATTATCATTGGTCTAAGCCTTTTACCACCAGCTTTAACTGAATAATTCATTGCTTCAATAACAGTTTTCTGCTTGCCTTCTTCCTTAGGGAGATATTTATATACTATTTCTTCTATTTCTGTAACTTTATTAGTTAGCTCTTCTTTAAAACTCATCATTTCTCCTAAAAACTACTGTTTTGATTATAACAAAAAAATCAGCTTTTAAAAAGCTGATTTTCATTGCTGGTGGCCGGACTTGAACCGGCACGAGGTTGCCCCCGAGGGATTTTAAGTCCCTTGCGTCTGCCTATTCCGCCACACCAGCTTATGTCATAGAGGGGAACCCGATTCACTAAGTGAATTGGGGAGTTGGCTATGACCTAGCGAAGCTCGGTTACGAGCGTAGCGCCCCGAACAACCAACAATCCATTTCCTCTCTTCCAACTTAAATAGGCTTAAGTTGAATGGGACCTACAGGGCTCGAACCTGTGACCCTCTGCTTGTAAGGCAGATGCTCT
>JAUNNN010000077.1 GCA_030531435.1 Lachnospiraceae bacterium
AAATCGTAACAGATATCCTTAACAAAAAAGTTTAAGACAACAATCTTGTTAGGGAAATGGAATAGGAGCGAATTGTCCCTGCAAATCTCATTTATCCTCTTCGCAAAAAATGTTTATCCTGACCAATATGGCCAATGAAACGAAGAGTGGAGAGAAAGGGCAGAAAAGAATAGAGAAATAATGTAGACCTTGATAGAAGAAAATCTTCTAATCAGGGTCTATTTTTTTCCTTTATTTTCAAGGATTGAAAGACCTCTAGCCACTTCATTTCGTCTCAATTATTTTCTGATAAGAGAAGAAAGGAAGAGAAATTAAGAGAGGAAACTAGGATATTTCTTCTAGATAATCCTAGGATAAGGTTTTTTAGGGGGATAAATGGACAATAATACGCAAAATAAAAGAATTGAGAGAACAGACAGGGATGAATCGTAAGGAATTATGTGACTATTTTATGATTCCTTATAGAACAGTAACAGAGTGGGAAAGAGATAACAGACATGCTCCTGAATATGTACTTAGACTTCTTGAGTATTATATTCGCATGGAGAAAATAGGTAAAGGGGCGCACGAAGATGGAAAACAAGGATAATATTCAACTTTACGAGGACAAGAAGGTAAGGTCTGTATGGGATGAGGACAGGGAATGCTGGTGGTTTTCGGTTGTGGATGTAGTGGCAGCCATTACTGATAGTGTGAATCCAACGGATTATCTCAAAAAAGTAAGGAAAAGAGATGAATTGCTTGCTGAGTTCCTAGGGACAAATTGTCCCCAGATAGAAATGCTGGGTGAAAATGGAAAAAGAAGAAAGGTACTGGCCGCAAATATTGAGCAACTCTTCCGCATCATCCAATCCATTCCTTCACCTAAAGCCGAACCCTTTAAGCGTTGGCTGGCAGCAGTTGGCGCTGAACGCATTGAGGAAACAATAGATCCAGAACAGGCGATTGATAGAGCATTAGAAACATATCAGCGTAAGGGATATAGTGATGAGTGGATTCAGCAGAGACTCATGTCTATTAAAGTTCGCAATGCGTTGACAGATGAATGGCAGAAATCAGGAGTAAAAAAAGGTCGTGAGTATGCCATATTGACTGATGAAATTACAAAAGCCTGGTCAGATATGACAACAAGACAGTATAAGAATTATAAAGGACTAAAAAAAAGAGAACCTTCGTGATAATATGTCAGATATGGAGCTAATATTAAATATGCTTGCTGAGTCAACAGCGACGAATATATCTAAGAAGGAAAGACCGGATAATTTTGAGAGAAGTAAGGATATTGCAAATAGAGGTGGTAGAGTAGCAAAGCAGGCAAGATTCGCGGTAGAAAGCGAGACTGGGGAAAGTGTAATAACAAATCAGAATGCCGTTCAATTGAATGAGGTGATTTCAGACCTTATAGAAAATGTTTCAGATATGTATCATGAAAAGTAAGAGTGTGATACAGTTTTGTTGTGGAACGTATGGAAATATCCATAGTTCTATGGAAAAGTGGAGAGCTAAACAATGAATTTTACTGGATTTAAGACTACTAGGACAGACGGACCGTGCGTGGCCTTCGGCCACAGCACCTGTTTTGAGGCAAAAACTATAAGATAAATCTGGTAAAGTAAATCGTACCTTTTGTCAATAATTAGATTGAATTCGATTAATAGATATAGGTAAAGAATTATGAGTAAATCATAGTTCTTTTTTTGTTGTAAAAAAATTAAAAAAATATTGGTCCAACTTTTTGGGGGCACATCATTTGTTGCAACACTTCTGCAACACATCGAGAGTTAAGATGTGTTCATCAAAAGGAAATAAACCTTCCAAACAACAAAAACAAACAAAACACGGAAGGCGACAATAATTAAATTTTTTGGAGGTAATTAAAATGAAAAACTCAATGGTAAAAATGATTAAGAAAGTAACAGCAGCATTTCTTGCAGCAGCAACAGTAATGGGAGCAACAGTAGCAGCAACACCAGCAATAGTTAAAGCAGATGATTTCAATGGAATTAAGCTTGAGGAACTCTCAGATCATCCAACATCAAATATGAACATTAACGTTATTAAAAACGCATACAAGGTTGGTAAGAGAGTTGATGCGAATGCTAAAAGTGGAGATGTAGTATATATTAATAGCATAGTGGCTGGAGCCCTTGATATTTATAACTCAACAGTCACACCTCACGGAACAGACATTGTTGTAGTATACAACATATATACAAAATCAAATATGTTTGGTCAGAAATACACAATGGTTAACTGTAAAAGTTTAATTGATGGTGAAACATTTGATTTACAACTTGGTGACCTTAATGCCCAGTTATTTGAACTTGATAAAGTTTCAAGCTTAGGTGGTAGTCCTATAGATGTAGACAGTAATGGTCTTCAGAATGCTTTCCAGCAGATTGGAAGTGCTTTCTCATTCGTTAAATATTTATGGCCATTCTAATAATTAGCAAATATCAAATAATATAAATTTTGTTTTCATTTTTTTCCGAAAAACTCCGAGGCCCGCAAAAACGGGTCTCGGATGTTTTTTATTTTCTCTTTAGAAGGCTTGAAATTGAAAATACAAAAAATATCAAAATTAGTATTGTGTTATTCCGTGTATTTTTGGTATCGTACTTCATATCAGTGATCAAAGGCTTTATTCCTAAGTCTATTTGAATATAGGCACGATATGTATGTATCTTAGGTTTGTAATATTAGTAAAAGGAAAAAAAGTATGAAAAAAACATTAGTAGCATTTTTAGTAATAGTCTTAGTTTTTAGTATGACTGCGTGTTCGTCTAAATTAAAGAGTGATAATATTGAGCATAAAATAGAATCAGACAAGGCAGAACAGGCTCTCGAAAAACTTCTGGCTGGAAATGAAAAGTATTTGTCAGAAAGTATTACACCGGACGTTGGTGCTTCACTTAGAAAGGATTTGGCAAAAAATGGCCAGCACCCATATGCTATTGTTATTACGTGTTCGGATAGTCGCGTACCGGCTGAACTAATTTTTGACTCAAGTTTAGGTGATATATTTGTAATTCGTACGGCAGGAAATGTGGTAAGTGATTTTGAAATTGGAAGCGTTGAGTACGGTGCAGAACATTTGGGAAGTCCGCTTGTGTTTGTACTTGGCCACACAAATTGTGGTGCTGTAACTGCGGCCACAGAGGGTGGAGAAGCTGAGGGAAAGATCCAGTCAATTGTAGATGAGATTGAACCATCTGTACAGAAGGCAAAAGATGCAGGTGCAAAAGATGTTCTTTCTAAAGCGATAGAATTCAATGTTATGAATTCTGTCGACAAGATTCTTTCAAGTGAAATTATAAAAGAACTTAGGGAAGAAGGAAAAGTTGAAGTAATTGGTGGTGTTTATGACATAAATACAGGAACTGTTACCATTATAGAATAATTGATAAAAACTGATACGGTTGATTTGAAATGAAACATAGATAGGGAGGGCATTGCTCTCCCTATTAATTTATTATAAATATTTTTTTGTACAACAGTTTTGCAACACATCGAGAGTTAAGATGTGTTCATCAAAAGGAAATAAACCTTCCACAACAAAACAAAAACAAACAAAACACGGAAGGCGACGATAATTAAAAGTTTTAACTTTAGGAGGAAAAAAGTTATGAAGAACTCAATGGTAAGAATGATTAAGAAAGTAACAGCAACAATTCTTGCAGCAGCAACAGTAATGGGAGCGGTAGTAGCAGCAACACCAGCAATGGTTAGAGCAGAGGATTTCAATGGAATTAAACTCGAGGAACTTTCAGACCACCCAACATCAAATATGAACATTAACGTTATTAAAAACGCATACAAGGTTGGAAAGAGAGTTGACCAAAATGTTAAAAGTGGAGATGTAGTATATATTGATAGCAGAGTATTAGGAGGCCCTAATATTGTAGGCTCAATGATCACACCTCACGGAAAAGACATCGTTGTAGTATACAACGTATATAAAGAATCACAATTTCTTACTGGTGACTGTTACAAGGTCAACTGTAAAAGTTTAATTGATGGTGAAACATTTGATTTAGTTATTGGTGAATTTGCTGCTCGATTATCTGAACTCGATAAAGTTTCAAACTTAGGCGGTGAACCTGTAGATGTAGACAGTAACGGTCTTCAGAATACTTTCCAGCAGATTGGAAGTACTTTCTCATTCGTTAAATATTTATGGCCATTCTAATAATTAGTAAATATCAAATAATATAAATTTTGTTTTCATTTTTTATCCAAAAACTCCGAGGCTCGTAATAACAAGTCTCGGATGTTTTTTATTATTATTCAGGAAGTCTGCCAGGATACATAATTGACAGTTCCCCATATACCTTACCCCAGTTTCTAAGAGGC
>JAUNNN010000033.1:0-22572 GCA_030531435.1 Lachnospiraceae bacterium
TTACAAGCTCAAGTGCTGCTTCAGATTTACCAATTCCACTTTCACCTGTAATAAGAACACCCTGACCAAATACATCAACTAATACTCCATGAACAGAAATACAAGGAGCAAGCTGAACATTTAACCATCTGATTGCTTCAGCCATGAATGAAGAAGTAGCTGCTGATGAAACGAGTACTGCACAATTGTGTTCAATTGCTTTTTTAATAAATAATTCACTCGGCTCTAAATCTCTACAAAATACATAACATGGTGTGTCATTAGCTTTTAAAAGATTCTCAAATCTTTCTTCTCTAATATCGTCTGGAAGATTCATAGAATATGTATATTCTACAAATCCAATAATCTGAACTCGACTTGTTTCAAAATGCTCATAATAACCTGCTAACTGAAGAGCTGGTCTGTTGATATCTGGCTGCTTAATTTTAAGAGCATCAACATTAAGCTCTGGAGTCATGTTTTTAAGATCCATCTTTTCAATGAATTTTTTTACTGAAACGGTAGATGTCATTTGTAACCCTCCTTTATATACACAGTTTTATTTAATCACATTTACTATGTTAATTCAATTAGAGTCTTTTCTAAAAAAGTCATATACTGACTGAGCAGATCTTAAATCCATAGAAGGTATATTTTTAAGTGTTTCAACATCTGCTGCTTTTAACTCTTCTATTGATTCAAAATACTTCATAAGTGCACGCCTTCTTGAAGTACCTATATTTGGAATATCATCAAGGATTGAATGAACTTGTGCATTACTTCTAAGAGATCTATGAAACTCAATTGCAAACCTATGTGCCTCATCCTGAATTCTAGTAATAAGCTTGAATCCTTCACTTGATTTAGAAATAGGGATTTCCTCATTCATATAGTAAAGACCTCTTGTCCTATGATTATCGTCTTTAACCATGCCACATACAGGAATACTTAATCCTAAGGACAAAAGAACATCTTCAGCTATATTAACCTGACCTCTTCCACCATCCATAAGAATTAAATCTGGGAACTTAGAAAAGCTTACTTTTCCTTCCTCTGATTTTTTCTCTTCAAGACCATGAGAAAATCTTCTAGTCAATACTTCTCTCATGCTGGCATAATCATTAGGTCCATCAACTGATTTAATCTTAAACTTTCTATAATCATTTTTCTTTGGTCGTCCATTTTCAAAAACAACCATTGAACCAACGGAGTTAAAACCACTTATATTAGAAATATCATATGCTTCCATTCTTGATATATCAGAAAGTCCTATTAAATTCTCTATTTCTTTTACAGCACCTATTGTTCGTTGTTCGTTTCGTTTAATCTTGTCTATATCCTGCTTTAGAACTATCTGTGCGTTCTTTTCAGCAAGTTCTACAAGCCTTTCTTTCTTACCCTTTATAGGAACAACAATTTTCATGGATTTTTCTCTTTTAGCAGATAACCATCCCTCTAAAAGATCCTGATCTTCAAGTGGTTCTGGAACTATTATTTCCTTTGGAATAAATGGTGTACCAGCATAAAACTGCTCTATAAAACTTTTTACTATATCAGCATTTGAAGTATCTTCGGTATTTTTCATATAGAAATGTTCTCTACCGATAATCTTTCCTTCACGAACAAAGAATACCTGAATAATTACTGATGCTTCATCTCTTGCAAGTGCAATAATATCCTTGTCTTCACCTGCTGTGTCAGTAATCTTCTGTTTTTCAGCAACTTGCTTTACTGAACTAATTAAATCCCTATATTCTGCAGCTTTTTCAAAATCCAGTTCTTCTGATGCATCATTCATCTTATTTGTAAGATCATTAATGACATCCTTATTATTTCCATTAAGGAAATCTATTACTTTATTTACATTTTCCGCATATTTTTCTTTAGAAATAAGCTTTTTACAAGGTGCATCACATCTATGTATATGATAATAAAGACAGTCATCAAAATTTTCTTTAGCTTCAGACATTACTTTGTTACAGCTTCTAATATTGTATGTCTTTTTTAGTAATTCTATTGTTTCTGTAACTGCATTGGCTGAAACATATGGACCATAATATTTAGCTTTATCATTTTTTACAATTCTTGTTGAAATAATTCTAGGAAAATCTTCATTTACAGTTACTTTTATATATGGATAAGTTTTATCATCCTTAAGAAGTGTATTGTATTTTGGCTGATGTTCTTTAATTAGGTTATTTTCAAGAACGAATGCCTCTAAATCAGAATCTGTCACAACATACTCAAACCATTTGATTCTTTTTATCATCTGATTAATTCTAACAGTATGTGGTGTACTTTCACGAAAATAAGAACGAACACGATTTCTTAGGATAATTGCTTTTCCTACATAGATAATCGTGTCGTTCTCATCGTGCATAATATATACTCCCGGCTTTGCCGGGAGCTTTTTTAATTCTTCTTCAATGTCAAACTCTCTCATTATTATTGTCTGGCATACTATTTTCTTCTGTGTTTTCTGGCTCTAACTGTATATATTCTGGCTTAGATATCTCCTCAGTCACTGAAGCCTCATCCTCTTTAGGCTCATCTTCTTTAATATCTGCCTTTGGAATACCATTGTCCTCAGGAAGTCCTTTTGCTCTATTAAAGATTGTCATGAACTCTTTACCTGTAATACTTTCCTTTTCAAGAAGGAACTGAGCAAGTTCATCCATAAGATCCTTGTCTGCAAGAAGCATTTCCTTTGCCTTATCATAAGCTTCAGCAAGAATTTTCATTACTTCTTTATCAATATCAGATGCTGTAAGATCTGAACAATCCATTACAGTACGTCCATTTAAATATCTGTCCTCAACAGACTCAAGCTTGATCAATCCAAACTTATCTGACATACCATACTGAGTAACCATTGATCTGGCAATATTTGTTGCCTGTTCTATATCATTACTAGCACCTGTTGTAACAGAGCCAAACATGATTTCTTCAGCTGCACGTCCAGCAAGAGCAGTAACTATTCTCTCTTGTAGTTCGTCTTTTGATCTTAAGTGCTTTTCCTCTTCAGGAACATACCATGCATATCCAAGTGCACCCATAGTACGTGGAACAATTGTGATTTTCTGAATAGGGTCTGTATTCTTCTGAAGAGCAGATGCAAGAGCATGTCCTGTTTCATGATAAGAAACAATCTTCTTCTCTTCTTCACTCATTACACGATCTTTCTTCTCTTTGCCCATCATAACTACTTCAATGGCTTCTAAAAGATCTTTCTGATTAACAGTTTCTCTACCATTCTTTACAGCATTAATAGCTGCTTCATTAACCATATTTGCAAGATCTGAACCAACTGCACCAGCTGTTGCAAGTGCGATTTCATCAAGATCAACTGTATCATCCATTAATACATCTTTTGAATGAACTCTTAACGTATCTCTTCTTCCCTTTAAATCAGGTTTATCAACAATGATACGTCTGTCAAAACGTCCTGGACGAAGAAGCGCTTTATCAAGAATTTCTGGTCTGTTTGTAGCAGCTAAAATAAGAATACCCTTAGATGTATCAAATCCATCCATTTCTGAAAGAAGCTGATTTAATGTCTGCTCTCTTTCATCGTTTCCGCCGCCGTATCTTGAATCTCTACTTTTACCGATTGCATCTATTTCATCTATAAAAATAATACATGGAGCGTTTTTATTTGCTTCTTTAAATAAATCTCTAACTCTTGATGCACCAACACCAACATACATTTCTACGAAGTCAGATCCTGCAAGAGAAAAGAATGGAACATGTGCTTCACCTGCAACAGCTTTCGCAAGAAGTGTTTTACCTGTTCCTGGAGGTCCTACAAGAAGAGCACCCTTTGGAAGCTTCGCACCAATTTTTACATACTTTCCTGGATTATGAAGGAAATCAACAACCTCTTGCAGTGATTCCTTAGCTTCATCCTGTCCTGCAACATCCTTAAATGTAATACCTGTTTCTTTCTGAACGTAAACCTTAGCATTAGATTTACCAACACCCATTATGCCTCCGCCACCTTTTGACATACGACGCATAATAAAGCTCATTATTGCCCAGAAAATAACAAGAGGTAACACGTATGAACCAATGATATACATTATTGTGTCTGTTGAACTTGATTCTTCCTGTTCAAACTTAACACCTGCCTTTAATAATCTATCAGGCAAATCTGCATCATTTACTCTTACTGTATAGAAAGTAGTAGGAATAAGTGGGTTTTTCTGATTTTTTGGTAAAATCGTAATCTTATCTGCACTAATCGTTACAGATTCTATACTGCCACTTTCCACTTTCGTAATAAATTCATCATAAGATATCTTCTGATTACTTGCTGTATTAACAATGTTCCTCATGTAAGACAACACTAAAATAAGAATCAAAGATGCTATTAATATAACAAAAAGTGTTGATCTATTCTGTGGAGGACGATTATCTTTATTATTCTGGTTATTATTACCGGAATTATTATTGTTATCCATTTCAAATCCTTTCCTTGTTCATAAATACGAGTGATATTTTACCATATCTCTGTGGAATTATAAATAAACTTTGTGTCTATTAAGTGTCTTAAACGCTGTTTTTATAATAAAAAAAGCGAACCTTTCGATCCGCTTTTTATCCTTACACCTTTTTCCAAAAGAAAAGAGCAACTGTTCCTGTTCCAACATGACATCCAGTAACAGGTTCATATATTTCTGTTAAAACCTTCTGCTCCGGATGTATTTTTTTTATTTCATCAACAAGCCACTGAGTATCTTTAGGCGATGCAGCATGAGCTATACATACTAAATCATTTACAGGATCAGCAACCATTTCCCTATATTCATTAAGAAGCTCCTTAAGAGCAGTCTTTCTTCCTCTTTCTTTTGATTTTAAAATAATCTGTCCTATTTCATTTCCAATAAGTACTGGTTTTATACTAAGAAGTGATCCAATAAGAGCTGCTGCCCCACTTAATCTTCCACCCTTTTTTAAGAACATTAAATCATCAACAGTAAATACCTGTCGCATTGCACTTCTTCGTTTTTCGATTTTATCAGCAGCATCTGTAATACTAATTCCATCATTTCTATATTTTATAGCATCTAATACGCTTAATCCTTCTCCAAGAGATGCTGCATATGTATCTATAGTATAAATAGTACGATCAGGGTACTCTTCTCCAAGTATTTCCATTGCCATGTGAGATGTCTGGAATGTTGAACTAATTCCAGAAGACATACTGATATGAAGAATATCCTTACCCTCTTGTAATACAGGCTCCCATGCATCAATAAACTGCTGAATATTTACAGTAGATGTTGTTACATCCGTTGTTTTAATCATGTCATAATATGCATTTCCATCAAACTCTCGAAGATCTACAGTAAAATGATCTTCTCCTTTATATGAATATAAAAGTGGAACAACAATAAGGTTATTTTCACTTATAATATCCATTGGCAAATTTGCTCCTGAATCTGTTGATATAACATACGACATAATTCAATACCTCCTTACATCTACTATTCAATATTAGATTAAATCATATCCGAATCAATGTCAACCATTTGTCCAAGCATATTAGCTTGTTTTTAATAATTTTTTAAGGTATTATACATATCAACTAATGACTATTTTTAGTAGGTGTTTATATGTCATACGATTTAAAACTAATAAAAGAAAAAATAAACAAATGGGATTATTACCTTAACAGATATAATCTTCCATCATGGGAAACTCTTCCTACAATTGGATTATACATGGACCAAATGGTCACATTAATGAACGAATATCTAGGAATTCTTCCTATTGCTGAGGGAAAAAATAATACTGATGTTATTACTGCAAGTACAATCAATAACTATGTAAGACTTGGCGTTATGCCTGCTCCTATTAGAAAAAAATACATGAGAACTCATATCGCATATCTCATAATTATTTGTACACTTAAGCTTACTTTCAGTATTTCTGAAATAGGTGCTCTTATACCTGCAGACCTTACTGAAGAAGATATGCAGAATCTTTATACAAAGTACGTAAATATTTATAAAGAAACTACTATGGGATTTGCTGAAAGAGTTATGGCAGATTCTAAAAACCTTGATGAAAATAATAGTGATAATTCAATTACAGATATGATTGCAAGATATGCTATTGAGTCAACCTTTACAAAAATGTTATTCGTAAAGATGACTAGACTTAAAAATGTATCCTATGAAGAAGGTTCGGATACAATGAAAGGGAAGAAATAATTATTATCTTATCAAGCATTAATTATCCATGAGATATCCTCTGGCAGGGGATTTTCAAAATGCATTTCTTTTAATGTAACAGGATGAATAAAATCAAGCTTATGTGAATGAAGAGCCTGGCGCTTAAGTGGCCCAGGTTCTTTATTATATAGAGAGTCACCAATTAATGGATGACCAATATGTTTCATATGTACTCTTATTTGGTGAGTTCTGCCAGTATCAAGTTTAATCTTTAAAAGTGAACATGGTACATCACGGTTATCATCTTTTACTACATATTCACCAATTACTTCATAGTGTGTAATCGCTTTGTCACCATTTTCGTAATCAACAAATCTTTCTATTATAGAATCAGATACTCTTCCAATTGGCGCATCAACTGTACCTGATTTATCATCAAAATGGCCACTTACTATAGCTAAATATTCCCTATGTATCTCTCTTTTTTTCATGAAATCAGAAAGAATAGATGCCGATAGACGATTTTTTGCTACTACAAGTAATCCTGATGTGTTTCTATCAAGCCTGTTTATGCATCTAAAGACAAGGTCTTCACCTTTTGAATTAAAATAATATGTCAATCCATTAGCAAGAGTATTATCGAAATTATTAATAGCTGGATGAACTGGCATATCGTATGGCTTATTTATTACAATAATATCTTCATCTTCATATATTGTTTCAAATGGGAGATTAACTGGAATAATATTTTCAGAAGCTTCATTTTCTTCATAGTTAATTTGAAGATTATCACCTGCTTTTAACTGTGTGTTCATAAAAACAGGAACATTATTTAAGAGAACGGCTCCATCCGTATGCTTTAGATGAGTAAGCATTTTTGATGAATAGAAACGTTCTCTTAAATATATAATTATTGTCTTATTTTTATCATTCTCTGATATGGTGTAATTAATAATGCGATTCATTTTCCAATAGAATTTTTATGAGTTCTAATGTATTTAAATGTTTTTTCTTCGCCTTCATCTTTTAGCATTCTAAGAAGAAATTCTAACCTTTCACTTGTATAAGGATGAATTAATAGTCCTCTTCTATTTCTGCCTCGATCAAAGTATTCAAATGAAGATTCTGGTCTGTAATTTTTTCCCTGATATATTTTACTTGCTGCAACTCTATCACAGAACATTTCTATCAGATAACGGTCTGGCATTGGCATACCCTGCATAGTTTTTGTTTTAAAATCATAGTCTGTCCAGTACTCAAAATGGTGTTTATTTCTACCTTTATGATGCATCCAGGCCCTTGAAAAACCTAAATCTTCTCGCTCTGCTTCGTTTGGAGAACGTGTGCCCTGATAATATTTTGCGCCGGGTATAAATTCTGTTGGTGAGTATTTTGACAAATCATGGAATAAACCCTGAAATCCAATACCAGCCTTAAAACAATGTTTAATTACAGCATGTCTATGTTTAGTTATTGTTATGAAATGTTGAATTGCTTTTGACATGCTTTTATTATATACGAATATTAAATAATATGCTAATATCTACTCATATGAAGTCTGCAAATTTGCAGTAAATTAAGAGGTAAAAAAATGTCAGTACATATTATTACAGATTCAGGATCAGATATAATTGATAATACAAGAGAAGATTTAACAGTTCTTCCAATTACAATCCGATTTGACGATGGAAGTGAATATAAAGATGGTGAAAACATTACTCACGAAGAGTTTTATGAAAGATTAATTGAAAGTGAATCTCTTCCTACAACAAGTCAGGTTACTCCTTTTGTATTTGAAGAAACATATAAAAAAATACTTGAAACTGGTGATGAAATACTCGTAATTACTATTTCAAGTAAGCTTTCAGGAACTTACCAGAGTGCACGTATAGCAGCTTCTGATTATGAAGATAAAGTCACAGTTGTAGACTCATTGAGTGTTGCTGTAGGTACAAGAGCACTTGTTGATATGGCATTAGCACTTAAGGATGAAGGAAAAAGTGCAAAAGAAATTGCAGATATATTAAATATTGAAAGAAATAACCTTCAGGTTGTTGCCGTACTTGATACACTTGAATACTTGAAAAAAGGTGGCCGTATCTCATCAGCAGTAGCATTTGCAGGTGGAGTGCTTGCTGTAAAACCTGTTGTAGGTGTTCAGGATGGGGTTGTTGCAATGTACGGTAAGGCTAGAGGTTCTAAAAATGCTGGAAACGCACTTGTTACACAGATTAATGCTTGTGGTGGTATTGATTTCTCAAAACCATACAGAGTTGGATATACAGGAATTTCTGATGCATTGTTAAAGAAGTATATCAAAGACAGTGCACCAATGTGGGATAAATATGTAGATGATATTCCATATGCATCAATTGGATGTGCAATAGGTACTCATGTTGGACCTGGTGCCGCTGCTGCAGCATTTTTCCCAAAACATCCAGAACGTCTTAATAAATAATGAAAAAATTAATTCTATTTATTTGTATAATAGCTAGCTGCATTTTATGTGGCTGCAAAAATAGTAAAGGCAAAGCTGAACCATTATCAAAGTCTGGCTTTGCCTTTGATACGTTTATAACAATTTCCATCTATGATGAAAAGGATAGTCGAATTCTTGATGAATGTTTCAATATGTGTGAAGACTATGAAAATCTCTTTTCAAAAACAATAGATACAAGTGAAATTTCCAAAATAAATAAATCAAAAGGTGAAAATGTTAAAGTATCAAAGGATACATTTGAACTAATCGAAAAGGGGCTATATTATGGCGAAATATCAGATGGCTTATTTGATATAACAATTGCTCCTGTTTCAAATTTATGGGACTTTCATGGTGAAGGAACTGTACCGGATGACTCTTTAATTCAAAATACAATAAATCATGTATCCTACAAGGACTTATCATTGAATAAAGCTGATTTCAGCGTATCAAAACTTGATCCAGACCTTGAAATAGATCTTGGGGGAATAGCAAAAGGATATATAGCAGACAGATTAAAAGAATATCTCATTTCCCAAAATGTAAAATCTGCACTTATTAATTTAGGTGGAAATATTATTGCAATCGGGGCAAAACCAGATGGTACACCATTTAAAATTGGAATTAAAAAACCATTCAATGAAAATGAAATAGATGCAACCGTAGAGTTAAATAATAGAGCAGTTTCCACATCAGGTGTTTATGAAAGATATTTCTATGAAGGCGATAAATTATATCATCATATTTTAAATCCACAGACTGGATATCCTGTAGAAACTGATTTATGGGGTGTCTCTATAGTTTGTGATTCTTCAACAGATGCTGATGCCATCGGAACAATATGTATTCTTATGGGATATGACAAGGCAAAAACCTTTTGCGAATCATTTGAAAATATAGATGTAATATGGTCTCTTGCGGAAAAATAAAGGAGATGATTTTATTCATCTCCTGATTCAAGCATTTCAAGATTTTACCTTTCTCTTATCCAATACTTTGCACAATGTGACTACCTAAATTACTACTCTCAACATGTAACTTTGTTGAAATTCTATCTCGTAATATCTGTACATGAGAAATGATTCCAACAATCCCATTCGATTTTTGAATTCGATCTAGAATATCCATTGCATCTTCAATAGAATCTTCATCCAAAGAACCAAACCCTTCATCAATAAATAAAGCTTCTATCTTTATTCCGCTTCTACTTGCAACCGTTGACATACCAATAGATAAGGCAAGTGACACTAAGAATTTTTCACCACCTGATAAGGTAGATACGAATCTACCATCGTGTTCACTGCTGAATTTATCATATACTTTAAGCTCAAGTCCTCTTTTATTAGTTCCCTGTGATTTATCATCAGATCTAAATAATCTATATCTGCCATCGTGTACTAACTCAAGCATTTTATTTGCAGCAGTTATTACTGATGAGAACATAATTCCAAGCACATATCTTTGTAGACCTGTTCCTGAGTCTCCACGGAGTTTTTTTGCAAAAGCAAAATCTTCATCTGCAATTCGGATTTTCTCTTCAATTCCCTCACCAAGTGATTTAACTGTATTAAGCTTATTCTTTAGACGTTCAATATCTTTGTTTATTATTGCTATATCAGTTGCATGCTGCTTCATTAAATCAGTTATTTCATTAATTTCAGACTGGCATTTTTCCTCATCAGGTCGTGTTTTTTGATTTAGTTCAGCTGCAATATCTTCCCTTTGTTCTTTTGTTGTTTTTATACTAGCCTTATAGTTTGCTATTTCAGATAAATATTTATCTATTTCTTCTTTATCAATAAGTGCTAATTTTACTTCCTCTATGCTACTAAACCCTTTATCAAAAACTGTATTTTGAAGTTCTTGTTCAGCCTTAACGAGCTTCTCTGATATATTTTCCTTTTCTATCTTTGCAGGATCAATTTTTGCTTTAGTCGAAGTATATAATTCTTTTATTTGCTTTTCTTCATCTTCAATTTGATATTTTATTTCCGAATATGTATCGACTTTATTCTCTAGTTCAAATATCGTAGATTTAAGCCTTTTAAGAGAATCTATACCCTCAATAAATCCCCTTTTCATATCCTCATATTTTGTATTAATGGAAGTATATTCTAAAATAGCCTTCTCAGTATCAGCATGTTTCTTTTCAAATACTTTTTTAGCTTCATCTTGAGAAGACAATGCATCCTGAAGACTCTTATATACATCATCCTTATTATTTTTCTTTTCTTCCACCATATCCTTTGTGACACGATCATTAGTGGAAATTGCCTTTTGGGGATGTGCAGTAGAACCACATACAGGGCATGGCATACCTTCTTCAAGATTTTCGGCTAATTCACCTGTTATACCAGATAAATATCTATCTAGTAAGTCTTTATGTTCACATTCTAATTGTTCATATTCTGATTTAAGATTAAGAACAACAGGTGTAAATTGCTCGTATTTTTCTTTATGTATTTCCTCTGTTTTTTTTGCTTTGTCAGCTTCCTCTTTTTTCAAAGCTAACATATTATGAACTTCATCTATTGTTTCATAGTCAGGTAATTTAGCTTTATACCTGATAATAAGTTCTTTTTGTTCTTCTATAGACTCAGCATTTTTTAAATGATTTTGTAACCTTTCAGAAACATCTTTTAATTTTTCTTCATAGACTTTAGATTCATTAATAACAATTTCTTCAGCTTTGACTCTTGTTTCAAGCTCTAACCTGAGATTTTCTACATTATCAATAAGAGCTCTTATTTCTTCAGCTCTTTTAGCATTCTTTACCTTTTCTTCAAGCTTTACTATTTCATCCTGTTTATTTATAAGATTTTCAAGAGTATTGTCTAACTTATCGATATCCTTAAATCTATTAATAAGAGCCAATTCTTCCTGTTTTTGCTTAAAAACTCCTTCCAAATTTTTACTTTCATATTCTGATGATTTAGTGCGTACATCTTTTTCCTTTTGATCTATAAGGCAACTGAGCTCTTCTAATGAAATACAGCCTTCTTCACTAAGGCTATTTTCTATTTTTTCCTTTAAAGTTTTTAAACTATCTTTTTCTTTAGCAGCATTTTCATATACTTTATCTGCGATTTTCTGCCATGTTTCTTCACCAAAAATACTGGTTAATATCTTTTCTTTTTCTTCAGAATTTGATGTTAGAAGCTTTTCAAACTTACCCTGTGGAAGGATTATTACCTGAATAAACTGATTATAATCAAGACCTATTATTTCCTCTGCTTTTTCATTTAAAAATTTATCCTTTGGGTTATCAGATAGTGGTCTAAATACATCATTTTCTTTGATTGCAACATTATAAGAAGCAGAGAAATTTTTTCTTTTTTTCTCAAGTCTTCTTTCAAAACGATATATTTTTCCCTGGTTTTCAAATTCAAATTTTACAAATGTATCCACATTATCATCTGCATTTGTACATCTCATTGCAGAAAAATCATCTCTTACATTGCCACTACTTTTACCATAAAGAGCAAAAGTCATTGCATCTAATATCATGGTTTTTCCTGTACCAGTTTTACCACATATAAGAAATAGTCCTTTTGAAGAAATCTTTTCAAAATCAACACACTCATATCCTGCATATGGTCCAAATGCCTGAAATTCAACTTTTAATGGTTTCATTCCTGCACCTCCTTTTCCACAGCATTAAGTGCACTCTTAAATAAATCCATTTGATGATCAGTTACAGATTCCTTAATCACGTCTTCACAATATTTAGAAAATACTGTCTCTGGGCTTGTATCAGAGCTTTCAAATTCATCTATTGTCATTGTTATATTTTCATCTTCTTTATCAAAGCCTTTTCCAGATATTTCAAGAAGATTAACATACTTTTCCCTAAATAGTGCAATGGAATCCATACCAACATAACTGTCTGTAACTTCAAGTCTTACATAGCCTTTAAGTATTTCATCACTAAAATCAGCTTTCATAAGCTCTTCATATGTGCCTTTAAGTGTTGTTCTTTTTTTGAGAGATGGTATAGGTATAACTTTTTGTTCAAGAGTATCTGTATCAATTACTACAACACTTTTTTCCTGGTTTTCTTCTTTTCCAAAAGAATACGCCATAGGAGTACCACTATATCTCATGTGATCTGTGATTTTTTGTGGTCCATGAATATGACCAAGAGCAATATAATCAAATCCATCAAATATTGATGAACTTACCATTGTTGCCTTTCCAACCTCAGCAGCTCTATCGCTTACAGAAGTTTCTGCATTTACGATAAATGCATGCGCTACTAATATATTTTTATGTCCTGTAATAAAGCACTCTCGATATTTATCAAGAACAATCTTATATGCATCTTCCATTGAGCTAATCTGATCCGCTTTATTAGGGAATATCGATTTCACTATATCAGTGGATATCCATGGTAGGAGATAAATGTCTACATCATCTTTATGTACCACGTATGGTTTTTCTTCTAAGGAACCACAAATATATAATCCGCTTTTTTTAAGAAGTTCATTGCACTGAGATAATCTGTCAGCACCATCATGATTACCTGCGATCATGTAAACAGGAATTGATAAATCAGCACATATATAAGTAATTAACTCATCATAAAGACGTATTGCTTCCTGCGAAGCAATACTTTTATCAAATACATCTCCTGCAAGCAGTATTCCATCGACCTGCTCATTCTTTGCAATATCACATATTCTTTTTATTGCATATTTCTGATCATCTTCATATGATATTCCACCTCTGAAATTCATTCCAAGATGCCAGTCTGATGTGTGTAAAAATTTCATAAATCCTCTAAATTAACATTATCAAATAGTGCTGCAAGAGAAAGCGAACCAAATACTATTATTGCATCGTCTTTTTTACATTTAATAGAAGAGATTGCTTCCTGTAAATTATTTTTATATGTAATCTCATTCTCACTAATTAAATCATCTCTATTTTTTCTTAACTCATTAAGAGCACTGATACATGCATCCTTAAGTTTAATACCATCCAGTGCTCTTAATTTGTTAGGTGGTGTAATTGCTGTGAAGCTTTTTGCTATTATGAGAATTTCTTTTAGAATATCCTCATATTCTTTATCAGCATATACGCCCATGATTAAATGAACTTTATCAGGAATTTCAGTATCATTAAGTATTGTTTCTTTTAGAAGTCTTACCGCGTCAATATTATGGGCACCATCCCTTATGACATATGGCTTCTTATGCATTACTTCATATCTACCTGGCCAAACAGTTTTTTTAAGTCCTTCTACAAATCTGTCAAGGCTAATGTTTTCTGAGGGTAGTTGCTGTTTTAATACCTTTTCAAGAACTTTAAATGTAAGAAGAGCTATCTTGATGTTTTCTGTTTGGAAAGTTCCCTTTAATAATACATCAATATTATGTCCATTAAACAGGACACCTTCTTTGTTATACTCAATACCGTCTTCTTGCATATATTTGTTTATATCATCTGCATAATATATTTTGGTATTTATTTTCTCTGCACATTTTACCAATGTATTATATGCAGTAGACCCTTTTTCATCGACCTCAGGCATATGGGAAACAATAGCAGGCACTAGTGGCCTCATTATTCCAGCTTTGTTTTTTGCTATTTCTTCTATTGTATTTCCTAGAAACTTTTTATGATCGTAGCTTATGGATGCAAAGACTGTAGCAATAGGTTTATTTACTACATTCGTGGCATCTTCTTTTCCACCCATACCTGTTTCAAGGAGCATTACATCAACATTTTTATCAAACATATATAAAAATGCTATGGCCGTTTCCACCTCGAAAGCTGTTGGGTGATATAGTCCATCTGTGACCATTTCATCACACTTTGTTTTAATGATTTCTGCATAATGTGAGAATTCTGCCTCTGTCATTAATTCTCCATTTATTTGAAATCGTTCAAGATATGTAAATAATGTTGGTGAAATATATCTTCCAACTTTTAAGCCACATTCTCTTAATCCATATTCTAAAAAGGCGCAAATTGACCCTTTTCCATTTGTACCCGCAACATGAATTATTTTTATTTTATTTTGAGGATTATCAAGACGATTAAGAAGTTCCTTAACTGTATCAAGTCCTGGCCTTATTCCAAGACCATTTGTATATGATATAAAATTTTGTGCATCTGTATAGTTCATAGTCATTTTTAATATAAAAGAAAAGTACGCTTTGCGAACTTTATCTTTTATCATGTATTAAGAAAGCACACTAAATGTGTGCTTTTTACTAACTTTATTATATTGCTGAAGCAATAATTGTCATATTACCAGTAAGAGTTACTGGTGCAATCTTTGATGGTAAAAGGAAATGATCACCTTTTTTTACAGGATAATTATTTACCATTCCCTCACCACTTACTACACTCATATTCATGAATGCTTTATCCTGAACTACTTTCATAGTATCAGTTACTCTTAATTTCCATACAGTATAATGACTATTTGATATCATTTCTACCATTTCATTTTCTGCTGTATTGGAAAAATTCTTTATTATCTCTGATTTATCTTTTTCAGGCACGGTAATTACATCTATACTTTCCTTTACATGTAACTCTCTTGGCTTACCGTTCTGGAGTCTGTCATAGTCATATACTCTATAAGTAACATCACTATTTTGCTGTGTTTCAAGGACCATCAGTCCACCTGTTATAGTATGAACAGTTCCTGAATCTATCTGGATGAAATCGCCTTTTTTAATTGGAACTTTTGAAATGAAGCTGTCCCATTTACTTCCTTCAATCATTTCTTTAAGTTCTTCTCTTGTTTTAGCATTGTGACCTAATACAATTTCTGCATTTTCTTCACAATCTAATATATACCAGCACTCATTTTTTCCAAGAGAACCATTTTCATTTGCTTTTGCATATTCATCATCAGGATGAACCTGAATACTACAGTCTTCTTTTGTATATATTACTTTAACGAGCAGAGGGAATCTGTCGTTATCTATATTTCCAAATAATTCTGGTTTCTCAGTAAAAAGCTCCTTAAGAGTCTTTCCTTTATAAATTCCATCCTTTACTATAGATGATCCGTTATCATGTGCAGCAATGCCCCAGCATTCGCCTGTATTATCAGATGGAATATTATAATTGAATTCATCCCTAAGATGACTTCCACCCCAGATTCTTTCTTTAAAAACTGGCTCTAAAAATAGAATCTGTTCATTAGAATTATTTATATTTATCTCTTCATTTGTGTCTTTAGTCACTTCACCATCCTAACTTGTAAAAAACACACAAGTTTACTTAAAATAATATATCAAAATTACTCAATAATAGTCAATTATATCATACTGTAAAGCAATGCAGAAAACAGGTTATCTATTGATTTTCTGCCCTCATTTTGCTATAAAAAATTAGTGGACATACATAAATATGTTAATTAAATAATACTGCTTAAATTAAACAGTATTATGAGGTATAGAAATGAATATAATATTACTTTCAGGTGGATCAGGTAAACGTCTTTGGCCACTGTCAAATGACATTAGGTCAAAACAGTTTATTAAAATATTTAAAAACGAAGATGGATCTTATGAATCAATGGTTCAGAGGATGTATAGGCATATTAAGAAACTGGATGCAGATGCTAAGGTAACAATTGCCACATCTAAGACACAGGTGTCTTCTATTAATAATCAGCTTGGAGATGAAGTTGGTATATCTGTTGAACCTTGCAGAAGAGATACATTTCCTGCAATAGTATTGGCAACATCATATTTAACTGATGTAATGAAAGTCGATCCAAATGATCCTGTTGTTGTTTGTCCTGTCGATCCATTTGTTGAAGATGATTATTTTGAGGCATTAAGAGATTTATCAAATCAAGCTGATAAAGGTGACACTAATTTGGTACTCCTTGGAATGGAGCCAACATATCCGTCAGAGAAATACGGATATATTATTCCGGAAAGTGCAGAAAAATTATCTAATGTAAAAGAATTTAAAGAAAAACCAACTGTAGATATGGCTAAGGAATTTATTAGTCAGGGAGCACTTTGGAATGGTGGTGTATTTGCTTATAAACCTAAATATGTACTTGAAAAAGCACATGAACTAATTGATTTTACGGACTATTATGACCTATTTTCAAAATATGAGTCACTAGAAAAAATATCTTTTGACTATGCTGTAGTTGAAAAAGAGTCTTTGATTAGAGTACAACGTTTTTCAGGAAAGTGGAAAGATTTGGGAACCTGGAATACGTTAACTGAAGCTATGGAAGAATCTGTCATTGGTAATGGGCAGATGAATGATAACTGTAGCAATGTTCACATATTAAATGAGATGAATGTTCCAATCCTTGCTATGGGATTACATGATGTTGTAATATCTGCTTCACCTGATGGAATATTGGTATCAGATAAGGAACAAAGCTCATATATAAAACCATTTGTAGATAATTTTGAACAGCAGGTTATGTTCGCAGAAAAGTCGTGGGGTGAATATAAAGTCATTGATGTAGGTAATCATTCCATGACAATTAATGTTTCTCTTAATCCAGGACACCGTATGAATTATCATAGCCATGAAAAGCGTGATGAGGTTTGGGTTGTTACTGAAGGAAGAGGTAAGACCGTTATTGACGGCTTTGAGCAGAATATTAAAGCCGGAGATGTTATTACAATGGATGCCGGATGCAGACATACTGTTATAGCTGATACTAAGCTTGTCCTTATTGAAATACAATTAGGAGATGAAATTTCAGCATTAGATAAGTACAAATATGATTTTATAGATTAGTGAAAGTTTATAATTCTATGAATAAACCCATTTTATTACATCCGGTAGGTAAGGATTACCTATGGGGTGGTAGAAGATTACATGATGAATATGGTAAAGATATAGATTTATTTCCTTTGGCAGAAACCTGGGAATGCAGTACTCATCCGGATGGCACAAATTATATTGCTAACGGAGAATTTTTAGGGATGACACTAGCTGATGTAATAAAAAAACATCCCGATTTCTTAGGAAAAAAGAACGAAGGATTAGATGAGCTTCCGATTTTGGTTAAGCTTATTGATGCCAAAGATGACTTGTCCGTGCAGGTTCATCCACATGATAAATATGCCATGGAACATGAAAATGGTCAGCTTGGTAAGACGGAAATGTGGTATGTATTAGAGGCAGCTAAAGATAGCAAACTAATATACGGATTTAATCATGATTGTAATGAAAATGAACTTCGTTCTGCCATATCCGAGGGGATGCTTTTGAAACATTTACAACAGGTTCCGGTTAAAAAAGATGATGTATTTTTTATAGAAGCCGGAACGGTTCATGCTATCGGAGCTGGTGCTTTGATAGCTGAGATTCAGGAGAATAGTAATCTGACATACAGATTATTTGATTACAACAGAGTTGATAAAAATGGATATCTCCGTGAACTACACATCGATAAGGCAATGGAAGTAATGGACATGAAAAGCTCTCTTAGTCCTAAGCAGCCGATAAGGGTTCTAAAATATTCTAAGGGCATGGCTTCAGAGCTTTTGTGTAGATGTAAGTACTTTGAAGTATTTCGTATGATAGTTCATACAGAATTACGCCAGATAGTAAAATACCGAACAGATGAGATGAATTACAAAGTTCTCTTATGTATAGATGGATGTGGAGTGATGAGATTCGAAGATGAATCTATTGATATATATAAGGGAGATTGTTTCTTCTTTCCGGCTGGTTCTGTCGAGGTTACATTACATGGCCAGATGCAGCTACTTGATGTGAGGGGTTAAAATATGTCAATAAAAGATAAAGTATTATTACTTCTTGAAGAAAACAAAAATAAGCCTCTCTCTGGAGAAGAACTTGCAGATACTCTTGGATGCACTAGAGCAGCTGTATGGAAGGCAGTAAAAACATTACAGGCTGATGGATACAAAATTGCTGCAGTAAATAATAAAGGATACACTCTAGAAAAGTCATCAGATGTTTTATCTGAAGCATATATTATTGAACAAGTAAAATCAGCAGGATTTGATATAGAAATTTCTACTAAAAAGACTGTAGATTCAACCAATAATATACTTAAAGCAAAAGCGGCTAATGGATACCAAAAGGACTGTATTCTTATTGCAGAAGAACAAACTGCTGGAAAAGGAAGACGTGGAAGATCATTTTTCTCTCCTGCCGGAACTGGAATATATATAAGCTTACTTCTTCATCCAACAGCGTCTGTTACTGAAGCATCAATGCTTACAACTCTAGCAGTTACAGCAGAAGCACTTGCAATTGAATCTGTCTCAGGAGATAAAACGAAGATCAAATGGGTAAATGATCTTTGGATGAGAGAAAAGAAAGTTTCTGGAATACTTACTGAAGCTGGGACTTCTATAGAAGATGGTTCCCTGGAATATGCTGTTGTTGGCATCGGAATAAATCTTTATGAACCAGCAGGTGGATTTCCAGATGAAATAAAAGACATAGCAGGTTCTGTTTTTACTGATAATATTGAGCGAGAAAATTTAAGAAATAATGTTGCTTCTGAGTTAATAATTAATTTCTTAAAGTTTTATTACGCAGAGGCCGAAAATGGTAAAATAAGCCGTTCATTTTTAGACAGCTATAAAGAAAGATGTTTTGTTATAGGAAAAGAAGTTTCATTCTTAACGCCTGATCATGAAGTCATAGAAGGAAATCATGGAAGCGCGACTGTGCTTGGCATCAATGAAAACTGCCATCTTCATGTAAAATATGAAGATGGCACAGAAGACATACTTTCAAATGGTGAAATAAGTATAAAGCTGTAAGGATTACCTTACAGCTTTTCACTTTTTCGATTACTATTATATTGTTTGACAGAAACGTTTATTTTCTTCCATTGAACAAATCTGTTCGTGCATATATATATCGTAGGCTTCTTTTATATCCAAATTGGAGACCTTAAATCTTTTTCCAATATTAACTATTACTTTGTGTTTGTTTCTTTTTTCATTAGTCCAGAATAGTGTAATAGGCTGGATCCATGAGTTATTCTTCTTTGCCAGCGTGAGAAATGCTGGATCAAATGTACCAAAATCTCCGCTTTTTCTATTTGTCGTTCCTTCAGGAAAAATGCCCACATAATAATTATTTTTTAGAAATGAACTCATATCTTTGATTGACTCATAATTATTTGCTTTCTCATTGTCAGATTTTCTTTCAATTGGAAAAAAATGAAGTTTTACAAATAGCCATTTTGTTATTTGGCATAATATCTTATTTTTACTATTGTTAAAGATACTATCCTCTCCTCTAAAAAAACGTAATAAAGCCGCCCAATGTATATGGCGTTTTAATACGCTCTCTATAATCAACGGATCTAAAGTACTTCTGTGGTTAGGCGCATACAATACCGAATCGACGTCATCAACTATATTTTCCGCATTCAAAACAATTGGCTTATAATATGAATAAATAAATGTTCCAACAATTTTTATTTTGTTATAAAATGACTGGGATTTGATCTCATCATTTATACACCTTATATCTTTTTGGGTTAAAAAAAAACCCAGTATACTATCTATTGTTTCCTGTTCAAAACTATCTATTTTTTTAACAAATTTCGTATCCTCCACATCAACATTATGCTGTCCTGATACGCACACCGTTCGAATATTGTTATTTGACAAATAGTCTATTATCTCTTTTTTATCATCAAATACTATCAAAGGCGCTCTATCCAAAATCGCCTGCATTTTAGATTCATCATCTTTATAATAAAAAATGTTTTTGTGTGGAATAAAAAGACCATTAGCAATCATTTGCACTCTGGTTAACAAACGTGCAATAAATCCTATAGCACTCTTATCAGCAATACGTGCTCTTGATGTATGAATTTCAACATTAAAACCTTTGCTTTTAAAACCTGCGATACACTTACTTGCATTTGTTCTTAATCTTTCTAGCAGTGTGTACTTCAAAAAGTAAGGCCCTATCCAAAAAGAATCTAAGATCTTCTTGTCTTCCTGCTTCGATAAATCAAGTCCATATATATCTTCAAGCTCTAGTTGTGTTTCATCTTGTGGCAATATATTATACTTGTCTTTAAGATATCTATATGCATTGTCTTTTAAGAACTTATTAAAATCGGTTAATGTTCCATCTATATCAAAAACAATGGTTTCTTTTCTTCTAACTTTTCCCAAGGCCATACTCTTCTCAACACAATTGTTAGTTTTTTAACAAATAATCTTTTTTATTATACGATTTCACCTTTTATATTACAATGAAAAGGTTTCTATAAAATCCTTTCCCCTTATCTGTTTTTCGTTTTTTTAATCGCATCTTGTTCTAACCAATCATAATCTACCTTTTCAGTTCCCATCTTTCGTGGCATACTTTTGATAAATTCAATATAAGTTGGTATTTCATAAGGCTTTAATTGAACAACATTTCCATAGTCATCTTCCAATGTCTCGTTACATCGACTCATGATATATTGCTTTGCTTCGGTATCATCCATATCAGTGTCTGTCAAAACAATATATGCCTTATTAACATATAGCAGGTCTTGATCAGGAACTGTTACAACAGCACAATCATTTACAATATCTATCATTGATATCGCTCTTTGCACTAAATCACAATAAACTTTGTTCAGCGAAGACATAATATAAAACCTCGATTGTCTGCCTGTTATTGTAAAATATCCATCTTCATCAATATATCCAATTGTGCCTGTTTTGAAATATTCTTTACCGTTTCTAACAAATTTTGCCTGTTTTGTTAGTTCTGGTTCATTATAATACTCTTTAAAGACATGTTTACCTGAAACACACATTAAACCTTCATTACCATATGTCAGTTCTTCCATAGTTTCAGGATTAACAATTATAGCATCAGTTCCTGCTAAGATTTTGCCAGCCGTTTCAGGCCTAATCTCTATGCCTACAGGGTTTGTCCCACACGATACTGTTTCCGCATTTCCAGATCCATTACCTAGTTCAACTGTTGCCCCATGTGCTAAAAAGAATTTCCTTCCTCTTTCATTAGCTTGCGGTGTTAAAAAATCTCCTCCTGAAATGAATGTATAAATAAATGATAAATCCTGATCTTCTGGAATATTCCGCATCATTAGATCTAACAATGCAGGACTTCCAAAAATCATATTTGGCTTCGCCATCATATAGCTACTTATTGTATCTTTTGATATGTTTGGAGCCAATATTGCAGTTCTTCCACTTAAAAAGCTCATTATCGTAGATGTAACAAACCCATATGGATATGAAAATGGAACACATACTAATGTTCTCTTATCTTGCTTATCCGAAGTTATATTACTTGAGTTCTTTAGATATGTTCCTGCCGCAAGAACATTTTCGTTTGTTAAGACTACAGATTTAGGCTTACCTGTAGTACCACTAGTAAATAGAATAAGCGCGTTATCATTCTTACAATGTCGCGCGTGACCATACATATAATGTCCTAATGAATTGAAATCAATAAATGCTTCATTTTCATATGTATTCTCACTATCAAAACATAGCGAATCTATCAATTCAGATTGTAATGTTATGATATACCTTACTCCCGTTTGGGATTTTATATTTTCATTTTCTTTTTCAGACTTATTTTGATTTATTAAAATAGGAGAATTAAACAGATTAAGATAGTCAACTATTTCATCGTCTGAAGCTGATGCATTAAGAAATGTCACTACAGCACCAATATAATTACAGGCAAAAAATGACAGTACCGCCTGTATATAATTATTCATAGAAATGGTTACAATATCATTCTTTTGTATACCCAATTGAGAAAGCGCAACAGCTAATTTTTTATAGCACCTAATCATTTCTTTATAACTAAGTTTTAATGCTCCACACTCAATAGCTGTAATATTTCTATAAGTTAAGCTCATAAACTCTAATGCATCGGCAATTGATAAATTGGGTATAATTGGATGCTTTTTTATAAATGATATATTTTTATTTTGAGGCTTATCTACCGATGGATACC
>JAUNNN010000033.1:22582-25410 GCA_030531435.1 Lachnospiraceae bacterium
TCTGTCTGT
The DNA here is from genome assembly GCA_030531435.1 of Lachnospiraceae bacterium. Lineage (GTDB taxonomy): Bacteria > Bacillota > Clostridia > Lachnospirales > Lachnospiraceae > UBA2868. Next base: position 22,592 of record JAUNNN010000033.1, read on the forward strand.
CTGTCTGTCTGTGGAATCATAATTCATTACTCCTCTTTGTCAAGTTATTTTCTGATACCAATTTAATATATTGAATATTTCCAATAAATTCTATAGGCCTCTTATATATTCTATATTTTTTTTTATAATATAGCTAATGTTTTTATATTTCAAACCCCTGCTCTTTTACAAGCTCTTTGCTGTAACAAGTATATAAGCCAGCTTGTATGTGATACAATATGAGTCAATAGGAGACATCTTTCGATGTTTCCGCCTTAATTGTTAAGAAGTAGTTATCCTAACGTGTCAAGGAGAGGATAACTACTTTCTTTTTTAGTTTGTAACCTATTTATCTATGTTGTCGTTATCTTTTTAGTTTCCTTTTATTCTGCATTTACTGTTGCTGTGAATGTACCATTTACTTCATCGTATCCGAATACGATTTCAATATGATCTGCACTTTCAGCTGGAAGTTCAATTTCTATGAACTCTTCGCCATCACCATTGCTATCTGCTACACGAACATCCAAGAAATGCTGTTCCTCATTATAGTTAACTGTTATTCCGTTAGCTGTTGTATCATGATCAATGTACTAACCTTCTGAAAGGAAGTTGTCACTCCATTCATCCTGATTTGACATCTTTAAATAGAACTCTGCAATATCCCATCCCATATCATTTGTAAATGCTACTGGGACATTTTCATATGCTGCTACATTACTTACTTCTTCAATATCCATTTCTTCTTCATCCATGTAAGACATTGCTTCATCAGCAGTAGTTGTTGTTGTTTCTGTTGTTACTTCACCATTTGGTCAAGTGTTTATAGGATATAAAATGGTAAAATTGCAAACAATTACTAAGTTTTAACTCTTTTTACCGGTTGCTTCGGCTCTGATCAGCTTCTTTGTCTTGTCCTTGATGCTTTCTGTTGCATTCTTCTTGAATGCAAAATTAACTAAAAAATGGGTTCGGCCTATTTTCTTGCTGAACCCATTCGGTGTATCAATATTCTGTTTTTCGTCCATAATAACCTCTCTTTCTGAAAATAAAAAAGGTGGCTGCAATATGATTTATCATTTTGCATTCCACCTTTCATGGTCTGTTGTATGTTAATTTTTTATAGAATTATGTGTAATAACAATCACTATTATTTATGCAAACTACTGTACTACAAACGCCACATAATTCCTTCAACATCTTGCTTGATAGCCTCCATATTTCGCTTTCCGTTATTTTTCATAGGGAAACTATCAACTATCTTATATCCGCAAGGTACTAAATCAATTTCTAATTTTTCCTTACACATTTTATGAATCTTATCAATAAGCTCCTCATTAGAAAGAGTGCAGCCCATTGACTTAATAATGTGAGCTATTGGAATTTCATATGATTCTTTTGAAACGCCTACAACCTCACAGTCCTTAACACAATCATCTTCTCTAATAACAGCTTCGATATCAAAATTATAAATAGTGTTTCCTGATTTTGCGATAAATGAGTCCGTTGTTCTTCCTAATATGTACACATCTCCATCTTCATCAACATATCCAACATCACCCGTTCTTCCCCATACCAAACCATTTTTATCAGTATAGAAAAATTCATCTGTACTTTTCTTATTCTTAAAATATTCTTTCATATGTGCGGGTGAAACCACTCGAATCTCGCCTCGCTCATTGTACTTCATTTCTTCATGTTCATCATTAAATGCACTAACAATAACATGGCTAATTGGATAACCAATACTTGACGGCTTTGAATGCGTTGGTGACGAAGTCGATACCGTACTTCCCAATTCGCACATTCCGTACCCTTTAATTAAAGGTGTATTGCACCCATGCTCCTTCAAAAACTTATTTATTGCATCTTCTGTTTCTGGAAGAACTTGCTCTCCACCAGTAATAGGATAAGTAAATCTAGATAAATCTACGTTTTTCATCTTAGCATCCGAAAGAACATGTAACCATAAACTCGTCGCCCCTAATGTCATATTAGGTTTATATTTCTTTATATCTTTTGAAAATGATTCTCCACTAAATACAGGTTCTAAAATAACAGTAATTCCTAAACAAATTGGCATCATAACAGATAAAACAATACCTGTTGAAAACCATGTCGGTATCATTTGTAAAAAAGTATCGCCTCTTTTAAACGGGAATTTTGTGTCAACATAGTGCGAAATTGTCGCATTCATGCCATCATTTGTAAGCACAATACCTTTTGAAGCCCCTGTAGATCCAGAAGAATATACCATTATTAACGGATAATCAGGTTGATAAGTAAAATCATTACTCTTCGCCAACTCGACTTTGAGAAATTCATTCCACCCCGTAATTGTTTCAGTATATGGTATATGTTTATCCATTTTCTTTGATGCAATAAACTTCGTAATACCCGACATGCCATTAGCTACATCAATTATTACATATTTTTTAATACACAATTTGTCCATTACACTAGACACTTTTCCAAATAATTGGTCCAGAACAAACATAATATCTGCTTCTGTTTCATTAGTTCTGTCAATAATTTGTTCTTCAGTAAATAAAGGACTTATCAAATTTGCAACTGCACCGATTCTACAAAGTGCAAAAATTGCATACAACAATTCAGGTGTAGCAGACATAAGCAAGGCAACCCTATCACCAGCCTTAACGCCATTTGCTAGCAATGCAGACTTACACAATTCTATATTTTCAAATAACTCTTCATAGGTTATCTTATGTCCAAAATATATCAAAGCAATGTCCTTTTTACAATTAACATTGTTATTATATAATCGCTCGGGAGTTTGACAGTTGAATTTAATAATAAACGCTTGCAGGCCGCATAAAACC
>JAUNNN010000078.1 GCA_030531435.1 Lachnospiraceae bacterium
CGCCTATTCCTGGGCTGAATCCACTAAAGCGTATTTATCATTTAAGAAATAAAGATAGCTCCCTGTACAATCATTTTTTATTTCAATTTATTATTTTTTGTTTTTTCTTTGAGGTGTTCTGTGTTCCTCTTGATGATGTTATGATATCAGGTGATTTGTTGCAGAAGCATTGCACATTTGTCACAACGCTACCAGCACCTATGACAGTACCATCACCTATTGTTACTCCTGGAAGTTTCGAATAAATTTAATCAAAAAGGTGCTATGATATTTGCCACTTCCTCGGGTTTATCTGCCTGAGGAGTATGACCACATCCTTTGATCTCATAGAATGCCTTATCGGGTGCCGTTATATCCTCATAATATTTCCTTGCATAAGACGTAGCACAGGTATAATCCTGCTCACCGCTTATGAAATAAAACGGCACTTCAAAATCAGTTCCGTATATTCTGATATCATTTGCCACTTCTCCCAAGAAAAAGTATTCATTCAAAGCACGATTGTGTTCATATATTTTCTCAGGACTGGAATTGTCAATAAACATCCATCTCATATCATCAATGCCAAGATATGGAGAAAATGCTCCGTGAATAAATGCTCTTTCCGGTACATCAGGAGTATTATAAGGTGCTGTAAGCGAACGCAGTTCTGTTAATGTGAATCCCGGGTCTGCCTGAAAGGCTTCAAATGCGGCATCCAAAGCTGTCACATCATCACCGGCCTTTAATGCCTCGCTCCTTGCGTGTTTATACCCCTCTTCTTCTGCCTGAACGAAATTCGTAACCTGTCCGATACAGATTGTCTTTTCTATTTTCTCAGGATGAAGAAGGGAATACCTTACCGCTAATACTGTTCCCCAGGAATGTCCGAGTACAGTAACCTTTTCTTTCCCGAAGCGGTCACATGCGTAGTCTGCCAGCGCATCAATATCTTCGAGCAGTTGTTCTACCGTAGCCGTTTCACCATTAGCATCAAGGTTTTTATTCTTGTAGTATGTTCTTCCGCATCCGCGCTGATCCCATGTGATATATGTATAATCATCAAGAAGATAATCCATATAAGAATAATCCATCATTCCGTCAGGACCGCCGGGACCACCATGGAGGAGAATAATTACAGGATTATCCACGTTTCTTCCCATAACTCTGATATACTGCTCCTGACCATTCAAATCCACATAGCAATCCTCAAAAACAGGATTGGGAGCGCCGACAAATGCTTTGACAAATTTGACGTTCTTGATTCCAAAATAAGTTGTAGACGTCAGGACAAAGGCACATCCTATCACAGCCCCCACTACCTTTAGAATACGTATGGGAAGTACTCTCTTTTTCTTTCCGACCGCTTCGTTTCTATGCTGAATATGAATCCCGATATGGCCGATTCCCAGAATCGTCACTGCAAGCATAAGCAGTGAATTGGAACCGTAAAGTCCCAACACGAAAAATGCAAGCACAGGCAATGTGGCTCCTGCCACCGGCACTCCTAAAAATGAAGAATAGAAATCCTTCATAGTCCTTTCACTTTTGAAATATCGAATCCAATACAGTTCATAGAAAACCATCAAAAGAAACGATATACCGAGAATTATTAACGAAGATACCGAACGGTGTCTTAAATCAATATTAAAGTCACTGAAAATAAGGACCAACACTGTAACCAGCACCTGCCCGACCCTCTCAAATATCAAGAGTACCTTATTTTCTTTCTTCTCTGACTCTTCATATCCCGAAGGCTTGTTCTTCGTCCAAATGATGTTAGGTACAAACAACATCAAAAGCCATATCAAACCAATATATGAAAATCCAAAATGAAACATATCAAACATCCTCCTTATTTATATGGCCAAGACCTTCGTATTAGCAAAGTTAGAATTTCCTATATTTTCTTTGGAAACCAAGGGATACAACGATTAACCTTTTTACAGTAATCCATGTATTCCTGTCCATATAAATTCGTCAGCCATTTTTCCTCTGTATTTTTCAAAACAATTGTCATCTCGAGCCAAAACAAAAATGGGAGTATTAACAATATCCAATTTGCATAAATAAGCAATGCTCCCGTGCATCCAAGCAAAAACAAACAATAACAAGGATTTCGAACAAATTTGTAGGAGCCGTTTGTCTTTAACTGATTTGCTTTGATGTTTTCCTGTAAATTTCCATTTAAATCTGCTCCAAAGAACAACACAATTCCTTCAATAATTAACGCAATTCCTATTATTAAAAATACCAACTTTAGAGTTTTATTATCGATTTTTCCAGGAATATATCCCTTATTTGCTAGCCATATACACACCGCTGTTACAAGCACCATAGAACAACATAACACCGGTCCTATTCCATATAGTGGCAAATGTTTTTTCTCATTCTTATTATCTTTATTTTCCATATTTTCTAAGCCTCAACACCTTTGAATAATCACAATGAATTTCTTTTATAACTTCAAGACCAAATCCATCGAAGTATGTATATAAATCCTTAACTACAAATGTCTTGTACGGCTTTGGCTCTAATATTTCAATAGGGAAAAACACTATTTTCTTAAGTAACTCTGTACTTCTTTCCCATTCTGTAATGATTATCTCGCCATCGTCCTTTAAGACCCTAATTGCCTCAGTAATCATCTTTCCAGCAAGTTCTTCTTCTGTTTCATGAAGAACAAGGGAAAGAAGTATTTTATCAAAGCATTTGTCCTTGAACTTCATGTTAGTTGCATCCATCTGGAAGAACTTCGTATTTGATAAGTTTTCTTTCTTTGCTTTGGATTTTGCGATGATTAACATGTCTTTTGAAATATCCACACCTTTAACCACTACACTTTTATCCCTTTTTGCAATATTCACCGCATTGGTTCCTGTGCCGGTACATAAGTCAAGGATTTTGTCGCCGGGTTTAATATTTTCATTTACAACTTTTCGTGGACTTGTTTCGTATTTTCTAAAGTAAATAACATCTAACAGATCATAAAAACCTGACATAAACCTATAAAATAAAACTGAATTCATTACTGCCACTCCTCAATAAATTTAAGTATACGCTTTAAGCTATCCTGTCTCGCTTCTTCCTGATAACTATTACATATGTCCGATATGTTCTACTGTAAGTTCAAAAATCTCAGCCACATGATCGTCATCAAGAGAATAATACATCTCTTTTCCATTGCGTCTGCTTTTCACAACTCCTGCATCCTTCATTTTACTAAGTTGGTGTGATATAGAAGACTTTGTCATAGATAATACATTTGCCAGATCTCCAACACACATCTCATTCATTGATAATGCTGATACAATCTTGCATCTTGTAGAATCTCCCACTATCTTAAAAAAATCTGCGACTTTTATATATTTGTCTTCGGAGAGCATTTTTTCTTTTGTTACTTTCACAAGTTCTTCATTTATTGGTTTACAATCACATATAAATTCATTTTTAGCCATTTTATATCCCCTCTTTTGATTGAGTAATTATTCAACTGTATGTATTATAATTGAATGTGTATTCAATTGTCAATACATGATTTATTAACAGAAATCCATTAACAGAAATGCAGAAATAAAAAAGCATATAACTATCACTTTTTCATATCAAACATAAATCCAAAGTGATAATAAAAGTGATAGTTAAGCTCATTCAACAATGACTTAGACAATTAAAAAGGACCTTCCATTAGTAAACACTAACAAAAGATCCTTTATATTTAGTTATTCAAATACCCATTATTTGTGTGATTTCACAAAGATTTTAATTCTTATGCATTAACGATGCTTAAAGCGACAAAGTTTAATTCTTAATTCACAAACAAATCTTCTGCTGTAATAATTGATTGCAAATTTCCAGCATAAGAATTGTCTATAACCTCGTTTGCTGAAACCAAGGTAGTGTGAATCGTATATTTCGTCTGAGTTGATTTAATAAAATCACTTACTTTTCTTCGCATTGCTTTATCAAAATCCTTATCCACAACATATTCGTTTTCGGTATATTTCATTTCACATAAATTGATTACTTGGTCTTTTCTTATAATCAATAAATCAACCTGTGAACCAAATATTCCATTATCAAGATCCTCCTTACATGACCATGCATTGACTTCCGTGTAAACCCCACTTATTCCTAATGCCTGTTTAATCTGTGATACATGTTGTAAACATACTCTTTCAAATGCAAGACCAGACCATGCTCTAACACTTGGGCTATTGAATTCATGTTCAAAAAAGTGTTCATCCGTTGGCTTGTTTTTTAGGAACTTGTGATAGAACAATGTATAATTATCTATTAACTGATATAAACAATTTCGACTTCTATATCCATAGGCAACATATTTGCGTATAAAT
>JAUNNN010000034.1 GCA_030531435.1 Lachnospiraceae bacterium
CTACAGGAATTTCCTCCACCACAGGAATCTCTTCCACTACAACATTAGCCTCAACTTCAGGAACTATTTCTTCCTCCGGTAAAGGCTCTGGCTCTGGTTCAGGCTCCCCTGTAACCTGTCTTAATAATCTATCTAAATAATCTTCGGTAGAACTCATAATATCTCCCAAAATTCAAATAATTCTTTTCAAAAAATCACACTTTAATATATCATAAATTGAACTTCAAGACAATTATTTCTGTACAGCAAAACAGACCTTGTTGATACAAGGTCTGTTTTTTATATAACGCATATTATCTAATTATTTAGATAACAATCTGTCGATTTCTTTTACAAGATTTCCAATCTCTGGTTTTGAAAGCTGAGCATCTGCTCCAAGCTGTTCACCTTTAATTCTCATTTCTTCATTTACAAGTGATGAGAATACAACAACTGGAATATCTTTTAATCGCTCATCGCTCTTAATCATCTTAATGAGACGATGTCCATCCATTCTTGGCATTTCGATATCTGTAATAACAAGTCTAACTCTTTCTTCAAGCTTATCTTCTTCAAGAGCCTTTGTAATATACTCCCAAGCTTCAAGTCCATCTTCGTTACGCTTAACATTGATATAACCAGCTTTTGAAAGTGAATCATTGATAAGCTTGTTAAGAAGATGTGAATCTTCAGCGATAACGATTGGAATATCACTTCTCTGTCTCTCTGGAAGAGCATCGATGTCCTGAACCTTAAGTCCTGTCTCAGGGCTTATATCAGCAACAATCTTTTCGAAGTCTAATATAATAACAAGTCTGTCATCAAACTTAACAACACCTGTTGAAATACCATCTGTTTCAGAATTAATAGTAGCATCAGGCTTAATAATATCAACCCATGATACTCTATGAATTCCCATTACCTTATCTACGTGAAATGCAACATCAAGTTTATTGAAGTTTGTAATGATAAATAAGCCAGATGCATCAGAATCCCCAAGCTGAAGCGCATTCTTAAGACTTATTGCAGTAATCATTGTTTCACGAGGCATGAATATTCCTTCAATGCTAGGATGTGAATTTGGAACTGGAGTAACCGCCTGATAAGGAATTATTTCACGAATCTTCGCTACGTTAATACCATAAGAGTTATCACCAATTCTAAACTCGAGAATTTCGAGTTCGTTTGTACCATTTTCTAATAAAATTTTTGTATCCATATACCTTCACCTCTTATCTCCGGTGCAAATATATACACTTCCCACACCGTACTTCATAACTATAACATACTTTTTGTGCATAAACAACAAAAATAGGGCCAAAAAATCACTTTTGGCCCCAAAAGTTATATAAATTTTATGATATTACTCTTCAACATCAGGTGCAGCTTCCTGCATTGCCTGAACATCTTCAAATGCTGAATACATTGGAGCCTCTTTAGAACCACCAAATGTACGTCTGCAATAGTTAGCTGTAACCTTTGCAACTACTGGTGATAATACAAGTACACCAATAAGGTTAGGAATCATCATAAGACCATTAAATGTATCTGATAAATCCCATGCAAGATCAAGAGACATTGTACATCCAAAGAATACCATAATTACAAATACAACTTTATAAATAACTGATGCTTTATCACCGAAAAGATACTCAAAAGCTGTTGTACCATAATGGCTCCATCCAAGAACTGTTGAGTAAGCGAAAAGAAGAATTGCAATTGCGATAAACATTGGTCCAATAGTACCAAATACATTGCCAAAACACATACCAACAAGATCTGATCCTGCTGTTTCTGTAAGCATCTTACCTGTTGTAAGATCAACATAACCTGATGAAAGAATAATGAACGCTGTTAATGTACAAACAACAATTGTATCTGCAAATACTTCGAAGATACCCCACATACCCTGTCTTACAGGCTCTTTTACGTTTGAACTTGAATGAACCATAACTGATGAACCAAGACCAGCCTCATTTGAGAAAGCGCCACGCTTAAATCCCCATGTGATTGCCATCTTAATTCCGTAACCAATTGCTCCACCTGCTGCAGCATCTAATGTAAATGCGCCTTTAAAGATAGAAGCAAATACAGGACCAAACTGTCTAATATTGATTACACAAATTACAAGTGCACCAGCGATATATGCAACAGCCATGAAAGGAACGATTTTTTCAGTAACAGCTGCTACTCTCTTAAGTCCACCAAGAATAACAAGTGCTGATAAAACTACAAGACAGAAACCTGTAATTCTTGTATCAATGTTAAATGCGCTCTTCATGTTACCAGCAATTGAGTTAACCTGTGACATATTACCGATACCAAATGAAGCAAGGAGACAGAATATTGAGAATAATACAGCAAGAATTGCACCAATCTGCTTACATCCCTTCTTTGCTCCAAGGCCATCTCTTAAGTAGTACATAGCACCACCTGCCCATGCACCCTTTGAGTTTTTACGTCTATAGTAAATACCAAGAACGTTTTCTGAATAGTTTGTCATCATACCTACTAAAGCCATGATCCACATCCAGAAAATCGCACCAGGACCACCCTTTACGATAGCTGTAGCAATACCAACAATGTTACCTGTACCAATTGTTGCAGCTAAAGCTGTACATAATGACTGGAACTGAGAAATCTGCTTATCATCTTTGTCTGTATGCTGTGTTACGTGCTTATCATTGAAAATAGCACCAATTGTCATCTTCCACCAGTGTGGAATATGTGTAAACTGAAATCCCTTGTTTACGATTGACATTACAACACCAGAAATGAATAAAAGGGCAATACCAAAGGTTCCCCATACTATTCCGTTAATCACGCCATTAACGGAAGCAATTGAATCTAACATAACATCTCTCCTTTTAAATTTTAAAAAAAGAGGGCGACTTTAATTGTCGTCCTCTTTGACTTTACTTCATCATATTACAGTATCAAATAAATCTTGTCAAGCAAGCTGTGATGCAAGTACCTTTTCAGCTTCTAAAAGACATGTATCAATTCCTGCTGGATTCTTACCACCAGCCTGTGCCATGTTTGGACGACCGCCGCCGCCACCACCAACTAATGATGCAATTCCTTTAATAAGGTTTCCTGCATGAGCGCCCTTGCCCATAGCTGCATCTGTTGCCATTGCAATAAGATTTACCTTTCCATCAGCATCAGAAGCAATAACTACAACGCCCTCTGGAACCTTTGTCTTAAGCTGATCACCAAGATCTCTAAGACCGTTCATATCTACACCAGATACTTTAGTTGCAAGCAGCTTAACTCCAGCAACTTCTTTAATATCATCTTCTACGTTACCAAGAGCATCCTTAGCAGCCTGTGATTTAAGTGACTCTACTTCAGAATTAAGAGCCTTAATCTCTGCCTGCATTTTCTGAATCTTCTCTGCAAGTTCTGCTGGAGAACATTTAGCAGCCTTAGCAGCATCATTTAACATATTTTCAACAACAGCATAATGTGCAAGAACATTTGCGCCTGTAATTGCCTCAATACGTCTTACTCCGGCAGCAACACCATTTTCTGAAAGAATCTTAAATGAACCAATATCGCCTGTCTTTGATACATGAGTACCACCACAAAGTTCCTTTGAGAAAGAACCCATTGATACTACTCTAACTTCTTCACCATACTTCTCACCAAATAATGCCATTGCTCCGCTTTCCTTTGCTTCATCAATTGACATTACCTTTGTGCTTACAAGAAGATCTTCAGCTATTTTCTCATTAACGATTGCTTCAACCTTTTTGATTTCCTCAGCTGTCATAGCCTGTGAAAAGCTGAAGTCAAAACGTGTTCTGTCTGCATCCTGGAATGATCCCTGCTGATGAACAGACTCTCCAAGCACTTCCTGAAGTGCTGCCTGTAAAAGGTGAGTTGCTGAATGGTTACGGCATGTTGCCATTCTAGTTTCTTCATCTACAGAAAGCTTTGCATTCTCAGAAACGTTGAAACTTCCTGAAATAACTTCACCTACATGTCCTACTCTATTTCCTGGAACCTTAACTGTATCTGTTACTTTAAACTGTCCATTAGCAGTAGAAATAGTTCCTATATCGCCCTGCTGTCCACCCATTGTTGCATAGAATGGAGTTACTGCTGTAATAATTACTGCCTTGTCGCCTTCGCCAATACTTGAAACAACCTTTCCATCAGAAACAATTGCTTTAATTTCACTAGATGTTTCAAGTGAAAGGTAACCAATAAACTCTGTTGTGATATTTGCATCTATTTCATTATAAACACCAGCATCAGCTGTTGATGCCTGAGAGAACTTCTGATTAGCTCTAGCTAAATCCTTCTGTTCTTCCATTGCAGCTTTAAAGCCTTCTTCATCAACCTTTAAGCCCTCTTCCTCTGCAAGCTCTACAGTAAGCTCAATAGGGAATCCAAATGTGTCATATAAATAGAATGCACTCTTTCCATCAATTGAACCCTTTGACTTATTCTCCTCAAGGATTTTCTTGAACTCCTTCATACCATTTTCAAGAGTTGATTCAAAACGATTAATTTCCTTTTCAAGCTCTGAAAGGATAAAGTCATGGTTCTTAACAAGTAATGGATATGACTCTGAATAAACCTTTGTAATATAAATATCAGCAATGTTGATTAAATCAGATGTCTTAAGACCTAATGTACGTCCATGTCTTACGGCTCTTCTTATAAGTCTTCTTAATACGTAACCAGCACCTGCATTAGATGGTAAAAGCTTAGCCTCATCGCCAATAAGCATTACGCTTGTACGAACATGGTCAGCTAAAATACGCATAGACTTTGTAATCTTCTCGTCTTCACCATATTTCTTATTAGATGCTGTTTCAATATAAGCCATTGTTTCAGCAAATAAATCAACCTTATATACATCTGAATATCCATTAAGGAATGCAAGAATTCTCTCAAGTCCCCAACCTGTATCAACGTTCTTCTGAGCAAGAGGAGTAAGATGACCATCATGGTGTTTTTCATACTGCATAAATACGTCGTTACCAACTTCAGTATATTTTCCGCAGTGACATCCTGGCTTACAATCAGGTCCACAGTTTGGAACGTCTTTTACATAGAACATTTCTGAATCTGGTCCACATGGTCCAAACTCAAGACCCCACCAGTTATCTTCAGCTGGAAGGTAATAAATATTCTCTTTTTTAAATCCTGACTCCTCTCTATATTTTGCGCCTTCATCATCTCTTGGAGCATTTTCATCTCCAGCAAAAACTGTAGCTGCAAGATGATCTCTGTCAAAGCCAAATACATCAGTTAAAAGTTCAAAACTCCACTGACATCTTTCTTTCTTGAAGTAATCACCAAGACTCCATGATCCCATCATTTCAAAGAATGTAACATGGCTTGCGTCACCTACTGAATCAATATCATTTGTTCTAACGCATCCCTGTACGTTGCAAAGACGAGTTCCCTTTGGGTGCTTTTCGCCAAGAAGATATGGCATAAGTGGCTGCATACCTGCAACATTGAAAAGAACACCTGTTGAACCATCTGATACAAGTGATACGGCTCCACAGTTTACATGGCCTCTGTCTTCATAAAACTTAATCCATGTATTTCTAAGTCCATTTGATGTGAATTTATCCATCGATCTAACTCCTTAAATAATTAATCTACCGAGATTATAAGAGATTTACACCCTTTTCGGCTGCATATTCTACAATTCCATCTTTCCAGATTGAGCTCTGAACTTCGCCAACGTGTGCTCTTCTTAAGAAGAACATACAAATTCTTGACTGTCCAATTCCACCACCAATTGTATATGGAAGCTCTTTATCTAAAATAGCCTTCTGGAATGGAAGTTCTGCTCTTTCCATACAGCCTGCAATTTCAAGCTGCTTCATAAGTGAATCTTCATCTACTCTGATTCCCATTGATGAAAGCTCAATACTTGATCCAAGAACAGGGAAATAAACAATAATATCACCATTTAACTCCCAGTCATCATAGTCTGGAGCTCTTCCATCATGTTTTTCCCCTGAGCCAAGAGCACCACCGATTTTCATGAGGAATACGGCACCATGCTCTTTTGCAATGAGAGATTCTCTTTCTTTTGATGTTTTATCTGGCCATCTGTCTTCAAGCTCCTGTGTAGTAACGAACTTGATTTCATCTGGAAGAATTCTTTCAATTTCAGGATATTTATTGCATAAATAATCCTCTGTTTCTTCAATGGCACCATAAATCTTCTTAACAATTGATTTAAGAGTTTCTTCTGTACGCTCAGACTTTTCAATAACTCTTTCCCAGTCCCACTGATCTACATATATTGAATGAAGATTATCTGTATCTTCATCTCTTCTAATGGCTGTCATATCTGTATACAAGCCTTCGCCTGTTCCAAATCCATACTTTTTAAGAGCCATTCTTTTCCATTTAGCAAGAGAATGTACTATTTCTACTTCTCTGTCATTCTGCTCCTTAATACCAAACTTAACAGGTCTTTCAACACCATTAAGGTTATCATTTAGTCCTGATTCTGGTGTTACAAATAGTGGGGCAGATACTCTTGTAAGATTTAATGCCTTTGCTAATGCAACCTCAAAAAAATCCTTTACTTCTTTAATCTGAATTTCTGTTTCTCTAATTGATCTTGGACTCTTGTAGCCTTCTGGAATAAAAATTCCTTCCATTTTTATTTCTCCTATCTTGTCCTGTCCCCATTGACAGAAAACGACGCAATAATGCAGTTATTCGGATAAAAATAACTACATCTGATGTCGTACTACTTTATATTCGTCATTGAAAATAAAGTATGGGCATTTGTAATTTGAATTTGATACGAGACGGCCATACTCGTCCTCATCCAGTTCCATCTGGCAGTAATACTCCTCAAACTCTTCATCATATATGAAGTTTCCACATGATTCGCAATTTACATCACTCATGTCAAATCCCCAATGCCTTAACGCACAACAAAAAATTATAACACACTTTATTATCAGTCGCCATACTGTGAATTATAAAGATTGTAATAAAATCCTTTTTTATTCATAAGTTCAATATGATTTCCACTTTCGATTACACTTCCATCTCTCATAACAAGTATTATATCCGCATTTTTAATAGTAGAAAGTCTATGAGCAATGATAAAGCTTGTTTTCCCTTCCATAAGCTTGTTGAATGCATTTTGTATTTTAATCTCAGTTCTTGTATCTATAGATGATGTTGCTTCATCCAAAATAAGCATTGGTGGCAATGTAAGCATTATTCTTGCTATACAAAGAAGCTGCTTCTGTCCCTGAGAAAGACTTCCTCCATCATCACCAATAACTGTATCATATCCATTTTCAAGTCTTCTAATAAATGAATGAGCGTGAGCTTCCTTTGCTGCATTTATTATTTCTTCATCTGTAGCATCAGGTCTACCCATTGCTATATTTTCTTTAATAGTACCATTCTTAAGCCATGTATCCTGAAGCACCATTCCATAGGATGACCTTAGGGAATTTCTTGTAATATTTTTAATATCATTATTATCAATAAAAATAGTTCCACTATCAACATCATAAAATCTCATAAGAAGATTTATGATTGTAGTTTTGCCACATCCAGTTGGCCCAACAATTGCAACCTTCTGTCCATTTACAACACTTAAGTTGAAATTCTCAATAAGCTTCTTCTCTTTATTATAGGAGAAATAAACCTCATCAACTTTAACTCTGCCATCAATATTATCTAAAGTAAGCGCATCAGCAGCATCTGGAATTTCGGAATCAGTTTCAAGTAATCCAAAAATTCTCTCAATACATGCGAAAGCATTTTGCAATTCTGTAACTACACTTGTTATTTCATTAAATGGCTTTGTATACTGGTTAACATAACTCAAAAAGCATGCCAGTATACCAACTGTCATTCCACCAGATAATACATTCACTGCACCAACTAAAGCTACGAATGCATAAATAACATTGTAGACAAATCTTGTTCCTGGATTTGTAAGTGAAGAAAAGAATATAGCACGAAGGGAAGCTTTTCTTAGCTCCTCATTCATCTCTGCAAACTTCTCACATGTCTTTTCTTCTTTTGAAAAAGCTTTTACTACTTTTTCATTTGAAAGCATTTCATCAATATATGCTGTCTGCTCTCCCCTTACCTCTGACTGCTTTTTAAACATGCTGAATGTTCTTCTTGAAATAAAGTTTGCAATAAATAGCGAAAGTGGCGTAAGCACAACTACTACTAAGGTAATTACAACATTCATATTAAGCATAAAAAGCAGAGTTCCAACAATAGTGAGCACCCCTGTGAATGCCTGTGTAAATCCCATTAATAATCCATCAGCAAACTGATCTGCATCAGCAATCATTCTGCTTACAATATCTCCCTGTGGAGTAGAATCCAAAACAGAAATTGGAAGGCTTTCTATCTTATTAAATAAGTCATTTCTTAAATCCCTTACTATATAATAAGTTGTTTTGTTATTTACAAGGTTCATAACCCACTGAACCAGCATTGTAAATAATGAAACTAACACTACTTTTGTAAGAAGAGAAATAAGTGTTTTAAAATCCACTGACTTATATGCAATACAATCAATTGTCTGACCAATGACTATTGGAACATATAATGTAGATGCCACCGTAATAAAAGCTAATATGAGTGATAATAAAACAAGTGGCATATATGGCTTTATTCTTAAAAGGAGTTTTTTCACAGTATCTTTATTTTTCATGTGATACCTCCTTTTCTTCTGCAAACTGGGTATAGTAAATTTCTTTATAAACTTCACATGATTTAATTAATTCATCATGTGTACCAATACCGGCAATCTGTCCATCTTCTAATACAATTATTTTATCTGCAGTAAGAATAGATGATGCACGCTGTGTAACAATAAATGTTGTAATTTTTCCATCAAGCTTCCTAATATTTTCGTTAAGTTTCTTTTCTGTTGCAAAATCAAGGGCAGATGCAGAATCATCTAAAATTAAAATATCAGGGTTTTTAGCAATAGCTCTTGCTATTGTAAGACGCTGTCTCTGACCACCAGACATATTTCTGCCGCCCTGCTCAACGATTCCTTCCATTCCGCCTTTTGCATTAACTACGTCATTTGCAACAGCCATTTCAGCTGCATTTTCAAGGGATGAAGAGTCTAAATTGCTGGCACCATATCCAATGTTATCTGCCACTGTTCCCTTAAATAAAACTGCTTTTTGCAGAACAACACCAATATGTTCCCTAATACTTTCTATAGTGTATTCATCAATATTTCTTCCAAATAATTTAACGCATCCACCTGTTGCATCATAAAACCTTGGAATAAGAGAAATAAGTGAAGTCTTACCAGAGCCAGTACCACCAATTACTCCAACTGTATCGCCCTTCTTTACAGAAAAAGTAATATTTTCAAGGGCGTCGTCACTATCTTTATTGTAATTTAGAGATACATTTTCAAAAGAAACTGCTACATTGCTTTCTTCAATTATTTCTTTAGAAAGGACAATATTTCCGTCTTTTTGCGAACATGAGATATCAAAAACATCTGATAATCTTCCTGCGCTGGCAAGAGCTTTATTTAATGTAATAATGAGATTTGCAAGCTTAATTAATTCTACAAGAATCTGAGACATGTAATTGTATAACGCAATAACCTGTCCTTGAGTCAGTATTCCATTATTAACCTGAAGAGCTCCTGTATAAATAAGGCACACTATTCCAAGATTAACAACAACATAGGTTACAGGATTAAGTGCGCCAGAGAGTCTTCCACTCTTAAGCTGCATATTAACTAGTGCATCATTTGATTTTAAAAACGCTTCTGTCTCATCACTCTCTCTACAGAATGCCCTAATAACTCTTGCACCGCTTATATTCTCTCTTGTGTGCATTAAAACAGTATCAAGTAATGACTGTACTTTTTTAAGCATAGGAATGTTTGTCTTCATAATATATCCCACAATAATAAACAGGATAAAAATTACGAAAACGAATATAAGGGCGGATTTCACATCAATAGTAAACGCCATAATCATAGCGCCAAATACTACAAACGGAGATCTTAAGAAAAGCCTTAGGAACATGTTTACACCAGTCTGCGCCTGATTCACATCGCTTGTCATTCTTGTAATCATAGTGGACGTTCCAATACCATCTATTTCTTTAAATGAGAGTGACATTAAAT
This sequence comes from Lachnospiraceae bacterium, assembly GCA_030531435.1. Lineage (GTDB taxonomy): Bacteria > Bacillota > Clostridia > Lachnospirales > Lachnospiraceae > UBA2868. The sequence continues at coordinate 10,118 of JAUNNN010000034.1, forward strand.
GAGTAAATAAGTCTTCTCTTAATTCTTTAGAAAATCCTGTTGCTGCATACGCCGCAAAGAACTGTGCTGTGCATGAACTTATAAGACCAATAAGTCCAAGTGCAATCAAAATAATACAGCACGCATAAATATGTCCTGTATTTCTTCCATTAACACCTTTATCAATAAGTGAAGCTACAACAAGTGGAACTATAAGTTCAAATGTCGCTTCAAGCATTTTAAATAAGGGAGCTAATATACACTGCAATTTGTAATTTTTTAAATATACAAATAATCTTTTCATAATCTTCAAAAAACAAAGAGCCTTCGAATAATCGAAGGCTCTTTATATAATCTTATTAATCCTGAGGGATGATTTCTTTCTTGTTATAAGAACCGCATGCCTTGCATACTCTATGTGGCATCATAAGCTCGCCACACTTTGAACACTTAACAAGGTTTGGAGCTGACATCTTCCAGTTAGCTCTTCTCTTATCTCTTCTTCCCTTTGATGATTTATTCTTAGGACAAATGGACATCCAAAACACCTCCCATTCCGTATTTCATCGGCATCGCCGTAGTATCTCTTCTTTAAATCGGCATCATCTGACGCCACTTGCAAAATTATACAAGGCAAATAAATATTTGTCAACAAGAATTTTATACAAGCTGTGCCTGAACTGCTGTAAGTGCTACAACACCGACGATATCTTCAGCAGAACAACCTCTTGAAAGGTCATTAACAGGAGCTGAAAGTCCCTGAAGCATTGGTCCATAGGCCTCCGCCTTTGCAAGTCTTTGTACAAGCTTATATCCAATATTTCCAGCATCAAGGTTAGGGAAAATAAGTACGTTTGCCTTTCCTTCAAGTGGAGAATCTGGAGCTTTTGATTTAGCAACTGATGGAACAATTGCAGCATCAGACTGTAGCTCACCATCTATCATAAGACTTGGATATCTTTCTTTTGCAATCTTTGTAGCCTCAACCATCTTATCAACTAATGGGTGCTTTGCAGAACCCTTTGTTGAGTGTGAAAGCATTGCTACGATAGGCTTTGCTCTAACAAGTGTTGTAAAGCTCTTTGCAGCTGAGTTTGCGATACATGCAAGCTCTTCAGCATTTGGATCCTGATTCAATCCACAGTCTGCAAAAATAAATGTTCCATTTTCACCAAGATCACAATTTGGTACATCAAGTACAAAGAAACCTGAAACTATATCAACACCTGGAGCTGTTTTTAAAATCTGAAGTGCTGGTCTTAATACATCTGCTGTAGCATGACACGCACCTGATACCATTCCATCTGCATCTCTCATCTTAACCATCATTACACCAAACATAAGATAGTTATTTAAAAGATTAGCTCTTGCAGCTTCAACAGTCATACCCTTTGACTTACGGATTTCATAAAGCTTATCAGCATACTCATCAAGGCGTTCAAACTTTTCTGGGTCAACAACTGTTACTTTATCAAGATCAAGTTCGAGCCATTTAGCACCTTCCATGATCTTATCTTCTTTACCAACCATGATAATGTCGGCAATTCCTTCTCTTATAATCTGTCCAGCAGCAAGAAGTGTTCTTCTGTCGTCTGTCTCTGGTAATACGATACGCTTAACATTCTGCTTTGCTCTGCTTTTAATATCTTCAATAAATGACATCTTCTAGTCCCCCAATAAAATATCAGCCCTTAAGGCCTCTTGACTGTCTGTCCATATCTTCTACAACGATATCGTAAATTTCGCCAAGTGTTGAACAATACTCAAGTACCTTCCATGGCTCATTTGTATGATAATGAATCTTTATTAGCTCTTCATCACCAACTGCAAGGAGACAATCTCCTTTGAAATTCTCAGTAATGTAATCATTAATTGCATCTTCATCAAGGTCTTCACCTTCAATAAGAAGCTGTGTATCATATTTGAATTCTAACACCGAAATGCCCTCCCATAAAACTATTCTATTATGCATTATACCACTTATATCCCATTTATGGTAAAATATGAATGTTCTTTATTAAATACAATATGAGGAAAAATCAATGTCTGTTACAGCAATTATAGCCGAATATAACCCTATGCATAAGGGTCATGAATACTTAATTGACAGAGCACGTCAGATTACAGGAGCTGATTATGTACTTGTCGTTATGTCGGGAGATTTCGTACAAAGAGGCGCACCTGCAGTAATGAATAAATACATGCGTACAGAAACAGCCCTCCTTGGTGGTGCTGATCTTGTAATTGAATTACCTGCATATTACAGTCTTGCCAGTGCTGAATATTTTGCAAAGGGTGCTGTTTCATTAATTGATGCATTAAACGTTGCTGACAGCATATGCTTTGGTGTTGAATGTGATGATATGAAGCTTTTATATGAGCTTGCAGAAATACCTGTATTTTATAAAGAAGAATACGATTCATATGTTTCTAAATTTACATCTGAAGGTGCAAGCTTTGCGAAGGCAGATGCAATGGCAATATGTGAAATAATTGGAAATATGGATGATGAGTCTGATAACTATGCACTCTCATATTCTATTGATGAGCTTGAACAGATTTTATCATCTCCAAATAACACACTTGCAATAAGCTATATTAAGGCACTAGTATCTCTTGATAGTCCTATAAAGGCTTATGGTGTAAAAAGACTTAACTCAGAATATCATGATGAAAGCCTTGGTGCTTTATCTTCTAGCGCCGTTAGAAAAGAACTTATCGATGGAAATTTTGCTCCACTAAAAGATCAGCTTTCAGATGAAATATATGATTACCTTAGCACATATTTAGATACTACTTATCCAATAAACATTGATGATTACTCTGATATATTAGTGTACAAATTAATGGACATCATTTATGGTTCTGGAAATAATATAAAAGCATCAGGTATTTTAAAGCTCACAGAATTCCTTGATGTATCAGAATCTTTAGCTGCAAGAATAATCAACTGCTTAAATGATTTTGAGTCATTTTCACAGTTTACTGCATTACTTAAAACAAAAGACACGACCTATTCTAGAATAAGCCGTGCCCTTATGCACATTGTATTAAATATTAAGAAATCAAATTTCAATAAATATATAGCTAACAACTATTCGTTATATGCAAGAATCCTTGGATTCAATGAAAGCTCATCAGGCATCTTATCACTACTTAAACAGAATTCAACTATACCTGTTATTTCTAAGCTTGCTGATGCTGAAAAGAATATAGGTGACGAGCTTACAATGAAACTGCTTAATGAAAACACATATACCGCTGAAATTTATGGTCATATAGCATCGAATAAATTCAAAACAGATTTTATCCCTGAATATTCTAGACCAATAGTTCTTCAGCGTATCTGACAGTTTCCATTGCATTCTTTGCATACTTATCAGCTTTAATCATGTCGGCATACTCCTGTGTTAAAACAGCTCCGCCAACAACAACTTTGCAGTCAGGCTTCTTCTCATGAAGAAGCTTTATTGTTTCCTCCATTGCTGGAACTGTTGTTGTCATAAGCGCAGACAAACCAACAAGAGTTATGTTTTTATCTATTGCCTCGTTTACTATTATTTCAGGTTCAACATCTTTTCCTAAATCAATAACGTTATATCCATAATTCTCAAGAATTACTTTTACAATATTTTTTCCAATATCGTGAATATCGCCTTTTACTGTTGCCAAAATAACAGATGCCTTATTTCCAGAGCCCTGAGGAATTTTCTTTTTAACCTCATCAAATGCACCCTTTGCAGCCTCAGCACTCATTAAAAGCTGAGGTAAGAACATAGTCTTTTTCTCAAAACCAACACCTACAATATCAAGAGCAGGAACAATCTGCTCATTAATAAGCGTCAAACCATCTATTGTTTCAAGTTCCTTTGCCGCAAGAGCTGCTGCCTCTTCTTTTAATCCCTTTACGATAGCACCCTTTAATCCATCTGGAGTATCACCACTACTCTGGCTTACTGTTTTACTTACAGTTTCACCTAGTGTAATATCTCCAGCAAAACTGATATATCCAGTACAGTTCTCATCAAGACCTTTAAGTGCAAGGAATGCATGGTATGCTTTCATCATTTCAAATGAAAATGGATTCATGATGGCACCTGAAAGGCCATTGTCCATTGCCATTGTAAAGAATGTTGATGTAATAAAATCTCTGTTTGGAAGTCCAAATGAAACATTAGAGACTCCAAGACTTGATTTAACATTTAATTCATTTGTAAGTCTCTTTACTGATTCAAGAGTTGCAAGTGCTGCATTTGTATCTGAAGAAATAGCCATGGCAAGCGGATCAAAAATAAGATCCTTTTTCTTAATGCCATACTCTGCTGCCTTTTTAATAATATTTTTAGCTATCTCTATTCTCTTATCTGCATTATCAGGAATTCCATCTTCATCAAGAGTAAGGCAAACCACAAAGCCACCATATTTCTTAACAAGTGGGAATACAGCGTTCATAACCTCTTCTTTACCATTAACAGAGTTAACCATAGGCTTACCGTTATATACACGAAGAGCGCCCTCCATAGCCTCAATATCTGTTGTATCAATCTGAAGAGGAAGAGAAATAACTGACTGTAACTCTTCTACACATTCCTTAAGTAATGCTGGCTCATCTATTTCTGGAAGACCTACATTTACATCAAGTACATGTGCTCCATTCTCTTTCTGCTTAATACCTTCATTAAGCACATAGCCTATATCGTGGTTTCTAAGAGCTTCTTTGAAAAGCTTCTTTCCGGTAGGGTTAATTCTCTCACCAATAAGAATTGGGATTTTATCAAAATAAACAGCCTCCTGCGATGAAGAAATAACTGAATGTTCCTTCTCTACTACTGGCTTAAGTTCTCTTGATTTTGTCTTTTCTACTGTAGCTTTTATATAGTCAGGTGTTGTACCACAACATCCACCAAACACTCTTACACCAATATCCTGAAGCTCCATCATTATTTCTGAAAACTCTTCAGGTAATACATCATATACAGTCTTTCCATCAACGCTCTTTGGCATACCTGCGTTAGGCTTCATAATGAGCGGAACAGAAAGTGCGGCATGAAGTCTTTTTGCAACAGGTATCATCTGCTTTGGTCCAAGCGAACAGTTTGCACCAATTGCATCAACTGACAAACCTTCAAGCATTGCTGCCATAGATTCAGGGCATGCTCCTGTCATAAGCTTGCAGTTCTCATCATATACGTTAGTAACAATAATAGGCAGATCAGAGTTCTCCTTTGCAGCAAGTACTGCTGCCTTTGTCTCATAACTATCATTCATTGTCTCTATCGCAATTAAATCAGCCCCTGCCTTAACTCCAGCACGTACTGTTTCAGCAAATATAGAAACTGCATCTTCAAATGCAAGATCACCCAGTGGCTCAAGCATTTTGCCAATTGGTCCTATATCAAGAGCAACAAATCTGTCTGATTTATCACCTGCTGCCTCTAATGAAGCTTTTCTAGTATTATTTACAGCTGCAACTACTACTTCCTCTACTGTATATCTGCCATCCTTACCATCATATTTAAGACAGTTAGCACCAAATGTATTTGTATAAACAACATTTGAACCAGCTTCATAATACTTTTTCGCAACAGATACAATATCATCTGCTCTTTCTATATTCCATTTTTCAGGAAGCTCACCAGGCTTTAATCCAAGGGACTGAAGTATTGAACCTGTTCCTCCATCTAAATATAAAATTCCTGATTTAAGTCTTTCTCTGAAATCCATCAGTTAATCTCCTAATCTATATTCACAATCCTTCTTAGGACAAATATCACAATCTTTATCTATATGAATACATCCATCCTCTGCAAGTCCAATTATTGCAGATACTGATTTTTCCGGTGTCATTAATAATGTATCTGATAACGCTACCCCGATTTTTCTATTTGTATCAAGAACACGAAGTAAATCAATCTGGGTAGATAATGGTACATCACCATATCCTGGTGAAAACCTTGGTCTTAATGAATATTCCTTATATTCATTTGCAATATGCTCATTAAGCTCTGCCATATAGCTTTCTATAGCAGCAACGGCGACTGAATTCATAACAAGAGCTGATGCTTTTGAAACAACTGCCTCCTTCTTTATAAGCATATCTACCTTAGGGCCAATTGTTGCTGCAATTAATATAGCCTTATTACATCCGCGCATTAGTCTTGATAGGCTTTTTGATTCAATGCTCAAATAACTTAAATCTACTGTATCGCCATCTACCTTAACATCTGTTTCTAAGTAACAAGCCATTGCATTAACTGCATTCATGATTAATGGGCGGCATCTGTCAATTTCTCTGCTTAGTTCGCCTTCTGCTGACACACCACCCATTCCCATATAACGTTCTATTTGATCAAGCCTTACTTCTCTTGTAAGACCACGATGACTTATTATGGTCGCTGCCATTTAAGAATCTCCGAAAAATTCTCCATTAACTTTAATGCAACTTCTGGTTTATTCATTGAATATACATGAACGTTCTTAATACCGTTTGCATATAAATCTATAATCTGTTCGCTAGCATAAATAATACCTGCTTGCTTCATAGCAGCTTCATCAGAGCCAAACTTATCAAGAAGATATCTAAATCTTAATGGTAAAACTGTACCTGATAATGCAAGCGTTCTCTTTAACTGGTTAATATTTGTAAGTGGCATAATACCAGGAACGATTGGTACTGTAATACCAGCTTCTCTTACTTTATATAAAAAGTTATAGAAAATATTATTATCAAAAAACATCTGTGTAGTTAAAAATTCGCATCCAGCATCTACCTTTTCTTTAAGATGCTTAATGTCTTCTACCTGGTTTTCTGAATCTGGATGTACCTCTGGATAGCATGCACCGCCTATACAGATATCCTTATCGAATTCCTTTATTTCTCTAACAAGCTCTGTAGCATAATGGTAGTCCCATTCTTCGCTATTTGTCATACCCTCTGGAATATCACCACGAAGAGCTAAAATATTAGTAAGTCCTGCTGCCTTTATATGTTCAAGCTGAGTACGAACTCCTTCTTTTGTAGAGCTTATACAGCTTAAATGAGCAAGTACAGGAACATCAAATTTCTTTTCAAGATTTTCTGCAATAGAAACTGTGAAATCACTTGTACCACCGCCAGCTCCATAAGTAACACTCATAAAACCTGGCTTAAGTGCAGCTATTTCTTCTGTTGCTTTTTCTATTGATTCATACTTTGCTGAAACCTTTGGTGGGAATACTTCAAGTGATAATGTAGGATTCTCACTATTAATAATATCTATAACTTTCATAATATCTCCTAATTTTACAATAAATCGTATGGTGTAGCCTGATATACATAGTAATTAAGCCAGTTACTGTACATACAGTTACTTGTAGCTCTCCATGTAAGGTATGGCCTTATAGTAGTGTCATCATTTGTATAATAATTAACAGGTATATCAGGATTTAATCCCTTATTTGTATCTCTCTTATATTCTGCATCAAGAGTTAATCTATCATACTCAAGATGACCAAGTACAAATACCTGTGTACCGTCCTTCTTTGATACTAAAAGATCACCAACTTCATCTGATGTAGCAAGTACCTGAAGTTCATCGCACTGACGAATCTTTTCCATATCAACGCCAGTATGTCTTGAATGTGGAGCTAAGAATATATCATCAAAGCCTCTTACAAGAGGAATCTTTCTGTTTAGAACCTTATGCTCATATACACCAGATACTTTCTTATCAAGCCATATTTTCTTAACACCGAAATGATAATAAAGTCCTGCCTGAGCACCCCAGCAAATATGAAGTGTTGAAGTAACATTTTTCTTAGTCCAGTCAAATATCTCTGTCAATTCTTTCCAGTAATCAACATCTTCAAACTCAAACTGTTCTATTGGCGCACCTGTAATTATAAAGCCATCAAATTTTTTATCTTTTATTTCATCAAAGGTTGTGTAGAACTTATTAATATGGCTTGCTGCCGTATTCTGTGATACATGGCTTTTCATATTAACAAAAGTTATGTCAACCTGAAGTGGTGTATTTGATAGTGCTCTAAGAAGCTGTAATTCAGTATCCTGCTTTATTGGCATCAGATTTAATACTCCAATCTGAAGTGGTCTGATATCCTGATGCATGGATCTGTTTTCATCCATCACGAATATATTTTCATTTTCAAGTATCTCCTTTGCAGGGAGATCATTCATTACTTTAATTGGCATTTTTTCATCCTATCATTTCATTAAACTGATCTTCTGAAATGATTTCTACTCCTAACTCTTTCGCTTTTTTATTTTTTGATGAGTTTGATGTTACATCATTATTAATCAGATAATTCGTTTTCGCACTAACAGATCCTGCTACATGTCCGCCCATGCTTTCGATTAAGTCCTTTAGTGCATTTCTATTTTCATATGTATTAAGACTTCCTGTAATTACGAAGGTCTTACCAGCTACATTTGTATTTTCTTCACCCTTTTCAGGAATCTTGATATTAAGCTCTTTCACTAGATTATCAAAACTTCTTCTTTTGTTCAAATCATTAAAATAATCTGTAAAGCTCTTTGCAATTACTTCGCCTACACCATCTATCTCTGATAGTCTTTCTGCATCAGTAGAAATCATTGCCTCAATGTCATAATCAAAGGATTTACAAATAACCTTTGCATTTGATAACCCAACATTTAATATTCCAAGGGCATAAATAAGGTTAGGAAGTAACACATCTCTTGATGCTTCTATTGCATCATGAAGGTTATTATATGACTTTTCACCAAAGCCTTCCATTTCGCATATTTCATCCCTATATTTATCAAGATGATACATGTCAGCAAACTCTTTTATAAAGCCCCTTGCCAAAAACTTTTCAAGAGTAGCCTCACTTAAGCCATCAATTTTCATGGCATCTCTTGATACAAATAATGTAAAGCTTTTTATTGCTTTGGCAGGACATTCACTATTTGTACAGTAAAGCGTTTCAACATCATTTTCACTCTTAATTACTGTATCTCCCTGGCATGCAGGACATTTACATGGGATAGAGAGCTTTCCACTTCTTGTATTATTCTCTTCAATCTGTGGAATAATCATGTTTGCCTTATATACAGTTATTTCGTCTCCAATACCAAGCTGTAATGCCTTTACAATGCTTATATTATGAACGCTTGCTCTTGATACTGTAGTACCTTCAAGCTCAACTGGCTCAAATATTGCAACAGGATTAATAAGTCCTGTTCTTGATGGAGACCATTCCATATCAATAAGCTTTGTAACTGCTGTTTCATCAGCCCACTTAAATGCAATGGCATCTCTTGGAAACTTTGCTGTTCTTCCAAGACTTCTTCCATATTCAATATCATCATATGTAAGTACTAAACCATCTGATGGAAAAGCATTTTTAGAAATAGCTTCTGCAAAGTACTCGATTCTTGATAAAATATCAGGCTCGTTTACTTTGTAGTATTCAACTACTTCAAAGCCCTGTTCCTTTAAGAATTCAAACTGTTCACTTCTATATGTAAATTCCTTATCGCCTGCACTTACTAAATTAAAAGCGATAAATCTAACACGCCTCTCTGCTGTTATCTGATTATTTAACTGTCTTACGGAGCCAGAACATAAATTTCTTGGGTTTTTATATTTAGCTCCCTCTTCAGGAATCATGGCATTTATTTCTTCAAAATCAGCATAAGAAATAACTGCTTCACCTCTTAATACAAGAGTACCCTTATAGCTAATATTATGTGGAAGGTTGATGAATGTTTTTGCGTTATTTGTAATAACTTCACCAATCTCTCCATTACCTCTTGTAACAGCTTTACTTAATGTACCATTCTCATATGTAAGTACAATTGTAAGTCCATCAAGCTTCCATGAAAGAAGGGCCTCATGACCATTAAGCCAGTCTCTTAATGCCTCTCTATCCTTAGTCTTATCAAGAGAAAGCATAGGGCTCTCATGCGCTTCCTTTGGAAGTTCATTAACCGCTTCATAGCCAACGCTTACTGTTGGAGAGCCCGCAAGAACTGTATCAGTTTCTTTTTCAAGGGCTAAAAGCTCATCATACAATTTATCGTATTCATAGTTACTCATTATTTCTCTGTCTTCAGCATAATATGCCTTAGACGCTTCATTAAGAGTCACTATGAGTTCTTTCATTCTGTCTAACTTATTCATTATTTTCTTTAAGTCTATTTCTTAATTCTTTTAATTCTTCTGAAGATAGCGTTCTCATGCTTCCAACCGATAAATCAGCAAGCTCTATATTCATTATCCTGACTCTTTTTAGTGATACAACATTCACGCCAAACGCTTCACACATTCGTCTTATTTGTCTATTTAAGCCTTGAGTTAAAATAATACGAAATGTTCTGTTATCAATTAATGATGCCTTGCACTTTCTAGTAGTAACATCAAGTTCTTCAAGATAAACGCCGTTTCTTAATGAGTAAATAAAATCTTTATTTATATCTTTATCAACTGTGACAATGTATTCCTTCTCATGACCATATCTTGCACGCATCATGGAATTAATCATGTCACCATCGTTTGTAAGAATAATAAGTCCCTCAGACTCTTTATCAAGTCTTCCTGCATACAGAAGTCTTACTGGATAATTTATGAAATCAATAATATTATCCTTTTCCTTTTTTTCTGCAGTGCACACTATTCCTACAGGCTTATTAAATGCAAAGTAAACCTTTTTTGATGATTTACCAATTACTTCGCCATTTACAGTAACTGTAGAATCTGCAAATACTTTTGATCCAGCCGTTGCCTTTACGCCATCTATTTCAACAGCACCTTCTTCGACAAGCTTATCTGCTGCTCGTCTTGAGCATATACCAGCATCCGCAATATATTTATTTATTCTTACTGAAGTATTGTTATCCATAAGTATAAATAAAGCATACTCTTCGTATGCTTTACAACTAAGCCACTATTAAATCAAGTCCTTTAATTAAAGACCTACTGCCTGCTTTATTTTATCAACTGCTGCATCCATATCTGCTACAAAGCTATCATGAAGGCTCTTTACTGTATCAGCCTCTCCTTTTTCAGATGCAAACTGAAGTGTCTCAGCAACATCTCCAACCTTTGTAGCCCCAAGAAGACGAAGTGTTCCTTTAAGGCTGTGAACAGAGATTGCATACATATTCCAATCTTCGCTGTTATATGAATTAATAAGGTCACCTCTCTTGTCTTCTTCAAGAAAAGCTCCTATAACCTCTTTATAAAAATCTTCTTCCCCACCACAGTTCATGATACCTGTTTCAATATCAATGCCATCGGCAAGTAATGCTGAATAATCACCCATCGTTTTTATCCTTTCTGTATATATAATCCCTTTCGTGATATTATATCAGATTTGTAACAGTTTTTCATTATATAAACGGATTATAAAATCTACTTCCATTCAAGTAGTTAAGCCCAAATGCTACTACTACTATTAAGGCACATATTACAATTGCTAGAATATCAAATGTATTAAATTTTCTGCCCATATACCATGTTCTTTTTTTATTTTTACCAAAGCCTCTTAGCTCCATGGCATTTGAGACTATTTCTACTTTATCCATTGATGATAAAACAAGTGGAATAAGTATGGCACTGGCAGCTTTAAGTCTCTTAATAGGCGATGCCTTTTTAGACATTTCTATACCTCTTGCCTGCTGTGCCTGAGATATTTCATGGAACTGTCTTTGCACATCTGGAATGTACCTTAACGCAAGGGCAACGGAATATGCAATGGAATACTTTACCCCGATTTTATTAAGGCTTGCTGCAAACTCACTAGGGTTTGTGGTGCAGACAAATAAAAGAATAATCGGTATCGTTGATATATACTTTAATAAATAATTTGATACATAAAATAACTGCTCGTATGTTGGTGCATAATAGCCTTTAAGTCCACTGAAGACATATGTACATGTACCATACACACTTGTTCCATGCTGTGGTGAAAATAAATACTGAAGAATCGTGTTCATGATAAGAAATACACTTGCAAATCCAATCATGAATGAAACTTCTTTCCATTTAATTTTTGAAACCTTAAACATTAATATGCTTGCAATTGATAGCGCAAGTAATAGCCTTGTATCAAATGTTGACATTGCTGCAAAGCTCCAGAGCATAAGACATAAAAACTTTGTCGCGCCTGTCAGTCTGTGTATTGGGGATGGCCTGTCGATGTAATTAAATAAATTATTCATCTATTCTAGCTCCCCTCTGAGTTGTTCTTTCAAAATCAATAAACCTGCTTACAAAATCTCTTGGGCTTTCGATTTTACACATAAGAGCTAGCTCATAAAGCGATGTTTCCTTAAGGCTCGCCTTTTCAATTATTTCACGATTGGTAAGGATATTTGCTCCTGTGTCATTTGCAATGATTTTACCGCCAGAAAATACAATTGCTCTATCCGCATACTCAAGCATAAGATGCATATCATGAGTAACCATAATAACTGTGATACCTGATTTATTAAGCTCAGTCAGGAATTCCATAATCTCTGTATAATGACGGTAGTCCTGTCCTGCCGTAGGCTCGTCTAAAATAATAATCTTAGGCTCAAGTGCAAGAATTGATGCAATAGTAACTCTCTTTTTCTGACCAAAGCTTAATGCTGATACAGGCCAGTTTCTAAATGACCAAAGGCCACAAATTTTTAAAACCTTTTCTACTTTTTCTTTTATTTCAGATTCAGGTACACCACGAGTTACTAAGCCCAGTGCAGCTTCATCGTAAATCATTACTTTTGAGATCATCTGATTTGGATTTTGCATTACATATCCAATTAAATCAGCTCTCTCCTTTATAGATAACGGAAGGATGTCTTTACCCTCTAAAGTAATAGTTCCTTCCTGATTTGTTTCAAATCCACATACAACCTTTGAAAAAGTTGATTTACCAGCGCCATTTGTACCAACGACAGCTAACATTTCGCCCTCTTTCACATTCATCGTTATGTCATAAAGAGCTTTGTGCCCATTGTCGTATGTAAATGATACGCCATTTGTTTCAAGTAATATTTTTTCATCATCAGAAGGTTCTGATTTTTTTGTTTCGTTATACCAAGATACGACTTTATTAATATCTTCATCACCAAGAGATAAAGTCCTGATACTACTTGGTTTCATGTTAGGAGTTATTTCTACTCCTGCATATTTAAGTGCTGTAATATATAATGGCTCTCTGATTCCACTATCAGAAAGAAAACTACCAGATAATAACTCATCAGGAGTCATATCAGCAATAATTCGTCCCTCACCCATTAACACGATTCGGTCAACCTTTCTGTGAAGAACGTCTTCAAGACGATGCTCTACAATAATAACTGCGGCGCCTGTTTTTTCCTGCATTTCATCAATAAGTTCAATGGCTGTTTTTCCTGTCTTAGGATCAAGATTCGCCAGTGGCTCATCAAATAAAATAAGGTCAACATCATCAACCATAATTCCAGCCATGGAAACTCTCTGTTTCTGTCCACCAGATAATTCTCCTGGAGCATGAGTCAGGAATTTATTCATATCAACAAGTGCTGCTGTCTTCTCAACACGCTTGTGGAGTTCTTCTGTCTCCACGCAATCATTTTCAAGAGCAAATGCAATATCCTCTGCCACAGTAAGTCCAACAAACTGTGCATCTGAATCCTGTAAAACAGTACCTACACTTTTTGATACATCAAAAAGACTAAGCTCCTTAGTCTCCTTACCATTAAGTGTAAGGCTACCAGTCTGCTCACCTTTGTATGAAAAAGGAATAAGCCCATTAATACAGTGTACTAAAGTTGATTTACCACAGCCTGAGGGTCCTGCAATGAGGACCCTCTCGCCTGAATGTATCTCAAAATTAATATCGTACAAAGTGGGCTTACTCTGAGCATTATATTTAAAACCAAAGTTTGAAAATCGAATTATTGGTTCACTCATTAATTATGCTTCTTCCTTTAAGCTTCCCTGCTTTGGCTTAGCCTTTGCATATGCGATGCAAAGAAGTGTGCCTACGATTGCTGTTGCAAGGATATTAACACCTGCACTTACAAGTCCCTGAACGAATACCTTGTTAGCTGGCTCCTGATACATAACAATATCAAGGATTGGTGCGATTACTGCCCATGATAAAAGGTGTCCAATAACCTGTACAACATTGAAGTAGATGATATCCTTAACTGCGAATTCACCGTCTTCAATTTTAAGCTTGCTTGCGCCAGCTCCAACAAAACATCCAAAGAATGCTGATGTAATAACCCAGCTCCACCATACACCCCAGCCATAGCTGAAGTCGATGAAGAAATGACCAATAAGTCCTGCAAGTAAACCTGCGATTGGTCCAAATACAGCAGCAATAAATGCTAATAAACCATACTGGATTGAGATGTTAGTATTAGGAATACCACTTGGGATTGCAACAAATCTACCTAATACAAAGAACAATGCTGCGCCAATACCAGTTGCTACAATTGTCTTAACTGAAAACTTTTTCACTATACATTCCTCCTAAATTTAATAATAAACACCATTCATTAATGGCTCTCTCCAACGCTTATTTTATCAAAATATAGTTATATTTACTATAGTAAAATACAAAATATGCGATATTTACTTCTTATAGTCTATTATAATTAAAACTTATAACTGGCCAGTTTCTTTAAGCATCTTAAGGAAGGCGTTACAGCCAGTAATTACATCATCATATGTAGCTTCAAAATCCCCTGTATACCATGGATCAGCTACATCTCTTCCACTGCCTGCAAATGTAAGCAGCTTATAAATTTTCTCATCTGGATCTCCACCTGCAATTCGATTCATATTCCTTATATTCGCAGTATCCATTCCAATCAGATAATCATAATTATCATAATCGGCCTTTGTCATCTGCACTGCCCTATGAGGAATTACAGGGATTCCCACCTGACGAAGTTTACCAACAGTTCCATAATGTGGGCCATTGCCAATCTCTTCCCTGCTAGTTGCCGCAGAATTAATATAAAATTTATCTTCTAGATGATTTTCTTTAACTATATGTGTCATGACACTCTCTGCCATTGTGGAACGGCAGATGTTGCCGTGGCAGATGAAAAGCACTCTAGTCATAAATTTTTCTCCTCTCAAAATGCCCTATAATGCCGTGTTTTGGGGCGTTCTGCCCACTTCTGCAAGAGCATGAATTTTTAAGCTGTAAACTACACTTTTTGCAAAATAGTGCAAAACGGAGCAATTCAATGCCGTGTGTAGTAGTCTTTTAGTAGTCAAAACACTTGGTAGTTACTACTCTGATTTAGTGGTTTCACTTGAACCCC
>JAUNNN010000003.1 GCA_030531435.1 Lachnospiraceae bacterium
ATGGGTGAAGTCTAAGACCTCCCTTGTATGGTCCAATTGCTGAATTGAACTGTACTCTCATTGCATTGTTAACCTGAACCTGACCCTTGTCATCTACCCATGGTACTCTGAAAAGAATCTGACGTTCTGGAGTTGTAAGACGCTCAAGTAAAGCATCCTTTCTGTACTTCTCCTCGTTCTTTTCGATAACTACACGAAGTGACTCAAGTACTTCCTTTACTGCCTGGTGGAACTCAGGCTGTGCTGGGTTCTGTGCAACTACTCTCTCGTAAACCTCATCTACGTATGACATTTCTTCCTTCCTCCTAAGAAAATAATATTTTATGGGACCATTCCCTATTTAACTTTACGCACTTTACGTAAAATAAAAAACGCCAAAAAACATACTCATCATCTAGTATGCTCCTTGGCGTCTTTGCCATAGATTATAATAAAACTATTTTTTCAGAAAATCAAGTATTATTTTTCTACTTTAATGCGTCAAAATATTCCTACTCGATAAAATCTGATCTGATGTAAGCATCTTTTCCATTATATGTGAACTTACACCATCCATTTGTTTCTTCAATAAGTGTATATGTGTCACCACCATTTGCTTTACCAAGTATATCCGAATCAGTACTTGCTGCTGCTCTGATGTTAACATTTTCTTTAACTTTAATTGTATCACCGGCGTTACGACCACCAGCTGCATTTCCTTCTGCATTTTCTGAAGTAGCGCCTTCTGCTACTTCTTCAAGATACTCTGTCTTAATGTAAGCTTCCTGACCATTGTAATCGATCTTACTCCAGCCATTATCCATTACTTCATATCTTGTAAATGTCTGTCCAACCTGAGCCTTTCCAAGCTGATCAGCCTCTGTACTTGCTGATGCTCTGATATTTACATTATCAGTTGCCTTAACTGTTGTGGCATTTGCTGCCGCCTGAGCTGCTGCTTCCTCAGCTGCCTGAGCTGCTGCTGCTTCTGTTTCAGCCTGCTTTTTAGCTTCAAGGTTTGCCTGAACATCACTGTTAATCTGTGTTCTAAGTTCATTAACCTTTGCAGAAAGTTCTGCATTAGTATCCATTATATTATTATAGCTAAGCTGTACCTCATCCTGAAGCTTTACGAAATCATCCTGTGAAACAATTGCTAAAATATATGCTTCATCATCTGCAGATAAATCTCCATTATTTATATATAAAGCTCCTGATGTATCTGTACATACATATAATGAAAGAAGTCCTGGAATCTTTGTAGCTTCATCTTTAATAAGAAGGTTATATGTTGTAAGAACAATATATGAATTTTCTTCAGGTCCCTTCTTTGTGTAGCACTTATAGTCTGAATAGTTTCCAATGTACTGGGCCTGAGCTTCAAAGAAAGCTCTTCTCTCATCTGATAATGAATTACTGAGTGATGCCATTGTATCAGAATCACCAACTGACATTGCATCCATGTAAGAAGTAACTATGCTGTTAACATTTGGATATGCATCAACCTCGTACTTATCCTTTGGTACTTCAACATTACTTGTAACAACACCTTCTGCAGAACCATCATCTGAATCTGCAACATCTGTTCCACGTGTTAAGAGGAATACTACAAGAATAATTACAAGTGCAAGAAATAATCCACCTACTATAAAATATCTATAATGTTTTGCTACTGTTTCTTTAAATTTATTTGCCGCCATAATATCTTCCTTTTTATTCGTCTTTTTAAATATCGGCTGTTAAAAATGCATCCGAGAGGATTCGAACCCCCGACACGCGGTACCGGAAACCGCTGCTCTATCCCCTGAGCTACGAATGCATGCCGTTATGGGACAAAGTCCCATAAAGTCGAATACTCATACTGATTTATATTATCATAGGAGCATGAAAAATTCAAATCATTTCATATCCACTTCCACGGTGATAAATGTATCCATGATTAGACAGTATATCCTCGTTATCGAGCTCTGTTTCATTTACACTTCTAATCATTTCATTCAAACAATCTACAGATATTTCATCATTAACTAATACTATAATTACTTCATGAATACTACTTGGAATAATATACACATCACTATCATTCTGTTCGCAGAATTCATTTATTACATCCTCATATATCATACAAGCTGCGCCAAAGTATTTTGTCTTGTTCGTTAAAACATACATTGGATACGTAGAACAGTAATTCACAACTTCTACATCAAATAAATCAAGAATATTTGTAATTGAAAAACCATTCTTTATATAGGAATTTTTTATAGCAAGTTCAATTACTTCTTCACTATCAATTCCCCACATTTTTATATGTTCATTTTTTATAAGAACTGACGCATTAAGCCCACACCATCTACTAGCATCAAAATATGCGACTATGGCAAGATCAAGGAACTCTTTATATGGCACGTTTTCTAACAGTTCCTTATTACATTCTCTATTAATGAGTTTTACAAATAATTCTCCTTTTACAGCTTCAAACTTTTCAAAATCAGAAACATCAACCTTTAAGTCATCCCTATGTTTTCTTGACGTTTTGATTATTTCATCTGCAATGCATTCAAGATTTGATTCTCTTAAGTATCTATCATAATATCCTTCAAGATAAATAGTAGGACTAACGCTTTCTCCTATCTTTTTAATAACTACTCCATGAAGCTTTGTGTTGTTATTCTTTATTGCATCATACCTTACTACATCTTCATCTTCTTCTATCTTTTCAGATATTATGTCAACTATTTCATTTATAAAATCATTTAAATTCATTTATGTCCTTTCCGGCTACTGCAAGATGGACAGATTAATGAATTAATACAATAAGAAAAGGCTCCCCAATATGGGAAGCCTTAATAGTCAATACAAAAATTAAACTCTTGAAAGATATTCGCCTGTTCTTGTATCAATCTTAATTACATCGTTCTGTTCAACGAAAAGTGGTACATAAACTGTAGCTCCAGTTTCAACAACAGCTGGCTTTGTAGCACCAGTAGCTGTATCTCCCTTGAAGCCTGGCTCTGTCTCTGTAATCTCGAGTTCAACGAACATTGGAGGCTCAACAGAAAATACATTTCCATTGTGTGAGCAAATCTTTACCATTTCATTTTCTTTAACAAACTTAAGAGCATCACCAATCTGATCTGCTGTAAGAGCAATCTGCTCATAGTTCTCTGTATTCATGAAATTATAAAGATCTCCATCTGAGTAAAGATACTGCATCTCAACTCTGTCGATACGTGCCTGTGGGAATTTTTCTGTAGGTCTGAATGATTTTTCTACTACACCACCACTGACAATATTTTTTAATTTTGTTCTAACGAAAGCTGCGCCCTTACCAGGTTTTACATGCTGAAATTCAATAATCTGAAAAATTCCATTATCCATCTCAACAGTTAAGCCATTTCTAAAATCGCCTGCTGATAACATACGATAATCCTCCTAAGTTTTCCTAATAATTCTTAAATAGTTTAACCTATAAATGCCCGTTTTTCAACCACTAATTTACTTATTTCCGTTCTTTATATAATCAATAAGGAAGTCTATACCCTCTGTATATCCGTCAAGGCCATGACCAATTATTGTCTTTACACATGCATCTTCAATAACAGTTTTATGTCTCCACTCTTCCTTACGGCTCTTAATATCAGTAATATGAACCTCTACTGTAGGAATAGATACACTTGTAATTGCATCATGAATAGCGTAACTATAATGTCCATATGCGCCTGGATTCATAACTATTCCAGCAATTCCTTTATGGTATGCTTCCTGAATCTTATCAATGATTGCACCTTCATGGTTACTCTGAAAAATATCACAAACAATATTCAGTTCTGCACATCTTTTCATAATAATCTGGCAAAGCTGATCATAGTCAACTTTTCCATAAAGTCCTGGCTCTCTAATTCCAAGAAAGTTTAAGTTTGGTCCGTTAATTACAAGAAGTTTCATTTTAGTCCTCCTGATCAAAACTCATTATTTTTTCTATTATTTCTTCTTTATTCATTCTGTCGACTTTCACAATATGATGTGAACCTGCGACATATTTGCTTTCTCTTTCGTTAAGAAGCTTTGACACTTTGTCTCTAACTTCTTCTTTTGTACCCTGAAGAAGTGGTCTTGTTTTATCGCCTTTAAGTCTTTTTATTACTGTATTTTCTGTTACAGATAAGTATATCACGGTGCCAAGCTTTTTTAAATATGTTCTATTTTCTTCTCTTATTGGAGTTCCACCTCCAACAGAAATGACACTATCATGTACACTGTTGCAAAGCACCTTTAATAAATTAGTTTCTAAATCTCTAAAGTATTCTTCCCCATACACGGAAAAAATTTCGTTTATTGACAGGTTCATCTGTTTAACTATCATTTCATCTGTATCAAGAAAAGTCTTACCGCTCCTTTTAGCAAGAAGCTTTCCAATTGATGTTTTTCCTGCACCCATAAATCCAATGAGTACGTAATTATCTGCCATTGACAACCTCACACACGCCACTAATTATTTCATCACTAACTGTTAATTCATTCCATAATTCATATGCACATACTCCCTGGAATATAAGCATCTTCATACCTGTACATGATTTTCCACCGGCTTTTTTTACATCAAGCTGGAACTTTGTCCCTTCACGATAAATAAGATCCACACCAACTTTTACTTTTTTGTAGAAATCATCATCTTCAATAGCAGCTCCATCATCTTCTTTAAGACCAATTTTTGTGCACTGGAATGCTATATAATTATCTTTATCAAGCTTTTTATAATCAGCTAAAGAATAAGTTATTACTTCTGTATCTTTTCCCATTTCTTTAACATATTCTCTAACATCATTCGCTATAGCTTCAGCTTTTTCAACAGTTCTATTTATAATAGTAAGTGTTTTTGCATTATGCTTGCAGCAAAGGAATGCAGCAGCTCTTGCAGCTCCGCCGGCGCCAACAAGAAGTGTATTCTCCCCTTCAAGTGATACACCTTCTTCAATTAGTTCTCTCTCAAGTCCTAAAATATCAGTATTATATCCTTTATATCCATTTTCGTTTCTAACAAGAGTATTAACTGCGCCAATTCTTTTAGCCATGTCATCAATATCAACAAGACTTTTTATAACTTCACTTTTCCATGGAACAGTAACATTCATCCCAACTATTCCAAGTTCAAAAGCTCCTTTTACAGCTGCAGCCACATCCCCTGTTACTTCAAAAGGAACATAAATCATATTTTTATTAAGCTGCTCTGATATATAGTTATGAATCGCTGGTGACATTGTATGTCTTACAGGATTTCCAATTATTCCGATTATTCTTGTTTCGCCATTAACTGTCATTACTTTTTCCCTTTTCTTTTACGGTAATAGAAAAATAAAACTATCGCCTCAAGGCGTCTTTTTAAAACTATTTGTATTTCTTCGTGCTTATCTATTGGCTTAACGAGTATGTTTTTTATGCCACATCTCTTAGCGCCCCATACATCTGTAAATAACTGATCTCCTATAAAAACTGTTGTGGATATATTAGTTCCCATCTTCTCCATAGCTTTTAAATAACCACTTTTGGCTGGCTTATTTGCTTTATAAATATACTGAACATTAACCGCATCATTAAACATTTTTACACGGCCTTCTTTATTATTTGAAAGAAGCATTATCTTAAATCCAATACTTTTAAGTCTTTCAAATAATTTAATTGCTCGTTCATCAGCAGGAAATCCATGTGGAACTAAAGTATTGTCAATATCATATATAATTCCGCGAAATCCATCAGCAAATAATTTCTCATAATCCACATCATATGAGCTATCCATTATTTCATCTGGAAAGAAACAATCAAACATGTCATTCTCCCTAAATAAACCCATATAAATATATCAGAAATTAAGCTAAAAAGAAAGAAAAAAGCCCCCTGCATATGCAAGGGGCATAAAGCTCATTATTTATTTCATAATTACGATACCATCTTCGTCGTTAGTAATAACTTTGCTATCGCCTACGAAGTACTGATACTGTTTAAGAGAAGCATCCATATTCATTTCAGAAATAGCTTTATCCATTTCTGTCTGCATAGCTTCTGCATCATAATTAGTGAGACTAAACTTGTCTCTCTTAGTAAAATCTCTTGAAATATCATCAAGGCTGGCATTGCTCTTTGAACGAATACCATCAAGATTAAGATTAATCTTGAGTCCAGGTGCTTCCTCCTGCTTTGGAACCTGCTCTACAGGCTTTACTTCCTGCTTTGGAGCTTCTACTGGAACCTTTGAAATATTTTCTATTCTGTTGTATGCCGACATCATGTCGAACTGACCCAATCCATTAATTGTCATCATACTCACCCTTCTTTAACGATCCATGTTTACATAAACCGTTACCCTCGGTCTTATTATAAAATATTTATTTGTTGGTTGCAATACTTATATCGGTGTTAATTCTGATTTCTTAACCCCTATTTTAAAATTTTTTATAAATGATAATTTTTCATAAAGAAAACCCGCATCAGCAAGCACTGATACGGGTTGAAATATTTTGAGTATAAATACTGTAAAAATCGCTTAATTATCTTTTAAGCATTTTTGTAAGTTCCTGCATAAATGTATCTGCATCCTTGAAATCTCTGTATACTGATGCAAATCTAACATATGCAACCTGGTCAAGATCCTGAAGCTTTTTCATAACAAGCTCACCAATTGCTGAACTTGGAATTTCTTTATCTTCATATCCGAATACTTCTGTTTCAATTGAATCAACAAGTGATCCCATCTGAGCTGCTGAAACAGGTCTCTTTCTACATGCAAGTAAAACGCCTGATTCAATCTTACTACGGTCGAATGGTTCTCTTGTGTTATCCTTCTTAATTACGATAAGTGGAATAGTTTCAACCTTTTCGTATGTAGTAAATCTCTTAGCACATTCATCGCAAACTCTTCTACGTCTGATAGAGTTGTTATCATCTGCTGGACGAGAATCTATAACTCTAGTATTCTCATGACCACAAAATGGACATTTCATATTTAATTTCCCCTTTTAATTAATTATTTCCGGTAAACCGGCCCCTCAATTTATATAACTATCTTCTCTTTAAGAAGTCTGGAATGTTAATCTGATTGTTCTGTACTCTTGACTGTGGAGCCTGAGTATTTGCCTGCTGACCCATAAAACCAATTCCTCTTGGCTGTGTAGGAGGTACCTGAGGCTGAGCTCCCTGGAATCCCATTCCTGCTGGCTGCTGCATAGGCTGCACTCCCATACCGCCTGGCATCTGCTGGCCCATCTGTGGCTGCATAGACTGACCCATCTGTGGCTGCATTCCCATACCACCCTGCATACCAAAAGCGGCCTGCTGATTAGCCTGGATTGTTGCGCCCTGATTTACAAGTCCACCGCCAACTGGAACTCTCTGTGCAGGATTATTCTGCATAGGAGCAGCTGCAGGTCTAGCATTTGAAACATATCTGCCAGCGCCAACTGTATTAACTGCAGGTCTAGCTGCATTAAGTTCATTAATACCTGTTGCAATAACTGTAATAGTACATGTATCTGGATTTCTATCATCGCATGTAGCGCCAAAGATGATATTAACTTCATCACCTGTAATATCACGTACAAAGGCTACTGCATCTCTTGTATCAAATAATGAAATTTCACCAGAAATGTTAATAATGATATCTGTAGCACCGTTGATTGTTGTCTCAAGCAATGGGCTGTTAACAGCCTGCTTAACAGCTTCAATAGCCTTATCATCACCAGTTGCCATACCGATACCAATATGAGCGATACCCTTATTTTCCATAACTGTCTTTACATCTGCAAAGTCAAGGTTGATAAGAGCTTCAACATTTATAAGATCTGTAATACCCTTTACAGCCTGCTGAAGTACTTCATCGGCTTTCTTTAAAGCTTCTGGCATAGATGTTCTTCTATCAACAATTTCAAGAAGCTTATCATTAGGAATTACAATTAAAGTGTCAACGTTCTGACGTAATTTCTCAATGCCCCCTTTAGCATTATCACTACGTCTCTTTGCCTCAAATTCAAAAGGTTTAGTAACAACACCTACTGTAAGTGCGCCCTGTTCTTTTGCAATCTGAGCTACAACTGGAGCAGCACCTGTTCCAGTACCGCCGCCCATACCACAAGTAACGAATACCATATCAGCGCCTCTGATAGCACTTGCGATATCCTCTCTTGATTCTTCTGCGGCCTTCTCACCAATTTCAGGTTTAGCACCAGCGCCGAGTCCCTTCGTTAAATCAGCACCGATCTGTAATAACCTTGGTGATTTACATGAAGATAAAGCCTGTTTATCAGTATTGATACCTAAGAACTCTACTCCACGTATTCCCTCTTCAACCATTCGGTTAACAGCGTTATTTCCGCCACCACCGACACCAACAACCAATATCTTGGCTGCTGCTTCTACTTCGTTTGTTTTAATTTCAAGCAACTTTTACCCCTCCTTCGAAGCGCATATTTATACTCATATACATTATATTATTATTATTTTTCTGAAATAGCAACTGTTTTTTCATGAAAAATACTATATTTTGTGGTTTACATATTATTTTTAATTGTTAACGTCTTCTTCAGACTCCTCAATTACCATTTCAGGGGCATATATTTCATCTTTTTCAAAAGTGAAATTACCGCCTTCGCCTTTATAGTTTTCCATATGTAGAACACCTGAATAACCTTCTAGCTTAGGCAACAAAAGACTTAACTCATTTATTTTCTCATCGATATACTTTTCTGTTCCAAGGAGCACTCGTGCATCCCCAAAATAAAGAGTGATATCCTGATTATGATCAAAATAAATTCTATCAGTAGGAATATTATATTTTGTAAGAAGCTGTGTAATAACAAGTATTAATGAAAAAACGTTATCATCCTTTACTGGAAGCTTGTCATGAAGCACTACATGGTCAAACTCAAGTCCTGTTACAAATGGTATTCCTTCTATTGGCTTTACAGCGCTTTCTACTACAATACCTTCTCTATCAAAATATAAATAATGTCCAAGATACTCAATATATCCAGCTAGAGCCTTTTCATATACTTCAATTTTAATATGAGATGGTGATAAAATCTTGATATCCATTTTTTCAATAAATGGAATATCATCTACACTTCTACCATTATATTTAAGGTATAGAAAAATTGTATTGTCCCCATAAGGGCCAGCCATTACAAGGTCTTTTATTTCCTGTTCTGTGTAATGATCATTACCTGATACGTCTACTGTAGTTACAGTGCAATACTCCTTAACAAGAATAATCCCCACGCATACAAGTATTAGAAGTACCATAACAAGAATAAATATTTTAAGCGTCTTCTTACCCTTCATATTTACACCTGCTATTCATAATATAGACTTCTCGCTACACTAAGAACAATTCCTATTTCTATCAGAAGGAACACAACTGACGATCCACCATAACTAATAAATGGAAGCGAAATACCTGTATTTGGAATTGTATTTGTTACAACGGCGATATTAAGGATTACCTGAATCGAAATATGGGCCATAACACCAATAACAAGCATCGCGCCAAATGCGTCGTTTGATGATCTTGCAATTTCAGCAAATCTCCAAATCATAATAAGAAAAAGAGCCAAAATAGCTACTGCTCCAAACAAGCCAAGTTCTTCACAAATAATAGCAAAAATCATATCATTCTGGGCCTCAGGAACGAACTGCTTCTGCATACTTTCTCCAAGTCCTTTTCCAAATAAACCACCAGATCCAATCGCATACAAAGCCTGAAGTGTCTGGAATGCTGTAGTTGACGCATATGCTTCAGGATATATCCATGCTCTGATACGACCAATACGATATGAAACTTCTTCAGTTAAGATTCCATTTGTAACAAGAAGAATCGTAATACCTGCTACAAATCCAATTGCTAAAATAATAATTACGTAGTATTTATAGTTAGGTGTAACAATAAATAACATTACAAGTGCAATGCTTAAAATAATAATTGCAGAACTAAGGTTATCTGTTATCAAATAAACCATTGCGCATATTATTAAAACTGGTACCAAAAGTACCGCAATGCCCTCTCTTGAATTAAGTCTTGTTCCAAGTTTACAAACAAGGGATGCGCAGAAAATAATAATTCCAACTTTTGCCACCTCTGCTGGCTGCAAAGATACACCAAGATTAAGCCATCTTCTGGCACCATTAGCTTCATATCCAAGAGGTGTTACAACAAGGAAAATAAGCACAGCTGAAACGCCGTATGCTATAACTGCCAATTTATCATAAATATGATAATCAACATTCATAACTACAAACATTAAAACTATACCCACAACAGTTGCAACCGCCTGTTTTTTAATATAATACGCTGAGTCGTTGAAAGTAAGATTTGCATCGTATGAACTAACTGAATACAACACAACGAGACCTATACACAACAAAAACAGCACTACTGTAAGTAGTGTATAGTCAAAGAAACGCTCTCTAGTTTGTCCCCCTCTTTTCTTTCCCCTTGCCATTCTAATATCCTATGTATGCAATCACACAAAGTAAAAATGTAATTATTGTAAATACTGTTACAACCTTTGTTTCAGACCATCCGCAAAGCTCAAAATGATGGTGTATAGGTGCCATTTTAAAGATTCTCTTCCCCTTAGTAATCTTAAAATAGCTAACCTGCATAATAACTGATAAAACTTCAATAAAATATATACCAGCCACTATTATTACATATATTGGCATGTTCATCATATAAGCAGTAGAAATAACAAATCCGCCAAGCGCTAAAGAACCAGTATCTCCCATAAATACTTTTGCTGGATGACAGTTAAATACTAAAAATCCTAATAACCCGCCCATAAATGCAAGAATTACTGGTAATAATCCCTGACATGCCTTTGTAGCAATAACTGCGAAGAAACCTGCAATAACAACAGTTACTGAACTAGCAAGTCCATCAAGACCATCTGTAAAGTTTGAGCCATTTACCGTACCTAAAACTGCTACAAACAAAAGTACAACTGAAAACCATCCAAGGGAAAACATTTTTCCGCCTGTGAAAGGTATTCTTATAAGTAATGATGCAGGTGAAATCTTAACCATATAATATGCAAATGCAGCAGTTATTAAAAACTGCA
Source organism: Lachnospiraceae bacterium (assembly GCA_030531435.1). GTDB lineage: Bacteria > Bacillota > Clostridia > Lachnospirales > Lachnospiraceae > UBA2868. The sequence continues at coordinate 11,082 of JAUNNN010000003.1, forward strand.
TTCCCATCTTCTGCCATGGCTTAAGTCCAAGTGATCTTTTTAAAACAACTTTAATATAATCATCTAAAAATCCAACAAGACCAAATCCAAGAGTCATTAGAAGAACTGGAATTGAATCTTTATATCTAAGTCCAAAAACAAGTGTTCCTGCTGTAATTCCAAGTAGGAAAATAATTCCACCCATAGTAGGAGTACCGTTCTTTTTAAGATGAGACTGTGGTCCATCATCACGTACTGTCTGTCCAAATTTAAGCTTCACGAGAAATGGTATGAAGCTTGGAGCTACAGCAACAGTAATTACAAATGATAAAAATAATGCAATAAAAAATATATAATTCATAGGCACCTCTACATTTTGACTTATTTGTCAAATTAATAAGCAGATATAGTATATTACAAAGGAACAACACCATCAAGCTATAATTCGGCTAGTTTGGTAAATCAGAAATAGTATTATCCTTAAGTTCGCCTGTTGTAGGATCAACAAGCGCACCTGTTGTAGGATCTATAGCATATCCCGTTTCCTTATCTATCTTAATTTCAGGCTTCACATATTCTTCTTCTGTAGTTTCTGTATTAATAGGATTGCCATTTGCATCTACTATTTCAATAGTCTTATTTGGTTCATTTGCTGTTTCAGAATTTGCTTCACCTTCTGTATTTTCTTCCGAAACCTCTTCTTCTGTTGAACTCTGTGCAAAGTCAATCTGCTTTTCTCTAAGCTCTTCTGCTTCCTTCTCTGTTATTTCCTCTGTCTTTGGAACATTAAGATATGGAAGTACCTCTGTTAAAATATCTCTTGTAAGTACAGTTGCATACTTAGCTGAAGCCTGTGCAGGCACGTTAGGTCTGTCTATTACTGTATAAAAAGCTATTTCTGGGTTATCTGCAGGAGCAAATCCGATAAATGAAACAATATACTCTCCATTTCCTCGAGGAAGTGTTTCAGCAGTACCTGTTTTACCGCCGATCATATATCCAGCAGGTCTTGCTGATTTACCAGTACCAACAGAAACAACATTTATACATAGCTCTCTAATTTTTGCTGATGTTTCTTCAGAAATAGTCTGTTTTAACACTCTTGGATCAATTCTTTCAATTGTTGCTCCATTTGCATCAACAACTTCTGTTACAAAATGTGGCTGGAAATATTTACCACCATTTATAAGTGAACAATATCCTGTCAGCATCTGAATCATTGTAACGTTAAAGCCCTGTCCAAATGATCCAATTGCAAGGTCAGTTGGGGTCATTTTACCTTTATCAAATACGAGCGTATCAGTTCTTGATTCACCAGTAAGGTCTACATTTGTTTTTAAACCAAAGTTAAATATCTCACTATATTTTGTGAAATTCTCACGACCTATTGTTGCACCAATCTTCATAAACGCTACGTTACATGAATTTTCAAGTGCACCTGAGAATGTAAGTGGACCATGTCCTAAACGGTTAGAACAGTGAATGTCATGTTCACCAACTGTTAACACACCATTACATACATATGATTCCTCACCTGAAAGTGAACCTTCTTCAAGTCCCATTGCCATTGAAAACGGCTTCATTGTAGAACCAGGCTCATATGTAGAAGAAATACAGAAGTTTTTCCAAAGGGCATTGAAAGCTTCCATCTTAGCTTCTTCATATGCCTCTTCATAAGACTGTCCATTTGTTTCAACTTTATTTTCTGCCATCTGAGTAATATTAAGTCCTTCAGATGGATTTATATCAGCAAGCTCCTGTTCAGCTTCCTGTTCTGTTTTTTCTGTGTTTTCTGTAGTCTCAGAATTTTCTGTGTTTTCTACATTCTCAGACTCTTCTTCGTTTTCTTCCTCTGCAAGTTCTGGCATTTCAACTTTTATTAAGCTCTCATCTCTTGGATTATTCAAATCAAACACTGGATAGCTTGCCATAGCAAGTATTTCTCCTGTGTTTGGATTCATAATAATTACACCTGTATTATTACTACCATAACCTTCTCTTGCTTCGTTTTCGTGTTCTTTATTAAATGCAAGAATATGCTTTTCAACAATACTTTGAATATTTACATCAAGACTTGTAATAAGTGTACGACCGTCCTCTGCTGCTTTTACAGTTCTTTCAAGGTTTTCATCATCATTAAGATAACCGTACTCTCTTCCATCTGTACCTGTAAGAATTGAGTTGTAATGTTCCTCAAGACCGTATGCGCCTTCATTATCACCCTGTACAAATCCAATTACATCACATGCAAGTGAGTTATATGGATACTGTCTCTGATATGCTTCCTCAAGCCACACACCATTAAGATCTGGATAATCAGCCTTATTATTTATTGCATCCATAAGTGTACTTACGACATCATATTTCTGCTTTTTAGCTATAACTCTATACTGAGAACCAGGATTTTCACTTATATAATTTCTAATTTCCTGTTCTGTGTATCTAAAATCAATGTCAGTAGAAAAAAGTGCAGTAAGCGTTGGCTCAAGATACTGGCCATCTTTTGAATTAAGTGTCTTTGAATCAATACATACGTTATAAACCTTCTGGCTTACAGCAATTTTTGTGCCATTTCTATCAACAATTTCACCACGCTTTGCTGGAAGAACAACACTATCGTACTCCTGCTGTGATAAAACCTGTCTTTTATACTTATCTCCGTTATCTCTTGAGATAATATAAATTCTAATTCCCAATAACGCAAAAAGGAGCAGTACCAAAACAAATAGTACTGCCAGCTTTTTGTTCATGCTTCTAAATATATCTGCACTCTGTCCGGATGATTCGTGATTTCGTCTGGAGAGTTTTCTACGCTTCCTTGCCATTATCTATTGTTTTCCCCTTATTCCAATGATATGTACTGTCTGACGTAATCTGTATCGTCACTTTCATACTTAACAATCTGATCATCATTAGCGTACTGCATACCAAGATCATTCATTGCTCTCTTCTTGATAAGTTCAAGGTCTACAGCACCATTGATACGATTATCATAATCGTCATTTTCTGCTCTTAAATCATTAAGTTCTGCTTCAAGATGCGCAATCTTCTTTAAATCATTAGAAATTTCAGAAGTAATATTTAAATATGTCATGCAGAAATAACCAACAAAACACATAGCTACTGCAAGAAAAAGAACATAGCTTGCACCATGTGCAGAAGAATTCTTTCTGTGATGCTTATGGTTACTTGGAACTTCGCCAATAATGCGTCTGTTGTATTCAGCTCTTTTTCTTTCAGTCTTTCTTACAACACTTCCACTCACATATTCACTTCTTATGTTTCTAGGTCTTCTTCTTTCGCTATTATTCATACTCCTAAAACCTCCGTGTTTTAGAGTTCTTTGCCCCTCTCAAATACTCTAAGCTTTGCGCTTTTTGATCTTGGATTTTCATCCATTTCAATTTCTGTTGGCAAAATTGGTTTTTTTGTTATTACTTTCCCCTTCGGCTTCTTGCCGCATATGCACATTGGCAGGCTTTTTGGACAAGTACAAGGATCTTCAGCTCTCTTGAATATCGATTTGACGATTCTGTCCTCAAGTGAATGAAATGTTATTACCCCTATTCTCCCCTCTGGATTTAACATCTCAATCATTTCATCAAGCGTTTCACTAAGCACTGTTAGTTCTTCATTTAATTCAATTCGAAGCGCTTGAAAAGTCTGCTTTGCAGGATGTCCCATGTTCTTCTGGATTTTCATGGGTATTGAGGCTTTTATGATTTCAACCAACTCCCCAGTGGTCTCAATCTCTTTATTTTCTCTGTAGGCCACGATGTGCTTTGCTATGTTTGCTGCGAATTTATCTTCGCCATATTCCTGGATTATTCTCCTAAGCTCCCCCTGAGAATACGTATTTACGATATCCTTTGCTGTAAGAGATTTTCTGTTATCCATTCTCATATCAAGCGGTGCATCAAACCTATATGAGAAGCCTCTCTCTATTGTGTCAAGCTGATGTGAGGACACCCCTAAGTCCAACATGATTCCATCAACTTTTGTAACTCCTATTTTATTTAACTCCTCTTTCATGTAACGGTAATTCGATCTGATTATCGTTACATTTGAAAAATCTTTAAGACGTTCCCCGGAAGCTTTTATCGCTTCTTCGTCCTGGTCGAAACCAATCAGCCTCCCCTGGCTGTTAAGCTTCTTTACAATCTCTAGACTGTGACCTGCGCCGCCTAACGTTCCATCTACGTAGGTTCCCTCTGGCTTAATCATCAGTCCTTCAATTGTTTCATTAAGTAATACTGATTTGTGGTTGAATTCCATTTTATCTCCCCAGATTAGAATCCAAGTCCAAGTTCTGCCAAATGTTCTGATATGCTATCCATATCTTCGAAGGCATTTGTTTCATCCCACTTAGATTTATCCCACACTTCAATGTGTCCGATCATACCAGCTAAAACTACGTCTTTTTCAAGTCCTGCCCATTCCCTCAAATTTGCAGGAACAAGAATTCTACCCTGTTTATCGATTTCAGCTTCTATTGCACCAGCAACAGTAAATCTGATCATCGTCTTTGCTTCGCCACTTCCAGGCAAAGCACGAAGTTTAGCAACGTACTCGTTCCACTCGTTCATGTCGTAGATAGAAAGACAGTGGCCCACGCCCCTCGTAATCATAAAGCTCTCCCCTAGTGCTTCACGAAACTTGGCTGGGACGATCATTCTCCCCTTATTATCAATTGTATGGTTGTATTCACCAGTGTACATTTGATTAACCACTTTCTACCACTTATCTACCACTTCGAACCACTTTATGGTTATTCTAACCCCCATTCACCCATTTTGCAACCCCTTTTTTTATAAAAAATGCAGTATTTTCAAGGGTTTTCGGCAGGTGGAGAATAGTGGTTTTTGGAATATATTGGGTGATTTATTTTGATATGAATTGTAAGAACACTATATGTTGTGTTTTGAGGTATGGATAAAAAAATCCCCCACTTCATTACATTTTTGAAGTGGGGGGAATTCCCAATTTTGTGAGGAGTTTATGATAAAAAATAATTACATAATTTAATATGCATGTATAATAAAAAACACACACCGAGTGACTTTTCGAAGAGACTGAACAAGGTGTGTGTTCTTTTATTATACATTAAATAAGAATTCGATAATATCTCCGTCTTTAACGACGTATTCTTTTCCTTCTGTTCTCTGCTTTCCTTTTGCTTTAACAGCCTGATAATCAAATCCAGCCTCATCAAGATCAGAATATGCAATAACTTGAGCTCTGATAAAACCTCTCTCAAAATCTGAGTGAATTTTACCTGCTGCCTGTGGAGCCTTTGTTCCATTCTTAATAGTCCATGCACGGCATTCCTTCTTACCATCAGTAAGATAAGAAATAAGCCCAAGTAATGAGTAGCTCGCTTTTATGAGTCTATCAAGTCCAGACTCCTTTATGCCAAGTTCTTCCATAAACATTGCCTTCTCTCCCTCATCAAGATCAGACAACTCTTCTTCTGTTTTTGCACAAATAGGAAGTACTGAAGCGCCTTCAGCTAAAGCCTTTGTTTTTACAATATTATAATATGATGAAGATTCTGGATCAGCCACACCATCATCATCCATGTTACATGCATAAATAATTGGCTTTGCAGATAAAAGTCCCATTTCCTTCATTGCAAGTGCATATATCTCATTTGTTTCATCATATTCAAATGTACGAGCATTAAGCCCCTTCTCAAGATGAGCCTTTACTTCTTCAAGAAAAGCTGATTCTTCTCTGGCTTCCTTATTTCCGCCCTTACCAGCCTTTAATGCTTTCTGAAGTCTATTTTCTACCATATCAAGATCAGCAAAAATAAGCTCCATATCAATACATTCCATATCTCCAGCTGGATCAACAGCTACAGCCTTTGTAGCATCCTCAACTACATGCATGATTTCATCATTGTCAAAGCATCTTACAACGTGGATGATGGCGTCACATTCTCTAATATGTCCAAGGAACTTATTTCCAAGGCCTGCGCCCTTAGAAGCTCCCTTAACAAGACCAGCTATATCTGTGAACTCAACCACTGCAGGAGTCTTCTTATCTGTCTCCCAGTACTCAGCAAGCTTATCAAGTCTCTCATCTGGCACTGCAACTATTCCTGTGTTTGGCTCTATTGTACAGAATGGATAGTTAGCTGCCTGAGCATTTGCAGTTCCTGTAATTGCGTTAAATAATGTAGACTTACCAACGTTTGGAAGTCCAACGATTCCTAACTTCATATTTATCTCCTTTGGGGACGCTTCTTTTGTCATATCCATCGTCCCTCTGTCATATTATTTTACAAATCAAGAACGATATTAGCACAAAATATAAAAACTCTCAATAATCCACTTGACATTAACGCATATCAACCATGTCGTTGTAAAGGGCGTTGCCAATCAATTTTTAGAAAGATCAATACCTCCTACGCAAACTGGTTTAACATGAAATACAGTCGTTCTGGTCCATAATCCATTAAACGCAAACCTCAAAAATGTCATCGGTTCTTAACCGTAGCAATAGGACCGTCCCCAGCATTTTACAAATACTTTAAAAGCATCTCACACAATACATCCATTTTGATAGGCTTACTAAGATAATCATCAAATCCAGCCTCAAGATACATTTCCCTCGCTCCCATAATGGCATTAGCAGTAAGGGCAATCACCGGAGTATTCAAACATTTATTATTTACAAGTTTCTTTGACTCCTTAAGCGTTTCTATACCATCCATAACAGGCATCATGTGATCGAGCAAAATAATATCATACTCATTTTCCTGTATAAGAGAAAGCATTTCCTCCCCGTTTTCTGCACAAGTAACATTGGCCTTTGTTCTAGCAAGAAATTTACTGATGACCTTTAAGTTAAGTGGAGTATCATCTACAACGAGAATCCTAGCATTTGGAATGTCAATATCTTTTGATTCTTCCTTTGCTTTGTCTGTTGATGCATGACGATGCTTCAAATAATTGCCCATTTTCTCATCAGATACAATTTGCTGTGGCAAAGTAACTGTAAATGTTGAGCCCTTCCCATACACACTCTCAACCTTTATTTGTCCGTTCATAAGTTCGACAAGTCGTTTTGTAATTGAAAGACCAAGACCTGTTCCCTCTATATTCTTGTTTTCTTTAGTATTAACCTGAGAAAAACCACTAAATATTTTATCGATATCTTCTTCTTTAATACCTTGCCCAGAATCCTCTACAGAAATGTTAAGTATGCACGTCTTATCCTCGGTAACTCCATTAATGATAAGGTTAACAAATCCCTCTTGAGTATACTTTACCGCATTATTTAGAATATTAGTAATAATCTCTCTCACTCTCTTATCATCACCATAGAACTTTGAGGGAAGGTTTTCATCTATCATAACATTAAGCTTAAGTCCTTTATCCTCTGCCTTAATGTTAACAAGAGAAGTCACATCGTAAATAATTTCTCCGAGGTTATAATTATCATTTATAATTTCAAGCTTTCCTGATTCGATTTTTGAAAAATCAAGAATATCATTCACAATTCGTAAAAGATTTTCACTGGCACTATTTATATCTCTTGCATACTCTTTAACTGATTCCTGATTGCTTTCCTGAAAAACCATCTCATTCATACCCATTATTGCATTAATTGGTGTTCGAATTTCATGCGACATATTTGCAAGAAAATCAGATTTTGCCTTAGTAGCTGCGATAGCATTCTGCGTTTCCTGCTTAATACGGGCAAAGACCTTCACCTGATCGAGGATGGCAAAAAACAGAAGTATTATCATTCCTATAATTACAGATAATCCGCTAATATCAATTTTAAATGGCGCATTAGCATTTGATATAGTAATAATGATTTCAAGAAAACCCGATAAACTAAGTCCAATTAGGCCAAAAAATACGTTTTTATGTTCCTTGCTTCCTTTTATCATTTCCCTTATTGTACATACCATCATAGCTAGAATATATACAAATAAAATGCCATCGATGTAAACAAGAACAGTATAATAGCTAAGAATATTTGTCATATGTAAAAATGTAAGCACAATAAAATTCAACACTGAAATTGTCTCACATATTGTAAAGATAACATGATATCTTCCTTCAAATATTTCGTCAAAATACAGTAAGAATGGTATTCCCATAGTAATTACAAACATGAATCCTGCCACACCATCAAAAAAATACCCATTAAAAACAAGCTGAAATAAATGACTGTTAAAAATAATCCATAAAGAAATTGAAAGAATACCTTCAGCTAAATAAATAAGTGGAGCCTTTCGCTTATCTCGTTTTTCTATATACATAAATATAAATATTGTAATTGTTGATGCAATTATAAGTAAAACGGCCATAGCAAACTGTATTGACGAATCTTTAATAAGTCGCATCACAATCCCCATCATCGTTCCAATATAAGCAGTATGGACCATACCTCTATGATATTTACCATCATTAACAACAAGCGATAATTCCTTTCCAGCATACTCACTCATAAGAGGTATAGGTACAACTATCGGCTTTGTAATCGTTCCAGGTAGAACAGATATCTCATTATCAAATGTATATATTACAGCATTATTAACATATGCCCTATAGCTTTTTCCTGTAGAAATAGCAAGATATGTTTTATCTGAAATATGATTTGGCAGAGTTGTCCTTATAGTGACATACTCATCCTTAGATAATTCTAGGTTTGTTGGCATAGTAAATGTTTCTTTACTCCCATCCGCATTCTCTCTTACCCACTCGTTCTCATATACATCAGCGACATCATCGAGTAGCTTTATTTTGGGGGAAACAATATTTCCAATAATTACAAAAAGGAACATAAACAAAAAGCAGACCTTTATTAAAAATCTTAATACTAAATTGAATTTACTATTATCTTTTATGTTACTGTTCATGCATTTAACCCTCTTTGCCAAATAGTAATCCAAAACAATCTAAAAAACAAATCAATCACTTGCTATTAATAGACTTATTTCAAGCCCATTCAAAATTATACACGCAAAATCTCCGCACAACAACCAATCTGTTGCGCAGACATTAACGCATATCAACCATGTCGTTGTAAAGGGCGTTGCCAATCAAATAATATTTGAAGAAAGAAAGGATTTTGAGAAATATATAAATAAATTACACTCTCTAGGCATTTCCATTCGTCAATTAAGCAGACTAACCGGCGTTCCCAAAGGTGTTATACAAAATGTACTAGTAAAATATCCCATCGATAATAAATAGTATGCATGACAAAGGGACGCTCCATATGACAAAAGAAGCGTCCCTATAGTTCCCTATAGTTCAAACAGTTGATTAATGTTAGTTATCCCACCAGCTGACAATAGAAATGCCACAACCTCAGGGTTCCCATTTCGCTTATTTATACAAGTAATTAGCTCAGATTTTAACTCTTCCGTTAACAGTTTATTCTCTGCTACTATTCTAATATAGTCTATATCATCTGATAGATTATCTCTAAAGTACACCCAGGATGAGTTATTTTTCTCATATGAAACATCTTCAAATTGTTTCTTTATATATGAAATAAGCCTTTCAAAAACATCGTCCTTTATATACGCTTTATATTTTAGGCGAAGCATGCAGAGCTTAAGCTTATTTATCCTTGTACTCTCTATATGCTTTCTTAGCTGTTCCTCTTCACCTTCATCATCAAACCAGCCAACAATGTATGATTGAAAATTACTATCATCAGGCTTATTTATAAACTTAACTAGTTCATCATCGTATTTTTCGCACCAGACTTCATTTGCCCCTACATCTAAAGCAGCTTCTGGATTAAAAAGTTTGTAAGCATTAAGGATTGTCACGCATGATGCAAGTAAATAAGGCATTCCTTCATTATTAGAATTATCAGGATAACAAATTATTTCCGTTAAATTACTGCAATCAAGAAAAGCATCTCTTCCAATAGAAATGGGCTTAGACGGAACAATAAGTCGTTTTAACTCTTTCATATGAGCAAAAGCCCAATCTCCTATTTCTAAAATAGTGTCCGGAAGCTTTATCTCGCTAACATTTTTACAACTCAGAAAAGCTTTATCACCTATTTTTGTATATGAATCGTCTTTATTTTGATTAGTAATTTCTACAAGAACGTTGTTACCAGTGTATTTTTCATAGTTCATAATATAAATTCTTACATAAAATCTATAAAACAGCAATTTAATTTTTCAAATAATCTAATATATATGAACCTTTTTCGTTTTTATGTAAGTCATAATTATTGAAAGATATTTTTGGATGATGTTTTATCACATTTTAAAAATATGTGATATTTTCTTTCAAAAACCGTTGCATTTATACTACAAATGTGACATAATAGTATCGGGATATGAATGATTATTTTGTTTGTTAAGAAAGGAGGATGAACATGAAAAAGAAAACAAGAGTTCTTTCTATAGCGCTCGCGGTTCTCTTAGTTCCTGTTTGTGCCTGCATTATTTATATTAGCGGAGGAGGAAAGGGTGTCGATGATGCAATAGCACATCGTACTTCAAATGATATTTCATCAGACTCAGTTATTTACTTAGATGACGAAGCAATTGCTCTCGCTGACACATCTGATGATAGTACATCACTTAGAAGTGAAGCTCTTAGAGCTTTCAACCTTGTTAACTCTCAGCGTACATCAAATGGTCTTGATGCTCTCGTTTGGGATGACAGACTTGAATCAACTGCTGCAGTTCGTGCAAAAGAAATTTCAAGATCATTCTCTCACACAAGACCTGATGGCAGAGCTTGGTATACAGTTAACAGTGCAATCATGGGTGGTGAAAACCTTGCATATGGTTACTACGACGCTAGTTCAGCTCTTAATGCATGGATGGACAGCCCAACACATAGAGAGAATATCCTTTGGCCAGACTTCACATCAATCGCTATTTCAATTTATGTAGCAGACGATGGAACATATTACTGGGCACAGGAATTCGGTTACTAAAACCCGTTCAACCAAATAAAGAAAGCATTTCCGAAAGGAAATGCTTTTTTTATGTCTTATTATATATTTTCTATAATACTACTTATTCGTTAACTACTCTTGCTAAACCAACAGCAAGTGAACCAGGTCCAATATGAACACCAATGCTTAATGAAAGAGGATAATATCTAACATCCATATCTGGAAAAGCTGCTTTTACAGCTTCATTCCAGTCTATTTCCTCATCAATTGTCATTAATGTTCCTGCTGTAAATATAAAGAGCTCATCCTTATTATACTGAGAGAATCTTGTCTCTACATCTTTTTTAATAGCACTAATTACTTTTGATTCGCACTTTTTCATACCACGAACTTTTGCATATGCATCAAGCTTTCCGCCCTGAATAGTAAGAATCGGTTTAATACCTAATGCTGTGCCGAGAGCTGCTCCTGCTGCAGTAACTCTTCCACCCCTCTTTAAATATTCAAGGGTATCTACTGCAATATATATACTTGAGTCGTATGCTGTTTCTTCAAGACGTTCTCTAATCTTCTTTGCTGAATATCCCTTTTCCGCCATAGTCTTAGCATCATATACTGACTGTGTCATTGTTGCTGAAATTCTGTGGTTATCAACAACTTCAACCTTTCCATCATAATCCTCTGCTAACATCTTAGCAGTTGAACATGACATAGAAAGACCACTTGACATTGGAATATGTACAATTTCATCATATCCAAGGGCAAGAACATCATCCCACATTTTCATAACGTCACCAGGAGCAGGCTGTGATGTTGTAACTGCCTTACCACTAGTTAAACATTCATAAAAAAACTCTCTTGTTAGATTAACATCCTGGATATAATTTTCACCATCTATTATTACTGGCATATCCATACAGAATACCCCAGCTTCTTTAGCTGTTTTCTGTGTGAATCCACTATTACTATCTGTTATTACTGCAACTTTCATTGTACTACCACCTAAAAATTAGTCTACTCTTTCGGCTCCATAGAAGAAACAAGCAACAGTTCCAGGGCCTGTATGAGCGCCAATAGTTGTTCCAATATAGTTAATCAAAACCTTACCATTTAACTTTGGTAAATTAGCTTCAAGTATATCTGCAACTGCCTTTGCATCTTCATAGCAGTCAGCATGATTTATAAATATCTTTCCATCATAATCCTTGCCATTTTCTGCAAGTTCAATAATCTTATCCGCTGTAGCCTGAATTACTTTCTTCTTTGTACGGATTTTTGCTCTAGCAATAAGTTTTCCTTCAAAATCGACATTAAGTAATGGACAAATATTTAACATATTTCCAATAAATCCTGATGTCTTTGAAACTCTTCCGCCTCTGATAAGATATGTTAAATCAGATGTAAAGAACCAGTGATTTAATTTCTTTTTATTATCTTCAGCCCACTTAGCAAGATCATCGATATTCATGCCATTATCTCTTAAGTCAGCCATCATATCGATAAGTAATCCAAAACCGCCACTTGCAGCTAAAGAATCAATTACATAAATCTTTCTGTCTGGGTACTCCTCTTCACACATAGACTGAGCAATCTTTGCTGAATTAAATGCACCTGAAATACCACTTGATAATGTTAAATGAATAACATCCTTTCCTTCCTTAAGAAATGATTCAAAATAATTCTTATATTCGTCTGCATTAGGCTGAGAAGTTTTTGTCATAGCCCCTTCTACCATAGAATTATAGAATTTTTTATATGGCATTGATTTTCCTAAATCATCAGGAAACTCTTCATCTGCTAAAAAGAAGTGGAAACAAAGATATTTTACGTTTCTATCTTCAAACCACTGTTCACACATATCTGCTGTTGAACTACAACTTAAAATGTAATCTGCCATTTTTCCCTCCACAAAAAATTATTTTGATGTAATTATTTTTGCTATTGTATTATAATCTGCATTTGCTGGAATAGTATGCTTACCTGGTACTATTCTGTGATCATATCCATTTTTACATAAAAAAGAGTCAAAGTCTGTTGCACTCTTTACCATACCGCCTTTTTCAAGGAGCCTTGCAACTGTATCAGAAGAGCTTCCACCTGCAATCGTAATTGTAGTTGTAGAATTTGAGGTAGGCTTTTCTTCCTTTACCTCTTCTACTTTAGGTTCTTCCTTTTTTTCTTCTACAATAGGCTTTTCTTCTTTTTCTTCTGGCACATCCTCTTTCTTCTCTTCTGTAACAGGTTCTTCCGCCTTTTCCTCAGGTTCTTCTTCAACCTTTTTTTCTGGAAGAGGATTTATTTCTTCTTGTTTTAATTCAGCTTCTTCTGTCTTTTTAGAAGATGCATCAACAAGCGTTGCGCCTTCTTCTACCATTCCAAGTTCTTTCGCCTTCGCCTTAATCTGAGCGTCAGTCATTTCCTTACTTCTTGAGTTTGCTGAAAATGAAAGAATAAGAGCTGTTACAATTATTCCAAGGCCTAAGCCTCTTAAATACATTCTTAATTTCATAATTATTATTTATATAAATCAATTACAAGCTTAACTTCACCAACACCTAAATTAAGCTCTCTTGCAATATCAACTACACTAACACCATTGTTATACATCATAAGAATCTCCTGATTCTTGTTACCCTCAGTATTAAATGATGCATCCCTATAATCATCAGGAGAAATATTTGGTACAAAATCAGGCTGTGGTTTTTCAAATGTCTCCACACTAACTTCATTTGCAGAAATAACATCCACTGAATCATTAAGCGCTCTGTTAAATAATGTCTCAATCTGAGCTGGCTTTGGTTCAGGCTTTATATCATCCCGTTCCATTTTATCAAAGATGGATTCATCAATCTGTCCATGGTAAGCTACTGGCTCCGGATTAACATATACTTCCTGAACTGGCTGCTGCATAGCAGGCTGTACAGGCTGCACATAAACCTGTTCTGGCTGAATGTTCTTTGTAGCATCAGATACTTCTTTAGCTGTAGCCTCAGCTTTTCTTACAGTATTTTTAATATCTGTCTGCTTATCATTTAACATATCATAAAGGAACATAAGCTCCTTATGATTCTTATCCATCTCTTCCATGATTGTAGCCGCATATTCATTTACAGCCATAATCTTGTCATTTGAAATTTTCTCAAGAGACCTTTCGCACTTATCCATGCCGTACTCAACAGTTTCATTTGTTGCCTCATTTACACGAAGCTTCATACCGTCGAGTTCCTTTTCCATCATACGGCGAATCTCTTCCTGCTGTTTTTCCTTGTCTTTTTTGCTCTGTCTTTCACCTTTATCAGGAATTAGAAAGCTTAGAGCAAAAATAATCACTCCTGTGACAAGGAGTGTTATTTCCAATGCTGTCATTATTAAATCCTCTATAATGGTTTAATTCTTAAATCTGCACCATCTCTAACAAATTTAGAGTGCTGTGCTTCCTTTGTAATAACCTGTGAAACTTCACTAATTGTAAGCTTTGTTCCAGGATAAATATTTTTCTGAACAGATACTGTAGACTCTGATGTTACATTTTCTACGTCCTCTGCTATTTCATCATATTCTTTAATAAGGCTATCGTGATTTGCCTTTATTGCTTTATACTGCTCTGATAACTGCTTAAAATAATTAATCTGCTCTGCTGTAAGTGGAGCCTTCTCTTTTATTTTCTGAGCAAATGTAGCTAAAATCGGTTCAATCTTTTCAATATTCTGCTTTGCAGCTCTAATGGCTTCTTCTAAAGCCACTGCTCTAGCTTTAAGCTTTGGATCAATACCAACTTCGATCTCTGTTTCACCACCCATTTCTGAACCAATTGTAACTGCATTAACGCAACCGAGCGCTCTAACATTTCCACCAACAATGAAACCTTTCTTACCGGTTACATCAATGTCACCATTAGCTGTAACGTTACTATGAATGATTGCTTCTGCATGCACATAGCCGCCGGCCTGAACTGTTGCATTTTCAATAAACTTGGCAACTACATTTCCGCCAGCGTTTATAATACCCTTGTTCATTCCGTTAATACCTCTGGCAATAATAATATTACCCCCAGCCTTAACTAATGCGCCTTCAACAACACCCTTTACTTCTATGTCGCCTTCAGCTTCTACACAAAAACCTGCCTTAATGCTTCCTGTAACTAATACATTTCCTTTAAAATCAATGTTTCCTGTTGATGTATCAACATCAACAACTTCATATACGTCTGATACAAAAACTTTTCCATCAACAAGTGTAACGTGTCCGTCAACGTCTGAAAAAATTTCTAGTTCATCTTCAGATAATGATATGTTTAAGCCATACTGAAGACGTGCACTTTTTACTTCGTTAGGAGGAATAACTTCTCCTGTTACCCTAAATCCTCTTTCTCCTTTGACTTCAGGTGTAAGAGTTGCAAGCTTCATGCCCTTAGTACACTTACTAATAGTATTAAGGTTAAAGAAGTCTACTGTACCATCTGGGTTAAGCGCAGGCTTAACATTAGGATCTGTATTGAAGAAATACTCAATTGAAGCATTTTTTCCCCTTGTTGGCTGTAAACCTTCAGCTACAACAATATCTGTGCAGTATCTTTTGTCCTTTATATATGCGCCAATAAGTTCCTGGCTAACACCATATCTAATTCCCTTATGTGTTAAATCATTAACTATTTCAGCTGCGCCTAATTCCTGTCCGCCCTGCTGTGCTGGATAGAATCTTGCTATTGCCTTCATCTTATCATCAGACAACATAAGCTTAAAATATTCATTCACAGGGCGTGGATTACCTTCAGCTATTGGAAAATCAACAGGTCCAGAAAGTCCTGTCAACGCTGTGTTAAGCGCCACTGTATCAACTGTGAAATTATTAAAGGCAAGATATTCTCTTATCTCGTTTATTAAAATAGGCTCACCACCATTAACAGGCGGAATGAGCCTTACAAAATTCTTACCACCATTGTTTACAATCTGAAAGTAACCGTTCGTCTGTGCCATATTTCCCCTTAATCCGCTGATAAAACGATATCCATATATCCGCCAAGTTTCTGCTTCATTTTATTTAATGCCTTTGTATGAAGCTGAGATACTCTTGATTCTGATACATCTAGGATATTGCTTATTTCCTTTAATGTAAGCTCTTCATAATAGTATAAAAGAATAACCTTCTGTTCCTTCTCAGTAAGCTGGGTCAAAGCTTCTGCCAGCATCTTTTTAAGTTCTTCCTTCTCGATTGCTTCTTCTGGTCTGTCTACTCGTGATGATAAGCCACCTTCTGAAACGTCGCTTCCTGACTCCATAAATTCATCCAGGGATACTACGCCAGTAACCTTCATCTGTGACTGCCAACCATCGTACTCCTCACTTGTAATACCAATGGCAGCTGCTATTTCATCATCTGTAGCTTCTTTACCAGTTCTAAGCTCTATTTCTTTAATGGCCTCTGTGATCTTCTTCTGTCTTTGTCTGACAGTTCTTGGGATCCAGTCCATTTTTCTAATCTGATCTAATATTGCTCCCCTGATTCTAAGAGATGCGTATGTCTCAAATTTAACATCTTTTGTCGCATCAAACTTATCTATGGCATCAATAAGACCAAAAATACCATAGCCTACCAGGTCGTCATATTCCACGTTGTAGCCAAGATACATAACAAGACGTCCTGCCACAAGCTTTACAAGTGGAGCATACTCAAGTATAAGTTTTTCCCTAAGCTCAGCAGAATGAGTTTTTGAATACTCACTCCAAAGCTTTAACTTTGCGCCCTCGTCCATTTCCTTCTCCGAAAATTTTCATTACAACCCAAAAATTAATTATTCGACTTCTTCAGTAGTTTCTCCCTCAGTCACTACCATTCCGTCTTCTGTTTCTTCTGCTAACTCATCGCTATCACCACTTTTTTCGATAACAGCGCCCTCATCCGCTACAGCATCCTCATTTTCTTCAACATATGGGATGTTTTTATCGATAATGATTTTGATGATATAACCAAGAATAAGAAATAATAAAAGCGCAACAAATAACACTTTTACCATTTCTTCTAATGTATATCCATTTATATATGTACACACTACAGCTACCGAACAGCCAAGTAGCATAACAGTAGCTGGAACCAATTTAGTTTTCATTTAAATCGTCTTCTGAGGCTTTCCAACTGACTTAATAACATAATCTCCTGTTTCAGGGAAGAACTCAACTGTACGACCATAATTAAGTCCTGTATCCTGAGCAAGAATTGGTATTTTTAATTCGCCTAAAACCTTCTTTACTGACTGAACATTTCTTTCTCCAACCGATGTTAAATCGTTTGAATTCTGAAACTGGAACATCTGAGCTCCACCAGCTATTTTAGCAACTAGTCTTGATTTATTTGCACCAGCTTCAACTAAAAGTCTAACCAGTTCTTTTGTTCCTGTATCAGCAAATTTTGGAATATTTGAATTATTTTGAATTAATGTACTGTCTGGGAGCATAACATGAGCTAATCCACCGATTTTTGTCTGTGGATCTCTTATTGCCACTCCAACACATGACCCAAGTCCAAGAGTTGTAACAGCGTCTGGCGCCTTACATATCTTGAGATCAGCCATTCCTACTTTTATCATTTGCGACATAACAACGCCTACCTATTACATACCTATTGATGAAAGGATCTTATCATATGAATCAAGATCCGGAACTAAAACAAAATATCCTTCTAACTTAACATCATCAGTAAACTCTGTTTTAATAAGAAGCATCTTATCTCCAAGCTCACCAAACTCAATTGCTGGTACTGATAAAATGGCTTCACACATATCAACACTAATTGCTGGTACTGAAGCGTTTATAAATAAGTTTGTAAGTGTTGATAATGATGATAAATAAGAACCAGTAATAATATTACCAATTTCCTTAAGCGCAGAAACTTCCATTTCTGTGAATTCGCCTTCAGTAGGTTCTTCCATTCCCATAAGCTTAGATACAAGAAGTTTTGCAGTATTCTCTTCAAGAAGGAACATGATACTACCTTTAATATCACCTTCAATAACCTGGTAAATACCAGCCATTATTGTTTCTTCTCCACCCATTTCCTGACCTATTTCAGAAAATTCCATAAGAGCTACCTTAGGTACTCTCATATCTACTTTTGTATTAAGCAAAGTAGCTAATGCTGTTGTAGCATTACCTGCTCCGATGTTCCCAATTTCACTGAGAACATCGAAGTAAATGCTATCCATATTGTTTAAATCAATTCTTGCCATAACAATCCTTTATGCCATTTCCTTCTCATTAATAACTGTTGAAAGCTCGAGAAGTGAAATAAGCTGATCTTCAACTTTTCCTACACCATTAATAAATGATGCATCCATTTTCTTACCGCTGTTAGAAACTGTATCAATCTTTGTCTCATCAAGAGTAACAACTTCTTTTACTTCATCAACGATGATTCCGATAGGAGCGTTGTTCTCTAACTTAACGATAATGATTCTTGATTTATTTGTAATAACATCATCATCAAGACCCATCTTAATTCTAATGCTCATTACTGGAACAACTTCACCACGAAGATTGATAACTCCTTTGAAGTATTCCTGAGTATCAGGAACTCTTGTGATGCTCTGCATACGAAGAATGTTATCAACGAATGCGATATCTATTCCGTACTGTTCATCCCCTATTCCGATGACAATGTACTGCTTTTTATCATATTCTCTAGCAATATTTAATGCATCCATTCTGGCCCCTCCTAAAATAGAACGTTTGTATCGATAATGAGTGCAACTTCACCATCACCAAGGATTGTTGCGCCGTTAATAATTCTTGAAGAACAGTTAATGTACTTACCAAGTGATTTAATAACGATTTCCTGCTGTCCCATAAGTTCATCTACTACAAGACCTGCAAGAGCATCGCCCTTCTTAACAATTACTACGATAAGGTTGTCATCATCCTTCTTATCCTTCTGAACACCAAGTACTGTGTCAAGTCTGATAATAGGAATAACAATTCCTCTTAAATTGATAACCTCTTTATTTTCAACAAATTTAATATCTGATTCTGTAACTGCTTCAATTGTATCAATAGAGCCAAGTGCAATTGCGTACTTTTCTTCTCCAACGATAACCATGAGAGCCTGAATAATAGCAAGTGTAAGTGGAAGTCTTACGCTGAATGTTGAACCTTCACCAAGCTTTGTCTTAACAGATACATCACCACCAAGAGCTTCAATCTTTGATTTAACAACGTCAAGACCTACACCTCTACCAGATACATCTGTAACAACCTTTGCTGTTGAGAAACCAGCGCCAAAGAGAAGATCAACTGCTTCTTTATCTGACATTGCTTCAGCCTGTTCATGAGAAATAACTCCTCTATCAATAGCTTTCTGCTTAACAGCTGCAACATCAATACCATTACCATCATCACCTACATCGATGATAACGTTATTACCTTCCTGGTACGCATTAAGGAATACATGACCTGTAGGATTTTTACCTCTTGCACGTCTTACATCTTCCTTCTCAAGACCATGGTCAGCTGAGTTACGAAGTAAGTGCATAAGTGGATCACCGATTTCGTCTACAACTGTACGATCAAGTTCTGTTTCTTCACCAGTCATTGTAAGTTCCATTGGCTTATCAAGCTTCTTTGATAAATCTCTGATCATTCTTGGGAACTTAGCAAGTACTGACTCGATAGGAACCATTCGAACCTTCATAACTGATTCGTGAAGGTTTGTAGTAACGCTTTCGAGATATTCTATCTGCTCATTAAACTCACCGTTGCCACCGCTTACATCGCCTGAACCAAATGATACAAGTGAGTTCTTTGCAATAATAAGCTCGCTGACAAGGTTCATAAGTGTATCTAACTTTTCAATATCTACACGAACTGTTCTGTTTACAACTGGCTTATTTGTAGCTGCCTTCTTAGCAGGTGCAGCTTTTGTATCTGCTGACTGAGCAACTTCTGCCTGTTCTACAACTGCTGGTGCTTCAGAAGTCTTCTCTTCTTCCTTAGCTGGAGCAGCTTCTGCTTCTTCCTCTTCTTCTGCAACCTCAAGAATAGGATTTTCAATATCGATTTCAGCACCTTCTGCCTTTTCAATTTCTGAAACGCTTAAGATTGCTGTCTTAACGTCATCAAAAGAAGCCTCTGTAACTACGAATATTGAGAAATCAAATTCAAACTTTTCATCTTCAATATCCTGTACTGGAGGATTAGATACGACGATTTCGCCGCCAAGTTCTTCAATTGCTTTAAATACGAGGAATGCTCTGGCAGCTTTAAGAATACATGATTCCTGAACATATACATCGAAACCATATACATGCATGCCTTTTACGATTGCATCTGCCATAACGTGCTGTTCAGCTTCCTGTACTTTGTAGCTCTGCCACTTCATACTTCCACCTTCAGCTGCTGGTGCAGGTGCCTTTTCTTCTTTTTCTGCGGCTGCTGCAGGTGCTGCTTCATCAGCTGCTGCTTCACCACCGCCATTTAGAATTGCCTGTAAAGCCTTAATAATAGGCTCGTTTTCATTTGTACCCTCATCCTGAGTGTTCTGAATATTGTCCTTGTACTCTTCAAGAGCATCAAGAGCTTTAAATAAAATATCTACAAGATGGCTGTTGACTTTAATTTTACCATTACGTACTTCTGAGAACACATTTTCCATATCATGAGTAAGGTTCTGCATTCTCTTATAACCCATAGTACCAGCCATACCTTTAAGTGAATGTGCCGCACGGAAGATCTCATTGATTGTATCTTCGTTCTCTGGCTCATTCTCGAGAATCATAAGCTGATCGCTAAGATTCTGAAGGTGTTCACCTGTTTCATCCAAGAAAATTTCTAAATACTGGCTTACATCCATATTAACGTACCCCCACGTTCTTAATAATCTGTTCCGCTACGTCTTCGAGTGGAACCACGCTGTTACAAAGTCCTGAATTTGCAATAGCTCTTGGCATTCCATATACTGTACTGCTTTCTTCATCCTGAGCAACAACGAATATTTTCTTTTTATCATTTAACGCCTTAATACCGGCAGTACCATCAGCACCCATTCCAGTAAGTACAGCGCAAACAATCTCATCATATGCAGAATCCATAAGTGATTCATACATGTAGTTTGCACAAGGCTTAACACCTTCTCTTGCAGGTTCATCAGATAATGTGATGTTGTAAAGCGCTCCTTTTTTTACAGCCTTCATATGAGTGCCACCTGGTGCAATATACACATGACCACGCTCAAGTATATCGCCTTCTTTAGCTTCTGTTACTTTTATCTCACTAATTTCATCAAGTCTTTCAGCAAGAGAAGCTGTGAATCCTTTTGGCATATGCTGAACAAGAAGTACAGGTGCATTTAAATTTGCTGGAAGTCTTGGAATTACATCCTGAAGAGCTCTTGGTCCACCTGTTGAACTTGCTATAGCAACAATCTTATTACCTAAAATAGCCTTATGTGGTTTTAATTTAATATCTGAAGATGCACTTAAAGATGCTTTTTGTTCCTTCTCTTTAAGTCTCTTCATATCGCTTTCGCCACGAGTATGGAAGTTTACATCATATCTCGCTGAGAAAGTTGGAGCTTTTTCATCTCCGGCTTTTTTCTGTGGAACACGATGCCTTGGAATACCTCTTGAGTTTGCTACTACATCAAGCAAAGTCAAAAATCTATTCTTAAATTCATCATGTCTCGCATCCGCAACATTCTCAGGCTTCTTAATGAAATCAATAGCTCCAAGTTCAAGGGCATCAATTGTTTCCTTAGCGCCTTCAGAAGTTGTAGTACTTGCCATAAGTACTTTTGCATGAACATTTGAATTCTGCAGTTCTTTTAGCATCTGCAGACCTGTCATACGAGGCATATATACATCAAGAACAACTGCATCGTACTCTCTTGATACTATTAATTTAAAGCCTTCAGCCCCGTCGGTTGCCATGTCAGCAACTTCAAATCTATCATCTGATGTGATTATATCACACAACACTCTTCTCATGAGTGCAGAGTCATCTACAATGAGAATTTTTTTCTTAGGCATTACATTCCCTTCTCTCTTCTACGGATTTTTCTTTCTTCTTCAAATATATATTTAATGATACTTTCACGTTCATCGTTCATCATATTTATGAACTGAATTCTATGCTCGTACTCGCCTTCTCTATTCTCTATTTCTTCTGATAGAAGAATGCGTCCAATAAGCTTGTACTCTGTATTCTGTCCGTTTACATATAAGTTAAACGCAAAGAGGATATTACTATCCTTTGGATATCTTACTTTAGAAATAAATCTTGCTCCACCACCACTTATATCTACCATTACACCATTATCAAATGTAATATCTGTATCAATAAAATGTACATGCTCGCTGAACTGGGATACATCTTTTTCAGAAATCATTGAGCTCTTCATATCAAGAACACAGTTAAGTCTGTAGTACTCTCTACGCTGATATCTTCTAAGATCAGTAATAAACTCCATTACAAGAACATATACATTATCTGACTTATATCTTTCAGCAACTCTTGCCATACACTGAAACAGACCTGATGGTGTATAAAAACAAAGACTGTATTCATCATCTACAGATAAAAGAATCAGCTTTCCCTGTTCCATTGGCATTGCGATTTTGATTTGATCTTCTGACTCGATATCAAAAACCTGGCTTCGATAGCTTTTCTTTTCTTGAACTGTACCTTGAGCCTTTACAGTTTCGATATCAACTCTGTCCCCCACATTGATGTACTTTGAAATCATTTACACTTCCCCCTTATATAAATTTCTTCCCTTTTACCATATTTGCAAAAAATCCAGCCATACCATGTTTTGTAACAACAGGTTCAGGACTATTTGTTGTAAGTGTTTTTGCAAGATCCATAAATGCTAACGCAGACTTTGAATTTGGATTTTGAATAGATACTGGTGTCTGCTGCATTACTGCTTTCACAAGCTGATTATCATCTGGAATAACACCTACAAATTCAATATTCATCTTAAGATATCTTTGAACTACAGCATTTAATTTTGTAAATAACTGTTTTCCTTCATCATAGTTTTCAGCTTTATTTGCTACTACTTTTACCTGAGTCATTGCGGCATTATATCTTGGATGTCTGTTAAGCGCTTTAAGAAGCGAATATGAGTCAGTAATTGATGTTGGTTCAGGAGTTGTTACTAAAAGCACTTCCTTACTTGCAACTAAAAATTCAAGAACCGCATCACTAATTCCAGCGCCTGTATCAATAATTATTACATCTGCAAGCTTATCAAGCTCCGCAAGATTCTGGATAAGATAGTTAATATAGTCTCTTCCTAAATTAGATAATCCTGCTATTCCAGAGCCCCCTGAAATAAAGCCAATATCCATTGGTCCAACTGTAATTATTTCACGAATATTCTTTCCCTGATATATTAAGTCAGACAAATTGTGTTTAGGAACTGCACCAAACATTACTTCAATGTTTGCCAGACCAAAATCTGCATCAAAAATAATTACTCTCTTGCCCATCTTCTTAAACTGAACAGCAAGATTTATAGACACATTTGATTTTCCAACTCCACCCTTTCCACTTGTTACTGTAATAACTCTGGCTGATGGTGTATTTGCCACTGACTGGGCCTTTATTATGTTTCTAAGCTGTGTTGCCTGGTCCATTATTTACCTCCAAGCAGCTGCTTAACTGTACTCTGTGGACTAAACTCTTCGATATCATCAGGTACATTCTGACCACATGTTACGTATGACATTTCAGCCCCAGTGTGAAGTCTTACATTATATATGTTTCCAAGAGTTGATGTTTCATCAAGCTTTGTGAAAATAATCTTGTACTTTGTGAATTCAGAGTATGTATCACAAACAGAAATAAGATCACGATACTTTGTCGTAGCTGAAAGAACAAGATATACTTCCTTCTCATAGCTTTCATCTACACAGTCTAAGAACTGCTTCATACCATTTTTCTGATTTTCGTTATTTTGTGAATGACCAGCTGTATCAATCAAAATAAAATCAGATGTTGAGAAATCCTTAAGAGCCGCTACAAGCTCATCTGTTGTGTAAATAACTCTAAATGGATTTTCAAGAATATTTGCATATGTTCTAAGCTGTTCAGCAGCAGCTATTCTATATGTATCTGTTGTAAGTAAGGTAACCTTCTTTTTATCATTTAAAGAAAGCTTTGATGCAATTTTTGCAATTGTAGTTGTCTTACCTACGCCAGTCGTTCCTACAAAAAATACAATCTTTGGTCCGTTTGTTCCTTCTTTGATTACAGAAGTCTTACCAAACTTTAGAATCATTTTTTGATAAATATTTGCAAGTATATAATCAATAGTTGCATTTGGCTTATTTAATGAAGCAGCGCCATCGATTATATTATTTACGTACTTTTCATCAACCTCATTATCAATAAGTGTATTATAAATAAGCTTGAAGAAATCAGTATTTTTACTATCATCTTTTTTAATAGATTCTGGTTCTTCCTTTACAAGCTGTTTCTCTAAAAGTGTATGAAGACTCTCAAGCTTTTCTTCTATATTATTAGAAGGAATATTTTCAACAGGTGCCTTTACTGGTGGCTCTTCTATTACAGGCTTAGCAGGTGCTTTATATGGAGTGTACTCTGGTTCCTTTG
This sequence comes from Lachnospiraceae bacterium, assembly GCA_030531435.1. Lineage (GTDB taxonomy): Bacteria > Bacillota > Clostridia > Lachnospirales > Lachnospiraceae > UBA2868. The sequence continues at coordinate 35,561 of JAUNNN010000003.1, forward strand.
GAACAACTTCTCTTATGGCACTAACTGCTTCTGCAATCTTGCCATAATTTGTATCCTGCTCCTCTTCTACAGCAGCACTTACTTCATAAACTTTTCTTCTAAGGAATGAAAATAAACCCTTTGGCTTTGTCTGACGAACATGCATAATTACAACATTTTCGCCCAGTTCAGCTTTAGCGTTGTTTACTGCCTCTAATTCTGTTTTTCCCTGAAATTTTTTAATAATCATTTACGCTGTTACCATTCCTACTGATTGAAGTTCTACATCCGAATCAATTTCATTATACGATACAACAATCAAATCTTTAAAATAATCTTCTGAAAGCTTTTTGAAATACATTCTTACAATTGGAGAAGTAATAATAATTGGAGCCTTTCCAAGATTTTCAAGTTTTGCTATTTCTGCTTCAACTGACTTTGTAATAAGCTTCGTCCTCTCTGGATCAAGTGTAAGGTATGCTCCCTGCTCTGTCTGCTTAACTGAAGACATTATTTCCTGCTCAATCTTAGGATCAAGAGTTACAACACTTGTTGCTTCGTTTGCAGGGAAGTACTTAGAAGAAATAGCTCTCTTAAGACTCTGTCTTACATATTCAGTAAGTACATCTGTATCTCTTGTTACAACTGCATGATCAGCAAGTGTTTCAAAAATTGTAAGAAGGTCTCGTATAGAAATACCTTCCTTAAGAAGATTCTGAAGTACCTTCTGGATTTCACCAAGGCCAAGAAGCTTTGGAGTCAATTCTTCAACAAGTGAAGGGTTAGATTCCTTAATATTGTTAATGAGGTTCTGAACATCCTGTCTAGTAAGAAGTTCAGCAATGTGACCTCTGATAATCTCTGTTAAGTGTGTAGCAATAATTGATGGTGGATCAACAACAGTGTATCCAAGACTCTCTGCTCTTTCTCTCTGAGATTCAGTAATCCAGATAGCAGGAAGATGGAATGATGGTTCAAATGTTGGAATACCTGTTATTTCTTCCTCAACAAATCCAGGATTCATTGCCATATAGTGGTCAAATAATATTTCACCTTCACTGACCTGAATGCCTTTAATTTTAATAATATACTGATTAGGGTTAAGCTGGATATTATCTCTTAAACGAATAATAGGCACAACTGTACCAAGTTCAATTGCAACCTGCCTACGAATCATTACAACTCTATCAAGGAGGTCACCACCCTGATTTACATCAGCAAGAGGAATAATTCCATAACCAAATTCAAGTTCAATCGGATCAACTGCAAGAAGCGATACAACATTTTCTGGTTTTCTGATTTCATCTGCAGAAACCTCTTCTGTATCAACCTCAGCTTCAATGTTTGATTCTTCAATTGTGTTTGCAATCATTCTACCTGATACGATAAATGCCATACCAAGACCTAAGAAAAGTACTACATTAAGAGGTGTGACTATTCCAAGGAATGAAAGTGTTGCACCTACAAAATAAAGAGGCTTTGGCATTCCAAATAACTGCTTAACAAGAACAGAACCAAAATCAGCTTCTTTTGAACCCTTTGTAACAAGAATACCAGTTGATAAAGATATAAGAAGTGAAGGAATCTGAGAACAGATACCATCACCTATAGTAAGAATTGAATATCTGTTTACGGCGTCACCTATGGCCATATTTCCACGCCAAACACCCATTACAATTCCGCCAATAAGGTTTACAAATGTAATAATAAGACCGGCTGTTGCATCTCCCTTAACGTACTTAACCGCACCATCCATAGAACCGAAGAAGCTTGACTCATCTTGAATTTTTTCACGTCTTCTTTTTGCTTCTTCGTCATCAATTGCACCAGTATTAAGGTCAGCGTCAATAGCCATCTGTTTACCAGGCATAGCATCAAGTGTGAATCTGGCTGTTACTTCAGATACACGCTCAGAACCTTTGTTGATAACCATAAACTGGATAATGATAAGTACTATAAATACGATTGCACCAATTACAAGATCACCACCACCTACGAACTGGCCGAATGTTTCTACGACGTTACCAGGTGAACCTGTTGTAAGAATAAGTCTTGTAGATGATACGTTTAGAGAAATTCTGAAAAGTGTTGTGAAAAGAAGGATTGTCGGGTAAAAAGACATCTCAAGAACTTCTTTCGCAAACATTGTATTAAATAGAACCGCAAACGCGACTGACATATTAATGGCAAGCATTACATCCAGGAGGATTGATGGAATAGGAACAATAAAGAACACGAATGCGCAAAGTACATATATTGCTACACCCATATCAGCAACGCCGAATTTTTTTAATGCGCCCATATTTATCCTCCTTTCAATTATTTCTTACCAAAAATGATTACTTCCCCTGCACTTTTGATTTATGCTCTCTTTCTTGCGTTATAAATAGCTGCAAGAATATCTGCTACTGTTCTGTATAACTCTGGTGGAATTGGAGCTCCAAGATCAACATTGTAATAAAGCATTCTGGCAAGAGGCTTATTCTCTACTATCTCGACTCCATTTTCTCTTGCTAAATCTTTAATTCTTGCTGCAAGAAAATCTTCACCCTTTGCCACAACAAATGGAGCATCAAATGATTCCGGCTCATATTTAAGAGCAACAGCAAAGTGTGTAGGGTTTGTAATAACTACATCTGCCTGTGGTACAGCTGACATCATTCTTCGTCTTGATGCCTCCTGCATTCTGGCTCTTTGTTTACTCTTAATCTGAGGATCTCCTTCAGAGTTCTTATACTCGTCTTTTACTTCCTGCTTAGTCATCTTCATATCTTCTTTGAACTTCCATTTCTGGTAGCCATAATCAGCAATACCGATTACTAAGTAAAAAAGACTGATTTTTAATCCAAGGTTTATTGCAACATTTCCAATTGTCTGAACTGCGCCAATTAGTTCTAAATCATATAGTTTAAATAGTGTTGGCAATTCTCCAACAAGCGTTGTATAGGCAAGATATCCAATAAGACCTATCTTTATAAATGATTTGAAAAGTTCAACAAGCTTCTCTTTTGAAAAAAGCTTTTTCATCCCTTTAACAGGGTTAAGCTTACTTCCCTTTGGCTTAAGAGGTTTTGTAGTAATAACCCATTTAACCTGAATTATCTCAATAACAAATGCTGAAACTGCAGCAAATACTAAAAATGGAAGAAGCATTAAAAGTACTCTTGTAAGTATTGTTACAAAGAGAATCCTTGCATCATTTTCAGGCATTTCTCCATCAATAAATTTAGTAAATTCAGGTATTTTATTATAGAAAAGGCCAAAGTTTTCTATAAACTGAGTGCCTAATTTCCCAACAAATACTTTTAGTGATACAAATAAAGCAATAAGGACAGCTGCATTACAAAGCTCTTTACTTTTTGCAACAGAACCATCATTTCTTGCATCCTTTAACTTCTTAGGAGTTGCATTCTCGGTTTTTTCACCGCCTGGTCCTTCTTTTGCAAAGAACTGAAGATCATATACAAGATTCGATTTTGAATTTAAAAATTCAAATTCCACCTTATCACCTCAAGCTTTGAATCATAGCATCCGTCATTTGCTTCATCTCGTCAAAGATAAACTCTGATAAATATGGTAAAAGTGCTATTGTAACAAACAAAATACTTAAACCAACTAATACCTTTATCTGAATACCAACAGAGAACATATTCATCTGTGGTGATGTTTTAGCAAGTATTCCAAGCACTGCATTTAAAATAATGATTGAAGCCATAATCGGCAGGCATATACTAAATGCGATTCTGACATAATCTACTAAAAACTTTGAAATAACTGACACAATCAGTTCAGAGTTATAATGCACCCCACCAACTGGAATCAGTGTATAGGACTCTGTAAATGCTCTTAAAAAATAATGGTGCATATTCGATACAAACATAATGAGCATTACACCATACTGATAAAGAGTACCTGTAAAACCGCTTGAATCTCTTGTCATAGGGTCAAACAACTGTACCATTGAAAGACCAATTTCCATGTCAGCAACTTTACCAGCAAGATTCACTACTGATATGACAATATTTCCACCAAGTCCAATAACTAGACCTGCAATTATTTCTTTTATAACTATTATTTCAAACCCAATAACTGAATTATAAACTGGCGGCGTATGATCTGGTAAAACCGAAAACATTATTACCGATATACAAAAAGCAAATCCCGCCTTAAACTGTCTTGGCACATTTGGCATCGAAAAAAATGGAGCTGATACAACAAATGAAGCCATTCTGACCAGAATTAACAGAAAAAATTCAAGGTCTGAATACGAGAAGGAATAATCTATCATTTGCTACCTTATATATAAAGAAAAATTATTCCACAAACTTGCCGTAAATGACGTAATATTATTTGCAATCCAATGTCCTACCAGCATAAGGACAGCAAATATCGACAAAATTTTTGGAACAAATGTCAATGTCTGCTCCTGAATAGATGTAACTGTCTGAAAGATACTAACTAAAAGACCTACAACTAATGACACTAAAAGCATCGGTGCTGCTGAAATAATAATCGTATATAGGGCTTCTCTAATTATTGATGTAACAGTATCGACTGACATATTTTCTCCTAATAGAACGTTTTAACAAGGTTTCCAATCACAAGACTCCATCCATCTGCCAATACAAATAACAGAATCTTAAACGGAGTGGAAATTGTTGTTGGCGGCAGCATCATCATACCCATGGACATAAGAGTCGAGGCCACTACCATATCAATTACAATAAACGGAATATATAGCAAAAATCCTATTATAAATGCCGTTCTAAGCTCGCTTATCATAAAGGCTGGAACAAGAATTCTTGTTGGAATTTCGTCAAGACTTTCTACACTTTCAAGTCCACCTATATCCATAAACAAACGAACATCCTTCGTCTGGGTCTGTCCATACATGAACTCTCTTAGTGGTTCCATTGCCGTCTCAATAAACTCTGTCTGGTTCATTTCTCCTGCTTCAAATGGTTTAAGAGCAGTATCATTTATCTGTGTAAGTACAGGGTTCATGATAAACAGTGTAAGAAAAAGCGATAAACCAACAAGCACCTGGTTAGGAGGTGCTGTCTGGGTACCAATAGCAGTCCTTAAAAAATGGAAAACGATGAGAATTCTTGTGAAAGAAGTCATCATTAAAAGGATTGTTGGTAACAGAGATATAAGCGTTAATGTTATAAGAATTCTTAACGTTCCTGATAAATTACCATTCTCGTCTCTGTATGTAACAGAAAGAGAATTAGATACGTTAAGCTCTCTTAAATCATCAGGTGTCTCAGCACTGCCAGGTTCACTTATTACAGTTGGATGTGCATTGGATGCATCGTCAACAATACCAACATCATTTGGATCTGATGCATGCACACTAACGGGTGACATAAAAATTACACCCGTAAAACACGCAATAAAGCAAAAGAATAATAATAATCTTTTGCTTATTACATAAAAAACTCTATTCATTATTTCCGCCTTTGTTCATTCGTTCCTTAGCTTTAGAAATGAGTGAGGCAAAAGCTTCCGAAGTCTCATTAGAACTACCTGGAGCCTTAATTATATTTTCCTCATTAAGCTCGGCAATCATTGTTACTTCATCTTTTCCTATAGCAATAACTAAATACTTATCAGCAGCGCGCACCAACTGTAAATACTTGTTATTTGCAAGACGAAACGTCTCAATAACTTCAAAGTTACGATTGTAACCCTGCATCTTCTGGAACTTGCCAGTATACTTCGTAGTTAAATAGGTAATAAAAACTACGAATGCAAATATTAGGATTACCGTAAAAAACTGAGACAGACTACTTGCCGAAGAACTAGTCGTCAGTATAACCATAATCGATTAACCAACTACTTTTTTAACAGCCTCAATAACACGATCCGCTTGGAAAGGTTTTACGATAAAGTCCTTAGCTCCGGCCTGAATTGACTCAATAACCATTGCCTGCTGACCCATAGCAGAACACATAATAACGAGAGCAGATGCGTCTGATTCCTTAATTTTCTTAAGAGCCTGAATACCGTCCATTTCTGGCATTGTAATATCCATTAATACAAGATCTGGCTTAAGCTCGTTGTACTTTTCAACAGCCTTTGCGCCATTTTCTGCCTCTCCTGCAACGTTGTAACCATTCTTTGTAAGGATGTCCTTAATCATCATTCTCATGAATGCTGCATCGTCACAAATTAAGATGTTTTTTGCCATTTTCTTTCTCCTTGTGTTTTATACTGAATTATTCAACAATTTCTGTTACTCTGACACCGAAGTTTTCTTCGATGACTACTACTTCGCCCTTGGCAACAAGCTTACCATTTACAAGAACGTCTACAGGTTCACCTGCAATCTTATCAAGTTCTACAATAGTACCTGGTGCAAAATCAAGAATATCTGATATTGCTTTACTTGTTCTACCAAGTTCAACCGTTACCTCTAATGGTACATCCTTAATTAAGGAAATGTTTTCCGTGCTCTGCATCGCATTTACATCTGTTGCAAACGGTGAAAATGAAGCCGGCTGAATATTTACATTCGGCATCATTGGCTGTTGCATCTGCGGTGCCATTGCCATGCCCATTCCCATATTAGGCTGCTGCATAGGCATTCCCATGCCCATTCCTATATTAGGCTGCTGCGGTGGCATTCCCATACCCATTCCCATGCCTGGGTCCATTGCTGGCATTGGTGGTGGGGCCATCGGAGCTGGTTCTGGAGCTGGTGGAACTTCCGGCTCCTGTGAATCTATAAAGAAATCATACAGTGATTTAGCAAAGTCGATTGGGTATAACTGCATAATCTTTGAGTCAACCAAATCGCCAATCTGCATCCTGAATGTAATTCTTACAAAAGTACCTCCAAGGAATGATGAAATATCCTCGCCCTTTCCAAAGGTTTCCACATCAACAAGATTTGCCTCTGGTGGAGAAATATCTATCATTCTACCAAGCATTGATGAAAGGCTTGTTGCTGATGAACCCATCATCTGGTTCATCGCTTCACAAATAGCTGATAAGTGAAGTTCTCCAAGTTCTCCATCTGTATTTGTACCATCACCACCCATCATTAGATCAGTGATGATTTTAACATCTGTTTCCTTGAGTATCAGGATATTCGTTCCCTCAAGACCTTCTGTATATTTAATTTTAATAAATACACATGGTTTCTCGTATTCTCGAATAATCTCATCCCAGGTTGCTAATGTAACAACAGGGGTAGTGATGTTAACCTTACGATTTACAAGGGAATACAATGTTGTTGCTGAAGAGCCCATGCTTATGTTTGCCACTTCACCAATGGCATCTTTTTCAATGTCCGTTAGTAGACTTTGATCTGCTGAGCTTCCTGCCGGAGCTGAACCGCCCGCATCGTCCGCTGGGGTATCAGATGATCCTATATCGGATGAGCCGCCATCTTGCATTCCATTTAGAAGGGCGTTTATTTCATCCTGGGACAACATTCCGTCCATCCGCTACTCCTCCTCTCGTAGTATTGAAGTAACCCTTATTGCATATGAATCCTTAGAGGATCCTGGAAGGGCTTTAAATTTCTTAATATTTCCAACATAGATATCCATCTCATTATCAACCTTAGAGTTGAGTTTGATGATATCTCCATTTTGAAGATTTACGAAATCACTAACTGTAATAACTGACTTTCCAAGTACAGCTTTAATTGGCATGCTGACTTTTCTAACAGCAGTCTCAAGTGTTTCACCGTATGAGTCTTCGTTGTTCTCTTTCATAGAAGCGAACCAATACTTCGTATTGAGCTTGTCCATTACAGTCTCAAGTGTAAAGTATGGAAGACAACAGTTCATAAGACCTTCGACATCACCAATCTTGATGCTAAGTGTAACAATAGCAATCATTTCACTTGGTGCAATAATCTGTGCAAACTGTGGATTTGTCTCTACTCTTTCAAGAACTGGATCAATTTCCACAACATTTTTCCATGGTTCTCTTAAAAGCTGAACACATATTGCTAATATTTTATCGATAATAGAACGCTCAATCTCTGAAAAATCTCTTGATTTTTCAAGAGGATCACCAGGTCCACCAAGCATTCTGTCTATCATTGTGAAACCAAGGTTTGCTGCAAGCTCTAACATTATATTTCCGTTAAGTGGCTGGAAATTTACAACCGATAACAGAACTGGGTTTGCAAGAGCTGTTGAAAATTCAGAGAATGTACACGCTTCTGAGTTAACAACACTAACCGAAATGTTTTTTCGAAGATATACTGGAAGACTTGTAGAAATAAGTCGACCATAATGTTCAAAAATAATTTCAAGTGTACGAAGATGCTCTTTTGAGAACTTCGCAGGACGTCTGAAGTCGTAATTCTTAGTCGGCTTCTCGTCAATGCTGCTAATATCATCAGCGTCCAGCTCGCCTGAACTAAGAGCCTGAAGCAGACTATCTATCTCATTTTGGGAAAGGACGTCAGCCATTAAAAATCACCTTCTACTAATAGTCTATCGGGAATTACTGGAACTTCAAATCACGGAAGTATGCTTCAAAGATAAACTTTGAACCAAACATATCCTGAACCTGCTTAAGAATTTCAGCTTCTATAGCAGCCTGATTAGCCATGGCGTCTTCCTTTGTATATCCGCCAATTACTCCAATAATTATACTTCTAATCTTACTTTCCTGACTTGCAACCATTGGTTCATATGTTGCGTAATCAGGATCTGTAGTGTTAAGCGAGAATGAAACCTCACACATTGCATAATGCTCTTTTCCATCTGCACTAGGACGTAATGCTACAGTCATTGCATCCTGAATATTATATACAGCTGTATCTGCGATTGATACAGAACCCTTGCTGTAGCTGCTGTCTCCATTTCCACCTGTAAGCTCCAAATCAAGGACTGCAGCAATATCATTTACAAGAGCAACTGTTTTTTTGTTTGCTGAAACTGTTGAAAACATAATAATTGCAGTTAAGACTGTGTTAACAATCAAAAGTGCCAATATTATGATTGAAAGTAAATTCTTTTTCATACTCCCTCCAAGGGTTATTCATACGTAGATAATGTATGATAAATCTTTATTTCAACACGTCTATTTTTCTGACGTCCCTCTGCTGTACTATTATCAGCAATAGGAACATACTCTCCTCTTCCTGAATGTTTGATAATTGCAGGATTTAGAGTCGTGTGATTTATTATATATTCAAAGACTGATAATGCTCTGTAGCTACTGAGTATGTTATTGTCTTTAAATATCGAATGATTAATAGGAACATTATCTGTATGACCCTCAATTTCAATAGTACTTTTTGCATACTTTTCAAGTATAAGTCCTATTTTATTAAGAAGATCATCCGCTCCATCTCTTAAATCAGCTTTACCTGAATCAAATAAAACACCACCATTAAGCGATAAAGAAACATATTGTGACGTGAAATCAATATCCACTTCTTTTTGGATATTCTCTTCCATCACCATTTCCTCTATAAGCTCGGCAAGCTCTTCGGATTCCTTCATCTGTTCTTCCTTTAACTCTTCTAAAGGATCCTCAGCCTCTGGATCTTCCTCTGCCTCTTTACCCATAGTATTCATATATTCATCCAGCTGGTTAAGCTGCATTACACCGTTTCCAACAAGTAGACCTTCACCTACCGATGTAGAACCCGACGAAAAAATACTAAAGCTATCTGAAAATGATGCTGCTAACTGTTCAAACTTCTGTGCGTCAAGTGTTGACATTGAAAACAGAAGAACGAAGAAGCAAAGCAACAAATTCATCAGGTCGGAGAAGGTGTTCATCCACGCGGCCGCTGGTTTTGGTTCTTCCTCTTTTCTTTTGGCCATTATTCTCCTCCGCCACCATTATCACCGCTCATTGAACTTCGTTCAACTGGTGAAAGGAATGACTTGAGCTTTTCCTCTATTACACGAGGATTTTCACCTGCCTGAATTGACAAGAGGCCCTCAATCATTATTTCTTTTACCTGCATTTCTGCATTGTTTATAACTTTAAGCTTTGTAGCAATAGGTGTACAAATCCAGTTCGCCATAAGTGAACCATAGAATGTTGTAATAAGGGCAACAGCCATGGCAGGACCGATAGTTGAAGCATCATCCATGTGATATAACATCATAACAAGACCTACAAGTGTACCAACCATACCCCACGCAGGTCCCATTGCCGCAACATTATCCCAGAAGCCAATGTTCTTCTTATGTCTGTCATCAATACTTACAAGCTCTGTTTCCATAATACCTCTTACAAGGTCAGGATCCGTACCATCAACTACAAGCATGATTCCTTTTTTGAGAAATGAGTCATCAATATCACCAGCAGCTTCTTCTAGCGAAAGAAGTCCTTCTTTTCTGGCAACATTTGATAATTCAATGATTTTTTTAATTATACCCGCCGCATCTAATGATGGTAGCTTAAACGCTATTCCGATGCTTTTAAGTCCTCCGATGAATTCCTTCATAGTACAGCCTGTTAATACGGCTGCGAAGGCACCACCTACAGTAATCATAATTGACTGGGCATCAATGAAGTACTTGATACCAGCAGGTCCATCCTGACCTAAGAAAATAGATATGATTACGAAAGCGATACAGAGAACAACACCAATTAATGTAGCTATGTCCAAAACGCCCACCTACCTAATTCACATAAATATCCCTTTTATAAGATATTACTAAATTTTTAACTTCTTGTCTACGTTCTTTTACAATAAATTTCTTGCCATTGACAAGGGTTATAACAGTATCTGGGTTCTCTTCTATTGTTTCAATCAAATCACTGTTGATGAGAAATGTCGTACCGTTCATTTTCGTCAATTCTACCATATTTATACCCTCGTTTTTGTGGATATTTTTTTCTTGTTTTCATGCCAAAATCCCGAAATGAAGGATGAGCCTTCATCTCGGGATTTTATAATCATCTATTTAATTATCTCTTAAGGTTTACTAATTCTTCAATCATTGAGTCAGAAACTGTAATGATTCTTGAGTTAGCCTGGAAACCTCTCTGTGTAGTAATCATATCTGTGAACTCTGCTGAAAGGTCAACATTTGACATTTCAAGAACACCTGAGTTCATCTTGCCAGCGCCATCTGCTGTAATATCCTTACCAATACCATCAAATTCACCTGAGTTCTGTGTTGGTGAGTAAAGGTTATCTCCTACCTTTTCAAGACCTGATGGGTTAGCAAAGTTTGCAACTGCGATCTGTCCAAGAAGCTTTGTAGTACCGTTATCGTATGATCCGTAAATCTTACCATCCTGCTGAATAGCGATACCTGACATCTTACCCATCTTACGTCCCTTATAACCGCCATCTTTTGTACCACCATGACCAGCTACTGTAGATGTACCGTTGTTGTCGTACATTGTAAGTGTTTTAAGATCCAGCCTAACAACACCTGCACCTACACCAGTTGTTGCATCTTCTGGCTCCTGAACTGATCCAAGTGCTGCTACCTGAGCTCCGAACTGGATATCAAGTGTACCTGGAGCTGCCGGAGTAATAATCTGTCCTGTCTTAGGATCAAAACTAATAGCTGCTGCTGCAGCGCCACCAATTGTAGCAGTTAAGTTTGTAGTTCCATCGTGCATAATATCAACGCCATCAGAATTTAACACTTTTTTAATGGCTATGTTATACATTCCTTCGCCAAGCTTTGTCTTCGTAGCATCACCATCAGCATAGTCTGTAATAGACGCCTGTACAATATAGTTATATCCAAGTGCATCATAAACTGAGATATTTACAAGTCTTCCATCATCAGATGATACAGCTGGATCATTTTTATCAATAACACCATCAAGATATGCTCTTGAAGTTCTCTCAGGTGCTGATACTAAATTATCAGGAGCCATAACCTGAAGCTTAGATACGTTATTAACGATTACATCATCAGGATTATCCTTTGTAGCTTCATTTGGCTGCCAACCCATTACTGTGAAACCGTTTGATGTCATTGCAAGGTTACCAGCACCATCAATATAAAATGCACCTGCACGTGTGAAATAGTTTGTAGAACCATCAGATACTATAAAGAAGCTATCACCTGAAATCTGAAGATCAGTGGCATTTCCTGTTGTCTGTGAAGCACCTGCTGCAGTGATATTTGTATTAATTGCTCCAAGTGATGTACCAAGACCAATCTGCTTTGGGTTAATACCGCCACGTCCTGTTTCTGCGTTTGCTGCAGAAGCGTTAGCTGTTGTCTGATACATAAGTTCCTGGAATGTTGCATTACTTGATTTGTAAGCTACTGTATTTACGTTTGCGATATTGTTACCAATAACGTCCATTCTTGTCTGGTGTGTCTTAAGACCTGCTACACCAGAGAAAAGTGATCTCATCATAATTAAATGACCTCCTTAGTCTAATTCATCCCGTCTGTCATTCGGGGATGTACAGCCTCCGTTAGGTCCGGCTGTTATGCTATTACCGCTCCGTCTATATTCGTGAACACATTTTCGTCTGAACTGTTCTGATCCATTGCGGTGATTACTGTGTTATTTCTTGTGTTTACTATGAATGCAAGTTCATCAACAAGAACGAGCGATTCATTTATTCCCTTCTCAAAAGCTTTCTGCGTCCCTGCATTAAGTCTACCAAGCTGACCTTGTGATAACTCAATGTGCCTGTCGCTTAACCTGTTAGCTGCATGTTTTGAAAATCTGACTGGACTTTCTGCTTCAAGCTGCTTTGTTTTAAATATATCTGAAAATGATTGTCCATTTTCATTTACTGTTTTAGGCTTATTTGTATTTTGTCCTAAATACTGGCCTGCGACCTGCTCTATTGAAGGAAATTGATTTTTTATAACATTCATAATCTAATCTCCTTTTGAATCCATTCAATTAAGCTTCTGTTTCATCAGATTCTTCTTTAGCATCCTCATTATTACTAGATGTTTCTTTTTCTTTTGCAAGAAGTTCTGCCATCTTTTCTTCGTAAGTCTTAAATGTCATAAGATCTGACTGTGAAATGTATGACTTCTGATAATCATTAAGTGTATCGTATACTCTTCTGATGTTTTCAACTATTGGAGCCTCTGTAGTAGTTAAGGCTTCAAGTGAAGGTAATGACTTAACTGCCTGAGTAAACTGTGCTGATAATAAGCTAGCTTCTAAGTACTCAGAATCAACTGCTTCCTTAAGTGAGCTTAATGGATAAGATGTTCCGTTGATTGAAAGGAAAGCTTCGCCTTCTTTTATTTCTACTGAATCAACCTTACCTGAAACATCGCTGCCCTGATAATCAACTGTTACGTAGTTACCAATAAGTGCTGTTGCTCTCTGTAAATCAGCTGCTGTACTCATGTTTGCCATTGAAGCACTCATGTTCTGCATCTGCTCAAGACTAGAGAAACTTGCAAGCTGTGAAATATACTCAGTATTGTCTGTTGGCTCTAGCGGATCCTGATACTGCATCTGTGCCACTAAAAGCTGAAGAAATGCCTCTTTATCAAGTTCACCACCAGGAGTTTTACTATCTGAAATCTTTTTCTTGATAGAACCATCAAGTTCTGTCTTAGTATAAGAACTTGTTACTTTTCCATCCTCGACATTTGCTATATATGCCATTTTATTCTCCTTTCTTTAGAATTATACGGTGTAGCTGACGGTGTTACCGTTCATTTCCATCACCTTTGCCTCCATTAATTCTTCATCATCTAAATCATCTAAAGAATCGAGGCTTGATAAATCAATGTTTCTTCTCTTTGAACTCTTCTGTCCGTTTTCCTTGTTGTTTTCAGGTGTATTTCCTTCTGTGCCTTTATCAAGGTTGTAATTTGCAACTGTTACTTCAATTGCGCTTACCTTTGTACCAGCTTCATTAAGTGTTTCCTGAAGTGTTAATAGCTGATTTTCAAGAACTGCCTTAACTGCTTCATTCTGTACTGTAAACTGAGCTGTAATCTGACCATTCTGAGAAATAACCTGCATGTTTACTGTTCCAAGGCTTGCTGGATGGAGTTGCATTTCCATTGATGTTGAGTTTGCTGTAATATTTACTTTTACAAACTCTGTAACCTGTCTCATGATGTTTTCTGTATCTGCTACATTGCTGTATGATTCAACTACTTCTACAACATCTGCTACAGTATTACTTGTTACCTCATTAACAACTGTGAAAAATTCACTATGCTGTTCATTGTGGTTATCTTCTTTGGCATTATTATCACTCTTGTTTTCTGTATCAGTGACAATTTTCTTTATTGCCTCATCAGTAACTGGCGCTTCTGTTTTTTCTACGTTAACCTCAACTTTAATTTCCTTTTTGTCTTCCTGGATGTTAGAAGTATTTACTGTATCTACCTGTTTTGCATCATCTGATATCTTTACAGGTTCTGCCTTTACTACTTCACTTTCATCATCCATGTTAACTGTCATTGATGGCTCATTTACTGTTACGTCGGCATTAGCAATAGTCTCGATAATATTGTTTTCAGTATCATCTGTGGCTTTGTTTTCTGCTTCAGTATTAACAGGTTTTAATTCCATCACCTCATCGCTAACTTCTTCAAACAACTTTTCATCAGTTACGATATTCTGAAATGCCTCATCAGTAATTCCATATTCTGAAATAATCTCATTCTTAAGATCATTCATCATATCTACTAAATCATTCATTCCTTCGTAAAGATCAACATCTGTAAGAAGCATTACTGAATCTTCTGTCTTTGTAACTGTCATTAATAGATTTCTTAAATCTACCTGATTGAATAAATCTGCAAAAGTCATGCCAAGCATTTCCATTGCTTCTTCTATGTCTTCATCAGTTACATCGAACTTTTCTTTAATCTCTGAAACGATTTTCTTAACATCTTCTGTAATTTCCTTTACAGCTGACATTTCTTCGTTTTTATCAAGAGATTCTCTTTCTGGCTGCTGTTTACTTTCTGCCACTTCCTTGACAGGTTTATTTCCAGCTACCTGTGTGCTTTGACTTGCTTTGTTATCAAGATTCATCTCACCAGACTTCCCTGCTGTTGAGTTTAAAGTATCTGCAAAGCTCATCTCTGCGTTTTGACTTGCCTGAGTATTGTTTTGTCCTACTCCTGCAAGCATTGCTTGATTCGTTCCAAATAGAACGCTTGCTGCATTTGTCTTCAACAATAGAATTCCTCCTCTCTTCAGTTTTCAATGTGCGCTGGAGTTATGTAAACCCCCTTGTCATTACTGCATTATTTGCATTTTTCATGACAATATTTTTATCGACTTTTCAGGCTTTTTTCTTAACCCAAAAATCGAAAAAATTTAAATATATTTTAATATGCTGGATCCATAATTTTTGTAATCTGAGATGCCACCTCTGAATCCATTACACCGAGTATTTTCGATCTTGGTTGTGCATCCATTTCGCCAAGTATTTTTGCAACTAAATCAAGGTTATCAACCATCATTTCAAAAATAGCTGCCGCCTGTTTTGGTTTCATTTCGCTATAAGCTTTAACGTAATCAGCAAGAGCTCCATCAGTTTCTAACTGCTGAATAACCTGTCTGTAAATATATTCAGCATTATCAGGATCTATGTCCTCATAATATTTTTTATATTCTTCAGGCGTAGGCGCATTTTCTCCAAATACTACTTCCTCATAAAATTCTGTCTTAAGCTTCTGGAACTCAACCTGACTATCCTCAAAAGTCTGAAGACGTCTTATTTCTTCCTTAAGCTTTGCTATTTCTTCGGATTCAACCTCTGATGTATTATCTTTCTTAAGACTCTCTATTTCATTTCTTAATGATCTAATCTCTGTAAGGGCGTCCTCTAAATTGTCAAACTCAGGTCCCTCAAGCTCTTCATCGATATTATCAGGAAGAATCTTATTAATTCCTGGGACATCCTTAAAAATTGGATATAAAACTGATGAACCAAAGCCGCCTACATCAAGCTTTACTAAAAGCGCAAGAATCGCAAGCCAGATAATGACAATAAACACAACAATGAAAGCAGCAAAAATTCCACCGCCTTCTTCCTCTTCGTCAGCATCCATATACATAGCGCCAGCATCTGACACAGTTGCATCAAAGCTTCCGCCCTTCTTTTTATCTTTTTTCTTTTTCTTCTTACCCTGTTCTTCTTCTAAAACTTCTTCGTCTGCCATTTTTTACCTATCTTTCTTTAAGTATTATTACGTCAGATTCTGTCCAAACCTGTAGCTTACAAGTTCATCTATTTCTTTTGATTCTTTCGCTGCTTCTTCCTGCATGAACACTTCAAACTGCTTTTCTTTAAGTTTTTCATGTGTCTTAACATCCTGCATTGCTTCCTGAAGCAGAACTCTTTTTTCTTCAAGAACCCTTTCTGCATATCTAACCTGAAGGACCTGGTCTTCAATAAGTCCCTTCATGGATTCTATTGCAGCAGTGGTTTCGTTTATTTTTACTATATCAAGAGCTCCGGCATAAAGACCTTTTAAATAGTCTTCGTAGCCATCCTTTCTCTTAATAAGCTGATTTAATTTTTCTTCCTCTTCATTAACTTTGGCTGCAGCAATAGCAAATTCATTTCTCGCCTGAGTTTCAAGCTTCTGTTTTACTGCCAGAATGTTCTGCATTCTGTATCTGAATCTTGCCATTAGAACAATGCCTCCAGCATTTCAAGTTCTTCATCAAAGGTATATCTTGAGTCAACATCCTGACACAAATACTCATTAATGCTGTTTATTTTTTCAATAGCATAATCAATATTAGGATTTGCTCCAGATTTATACGCACCGATATTTATAAGGTCTTCAGCTTCATTATATGTTGCTAGTACATTTTTTAGTCTACCTGCTGCCGCCTTATGTTCTTTTGTTGCAATCTGTGACATACAACGGCTAATAGACTGAAGTACATCAATAGCAGGATAATGATTTTTATGACCAAGTTTTCTGTCTAGCATAATATGTCCATCAAGAATTGATCTTGCTGTATCAGTAATTGGCTCATTAAAATCATCGCCATCTACAAGAACTGTATAAAGACCAGTAATTGAACCGACTTCACCATTTCCAGCTCTTTCAAGAAGCTTTGGCATCTGAGCGTACACGCTTGGGGGATATCCTCTTGTAACAGGAGGCTCTCCTGAAGCAAGTCCAATTTCTCTTTGTGCCATAGAAAAACGAGTTAGGGAGTCCATCATAAGCAAAACATCCCTTCCCTGATCTCTAAAATATTCTGCAATGGCAGTTGCAGTCTGAGCAGCCTTTCTTCTAACAAGAGCTGGCTTATCAGATGTAGCCACTACAAGAACAGAACGTCTCATACCTTCTTCACCAAGGTCTCGCTCTATAAATTCTCTAACTTCTCTTCCTCGCTCTCCAATAAGAGCAATAACATTTATATCAGCCTTAGTATTTCTTGCAAACATACCAAGGAGTGTAGACTTACCAACACCAGAACCAGCGAATATTCCAATACGCTGACCCTTTCCTATTGTCATTAATCCATCAACAGCCTTAACGCCAAGTGGAAGTGGATCACTAATGATTACCCTCTTTAACGGATCTGGCGCAGGAGCCTCTATAGGATAACTGGCTGTTCCCTGATACTCTTCACCATTAATTGGTCTACCAATTCCATCAAGAGTCATTCCAAGCATTTCCTCTCCAACTGAAACGCTTAATGGATAGCCAAGATTTTCTACAATACATCCAGAACCTATACCCTCTGTATTATCAAAAGGCATAAGAAGTGTCTTCCCATCCTTAAAACCAATAACCTCTGCACTTACATATTTTCCTGATTCTTCATCAACAATAATACGGCAAAGGTCATCAAGCTTTGCATCTGGACCATTTGATTCAATAGTTAATCCAACTACATTAACGACTTTTCCAAGTCGTTTAAAATAGGATTTTTGTATAACATTATTATACTTATTAAGATTCAATGTGATTCCTCACTCTTTTCTGTAAGAAAGAAGGGATAACTCTTTTTTTAGCAATGAGAGCTCGGTTCCAAGACCGCAATCGAATATTCCCGACTCAGCTTCAATAAAACATTGAGCAACTGATAGGGTAAGGTCCTCAATGACCTCAAGGGTAGATGTGCTAGGAAGGCCTTTGAATAGTTCATCCTTATTTTCAAGGACATATTCATAGTCATCCTTAGAAACATGTACTAGAAAGTTTTTTCCACCTTCAATGTTACGCATAGCATCTGATAAAAGGTACAATACAAGTTCCTTTTTATCAGCCAGATCAGTCATAAATACATGCTCATAAATATCTGTGAGCTTATCAACAAAAACAGGCTCTAATTCTTCTATCTTTTGTTCATAGAGTTCTTCAAGTTCCTGTTCTTTCTGCATGCATCGCTGTTCTGCTTCTTCTGCAAGCTTTACGCCCTCGTCATAACCTACTTTATAACCCTCATCGTGCCCGTCAGACTCTGCTTTGGCCTTTATTTCTAAAGCCTCTGCATTAGCTGAAGCAAGGATACTTTCTGCTTCCTCCCTAGCTGCAGAAAGTATTCTGTCTGCCTCTTCCTGTGCATTAGCCATCATTTCATTGATGACATCCTCATTAATAGGCTGTACTTCTACCGTCTCCTGTGGTTCTGAAAACAACTGCTCAACCTGCATTGCATCAAGACCCTCTGAAAATCCATCATCCGAAAAATTAATTTCCTCGAATTCTGGCTTATTTTCAAGGATCTCTGATAAGCGTGTTAATCGTTCTGCAACTTTAACATTAGAATCAATGATTCTTGTCTCTTCACTCTTAACAATATTTCCAGATTTTAAAAGATTACCACTAGACAATGATTTCATCTCCACCGCCACGAGAAATAACGATTTCTGCTGAATCCTCGAGACGTCTGATGATATTAACTATCTTCTGCTGTGCTTCTTCAACATCCTTCATACGGACAGGTCCCATGAATTCCATGTCTTCCTTAATCATTTCAGCAAGACGCTTTGAAAGGTTGTTGAATATTGCATTCTGAACCTCTTCGTTAGCACCCTTAAGTGCAATTGCAAGGTCATTGTTATCAACTTCACGAAGTACTCTCTGAATTTCTCTATCATCAAGAAGCAATACATCTTCGAATACGAACATCTTCTTACGGATTTCATCAGCAAGCTCTGGCTCATCCATTTCAAGAATTTCCATAATATGTTTTTCAGTACTTCTATCAACTGTATTAAGAATTTCAACGATAGAATCAACACCACCGATAATTGTGTAATCCTGGTTAACAAGTGATGCAAGCTTAGATTCAAGAATCTTTTCTACATCCTTAATAACATCAGGACTTGTTCTATCCATAAGTGCTATACGTTTAGCAACATCCGCCTGTCTGTCAGGTGGAAGTGCAGAAATAATAAGTGCCGCCTGCCCCGGATTCAAATATGACAAAATAAGGGCAATAGTCTGCGGATGCTCATCCTGTATAAAGTTAAGAAGCTGTGATGCTTCTGTCTTTCTAATAAATTCAAATGGCTTAACCTGAAGAGACGCTGTAAGTTTACCAATAACATCAAGAGCCTTATCTTCACCAAGAGCTTTTTCAAGAAGCTCTTTAGCATATCCAATACCACCTTCAGCAATGTACTGCTGAGCAAGACATACCTGATAGAACTCTTCAATAATCTGCTCTTTAACCTGTGGAGTAATTGATCTTGTATTGGCAATCTCCAAAGTCAAATCTTCAATTTCTTCTTCTTTTAAATGTTTAAAGATTAAAGCTGATCTTTCTGGTCCTAGCGCAATAAGAAGAATTGCCGCTTTCTGAACACCTAAAAGTGCTACTTCTTCACTTGATCCACGTGCCATATTAACCCCATTCCTCATTTAGCCAGTTACGCAAAAGCGCAGCGGCAGCATCAGGATTATCATCAACAAATTTTTCTACCATAAGGCGAATCTCTGACTTAGACTCTAAGTCAATATCTTCAACGTCACTAGCTTCCTGAGTAGTCTGAAGAAGATTCTCAACTGATAACTCCTCTTCGATCTCTTCTGACTGCTTTTCTTTTCTTAGTGATGAGAACACTACAAATCCAAGTAATCCGAGAATAAGAACAATAAGTGCAATCTGAACAACATCTGATGCCTTCACGCCAAGTCCTTCATTAGCTTGGAATATCGGTACATCATAAGCAATAATCGAAATGTTGTTAGCAGGAATACCTGTTGCATTTGCAACAAGTGTAATCATATCTTCATCAACTGGCTTTCTTACCATATCTGCATTTGCAAGCATAAATTCTTCAAATGAGATACCATCAAGAAGTCCCTGCTCCTTAACATCCTTTTCTTTGTAAATAACATAGTGAGATGCTGTAATGGCAATTGATGAATTGTCATATTTAATCGCTCCCGCAGGAACTGTTGTAGTCGTTATTTTTTCACTAGGGAGGTAATCTCTTGATTCCTCATTTACAGAATATGACGATCTGTCATCATCACGGATTACATATGTATTCTCTTCACCATTACTGTCTGTACCAGGAACACCTTCAACACTTCCCATTCCAGTAGACTCATATGTGTCTTCATGGGAAAGTACATTTGTACCGTTTTCATCAGCCTGTGTATATGTGTGCTCTGTCTGTTCAACTAATGAATAATCAAGAATAAGATTTGAAGCAACCTTAACATCTTCATAAAGATTTGTTCCAAGAAGAACAGATGTAACCTCCTGTTTAACAAGTCTTTCTGCCTCTGCCTTTAACTGAAGCTGGTTAGATGTATTAATAACACCACCTTCAGATGCGGCTGCATCTGCACCAGAGAATAAAAGGTTACCATTTGAATCAATAATAGTGATGTTAGAAGTTGTCTTATTTCCAAGAGCTGTTGCTATATTTTTTGCAAAGTTTTCCGCAACACCATTTCCGAGCTCTTCATTTAATTCAAGCATTACTGATGCATAGCTTTCTTCTTTCTGGGCAAGAAGAGTTCCATCATCATCAGGAATTGAAAGTGTTACATAAGCTGCATTAACTGCAGTCTGAGCCTTCATAATATCGGCCAATTGATTTTCAAGGTATAATTTATATGTTTTCTTTTTGTCAGATTCTGTAGTAGAAAATCCTCCAGCTAATGCATCTGCCAGGCTGTAAGAATCAGCTGGGTATGAATTAGCACCAAGAAGTAATTTCGCGTTTGTTATTTGATCATCTGCAACAGAAATAATGAGTCCATCCTCTGAAGTCTTGTAATCATAGGCATTTTCAGTCAAAAGATCTACGATTTCTGAAGCTGTTTTAGTCGTCTCACAAGTAATAAGAGTCGTATAATGCGTTCTTGTTAAAACTGTACTCAAAATGGCAAGTGCTAAAATAACACCTGCCGCTATAGAAATAATAATCGTTTTCTGTTTTGCGGTGAACTTATTCCACCATTCCTGAACTTTTGTAATAAGTTCCTGAACTCTTTCCTGCATTTCTGACTTTCTTATTTATTAATACTAAACCTGCATCTGCATAATATGGTTATACGCTTCAATAAATTTATCTCTAAGTGCAACTGTGTAGCTCAAAGCCGCTGAAGCCTTAGCTGTTGCAATAGATAACGCATGTGTATTGTCTGTATAACCAAGTGCAAACTTGATTTCTTCTTCTTCTCTTTGATTTATAAGGCTGTTCGTCTCGTTAAGATTATCAAGTGCTGACTGGAACATGCCCGAAAAACTTTCATCTGTTCTAAGGTTTGCATTTGTAGGTGCTTTACTTGCAGCCTCTGAAATAGCCTTAGAGCCAACATTAAGTAATGATGTAATATCCATAGCCTACTAACCCCTTCCTTATGACCTACCGATTTCAAGTCCACGCTGTACAATATTCTTTGAAGCTTCAAAGGCTGTAGCATTTGCTTCATAAGCACGTGTAGCATCAATCATGTTTGTCATTTCAATAACAGTATTTACGTTTGGATATAATACATATCCATCCTCATCTGCATCAGGATGTGCAGGGTCATAGACCTTTATAAGATCTGTAGTTTTATCTTCATGAACTCCTGTGACTTTAACTCCATCTCCAGAATATCCATGTCTTGCTCTTTCAAAATATGTACCAAATTTTGTAGCATCAACATTTTTTTCTGCAAATGTAACTATTTTACGTCTATATGGAGTACCCTCTTCTGTACGTGTAGTATTAGCATTCGCAATGTTTTCAGAAATAATATCAAGACGATAACGCTCTGCTGTCATACCAGATGCATTTACGCCAAAAGAACTAAATACGCTCATATCTTACCTCCTTACTTACCAATAGCAGTTTTAATCTCTGTAAATTCGCTATTAATACTCTGAACAATTGCCTGATAAACAATCTGGTTTGATGCAAGTTCAACGTTTTCGTTATCTACATCAACATTGTTTCCATCAAGACGATATGAGTAATTCGCGTAATCGGTGTACTGACGTGGCTCAATATGTGACAGTCTGTTTCTGTCATTAAGATCGCGTACTTTAGTATCGAGGCTTGTATACTTAGACGCCTTTAGTGCATGCTGCAACTCGGCCTGAAATGAAATATCCTGCCTCTTGTAGTCTGGTGTGTCGATGTTAGCGATGTTATTAGCTATAACTTCATTTCGCTTCCACGCGCCATCAGCTGCTTTTTCTAAAACATTAATGTAATCAAAAACCCCAGTATTAATCATAATTATTCACCCACCTTTCTTTATTATATAGCATTTAATCAAAAAAACAAGGCTTATTTTATCCAAAACCACATTATGTTGTGTTTCTAGCCAATATATCGTACCACATATTGGTTAACATAATAAGTAGCAAATATTCCTTATAACAGCAAAGGGATTCAAAGCAAAGCTTCAAATCCCTTTGATATATACCGTAATTCCTTTTACGAAAGTATATTATCT
Source organism: Lachnospiraceae bacterium (assembly GCA_030531435.1). GTDB lineage: Bacteria > Bacillota > Clostridia > Lachnospirales > Lachnospiraceae > UBA2868. Next base: position 58,339 of record JAUNNN010000003.1, read on the forward strand.
GATTCCTTTTTTTAATTCCTCAATCTCATCATAAATTGAGTCATTTAGAACCTTTATGTAAGTTCCCTTCATTCCTGCTGATTTTGATTTAATTACTCCTGCACTTTCAAGCTTTCTAAGTGCATTAACAATTACAGATCTTGTAATACCTGCTCTGTCAGCAATTTTACTTGCCACAAGTACACCTTCTGTTCCTGCCAGTTCATCAAAAATCTGAACAATTGCCTCATGCTCAGTGCCAGTCATAGTACTGATAGCTGCTTTCGCATCATTTATAAGGCGTTTCTGATTTGCATCTTCTTCAGATACAGATCTAAGCATTTCAAGTCCTACTACAGTAGAACCATATTCACACAATATTATATCGTCAATAGAGTATGATTCCTTAACCCTGTAAATAAAAAGTGTTCCAAGTCTTGCTCCTGCAATATCAATTGGAGTAACAAGAGCCTGATATTTCTTTGCATCCTCTTTGCTAAAACCAAGAGTTTCAAGATTAACATTTTCTTTTGTAGATAAAATATTTAGAAATCTGTCATTAAATCTTGGATCAATAAAGTCACCTATACTCTTCTTAGCAAGTGGTTCCTGTCCCTTTTGATCCTTAACTCCAAGGACTTTACCTTTTTTGCTAATAACAAATACGCTTGAATCAAGAACATCACGCATTACTGCACAGATGTCATTAAAAACAACCTTTGATGAATTATTGTTATGTAACAATCTGTTAATTTTTCTAGTCTTATCAAGAAGATCAATGCTGCTCATCTTTCTTCCTTTCAGTTACAAAGCCACACTTCTCATCAATACACTGAAGCTTATTTCCTTTAATCACCATAAGGCTGCCACACTCAGGGCACTTCTCTTTTGATGGCATATTCCATGAAAGGAAATCGCAATCAGGACCAGCTTCACAACCGTAAAATCTTCTTCCCTTCTTAGTTCTTCTAGCCACAATGTCTTTTCCGCACTTTGGACACTCTACGCCAATCTTTTCAAGAAATGGTTTTGTGTTTTTACATTCTGGGAAGCCTGGACAAGCTAAGAATTTTCCATGTGGGCCATACTTGATTACAAGATTTCTGCCACAGTTCTCACAAATCTCATCACTTACTTCATCAGCTATCTTTACTGTTTCAAGCTTCTTTTCTGCTTCAACTACAGCTTCATCAAGATCTGGATAGAAGTTTCTAATTATAGTTTTCCACTTAACTGTTCCCTCTTCAACATTATCAAGAAGAAGTTCCATATTAGCAGTAAAGTTCTGATCTACAATACTAGGGAACGCTTCAACCATCATATCATTTACAGCTTCGCCAAGCTCCGTTGTAAATAAATTCTTTCCATCCTTTGATACATATCTTCTTGCAAGGATAGTTGTGATAGTTGGTGCATATGTACTAGGGCGTCCAATACCAAGCTCTTCTAAAGCTTTTACAAGTGATGCTTCAGTAAAGTGTGGTGGTGCCTGAGTAAAATGCTGCTTATTATCAAATTCTTCGAATTTAAGTTTTGTATTCTTATCTATACTGTTAAGAAGCTTATTTCCATCAGTCTTTTCATCTTCATCAGATGAGTACACTGACATATATCCATCAAACACAAGCTTTGAAGCAGCTGCAGAAAATTTATAATCACCAGCTGTAATTTTTACGTTTGTTGTTTCAAATAAAGCTTCGTTCATTCTGCATGCAACAAAACGCTTCCAAATAAGAGTATATAATCTTAACTGATCTCTCTGAAGAGAATCCTTAAGCATTGCTGGAGTTCTTGAGATATCTGTTGGTCTAATTGCCTCATGAGCATCCTGAATTTTCTTTCCAGACTTTGCAGATGATGAAACTGATGACACATACTCTTTTCCATAATTTGCTGCAATATAATCAGCTGCTGCCTTTTCGGCTTCTTCAGAAATTCTTGTTGAATCTGTACGAAGGTAAGTAATTATACCTACTGTACCCTCACCCTTAATCTGAATTCCTTCGTATAACTGCTGAGCAATACGCATTGTTTTTTGTGTTGCAAAATTAAGTGTCTTACTAGCTTCCTGCTGAAGTGTAGAAGTTGTGAATGGAAGAGGTGCTTTTTTCTTTCTCTCACCTGTCTTTATTTCCGATACGCTAAACTTCTTTCCTTTAAGATTATTTACTATTTCCTTAACTTCACTTTCACTGTGAAGAGTTACTTTACCATTCTTATCTTCAATAAGATGAGCTGCAATAGGTTTTTTCTGTCCTTCTGGTGTAACAAGTGCATCCATTGTCCAATATTCCTCTGGAATAAATGCATCAATTTCCTTTTCTCTATCACAAATAATTCTTAGTGCTACAGACTGAACACGGCCTGCACTAAGTCCTCTTTTTATCTTTGCCCAAAGAAGTGGAGAAATACGATAACCCACTGCTCTATCAAGTATTCTTCTTGCCTGCTGTGCATCAACAAGATTCATGTCAATGCTTCTAGCATGCTTAAGAGATTCTTTAACTGCATTTTTTGTAATTTCATTAAATGCAATTCTATATACCTTTTTATCCTCAAGGTTAAGGGCACTCATTAAGTGCCATGAAATTGCTTCACCCTCGCGGTCCGGGTCAGTTGCGAGATACACTTTGTCTGCCTTCTTTACTTCTTTACGCAGTGACGCAAGTAAATCTCCTTTTCCACGAATTGTAATGTACTTTGGTTCGTAATCGTTATCAATATCGATTCCAAGTTGGCTCTTTGGAAGATCTCTTACATGGCCCATACTAGCCATAACCTCATAATTACTTCCTAAGAATTTTTTAATCGTCTTAACCTTTGCAGGTGACTCCACGATAACAAGATTCTTTGCCATATTTTTATTTTCGGGGTACTCCATCAGAAACATCTGACGTATGAATTTCTCCCGACCTCCCTAATTAATCCTTTGATTTCAAGCACTACAAGCACCTTTGACAGCGACGAAATATCCATATTCACAGCATTTATAATCTCTGCCGAAGATTTGGGGTCGAAACCGAGACAACTATACACCATATTTTCATCCCTTTCAAGGCTTAATTTTTCACTAAGTAATTTATCAGTGTTTATTTTTGACTTAGAAAGAGCCTTATGGAAGTCTGATTTTACTGTTTTTTTATACTCAGGTTTTGCCTCTAAAAGTTCAAGAATATCCTCTGCACACTGTACTGGATATGCCCCCTGCTTTATAAGTTCATTGCATCCAACGCTTAATGGATCTGTTGCTCTACCTGGCAAGGCGAAAATATCTCTTCCCTGAGAAAGTGCTGCATCAACAGTAATAATTGTTCCACTTCTTTGCTTTGCTTCAATAACAAGTACCGCATCTGATAGTCCACTTATTATTCTATTTCTCCTTGGAAAATGCCTTGAAATTGCAGCTGTTTTATTTGGATATTCAGAAATAATTCCTCCTTCCGCCTTAAGACGCTCATATAGATTTTTATTTGCTCGAGGATAGCAGACATCAACTCCACTTCCTAAAACTCCAAAGGATTTCCCAGTAAAATTTACAGCACTCATCCCCGCAATTCCATCTATCCCAAGAGCCATACCACTAATAATATTTATTCCTTCTCTAGATAGTCCCTCAGCTATTTTTTCTGTCATAAATCTGCCGTACTCGCTGCATTTTCTTGACCCTATAATTGCAACACTTCTTACATCATCAGATGGTAAAATGCCATAATAAAACAAAACTTCAGGGGCATCTTCAATATTAATTAATCTTTCAGGATAATCATCATCACCATATGCTGTAGTCCTAACACCTGACTTCAAAAAATCATCCCATTCTTTATCAATATTTATTTCTAAAACCCTATTAATTATGTACTCTGCAGTTTTACCGGGAAGGCCAAGTTTTATATATAATTTTTTATTATTTATTTTAAATACATCTTCATATGAATAGCCTTCTATAGAGGGATTAAAATTTATGTAGTCATCTTTTATGAGTGTGTATAAATATAAGTATTTATCCATATCTATACCCCCAGATCTACTCTGAAAAACAAAGCTTCCATAAGATGATTAAGCTCTATATTCTCTGAATTATCTAAATCAGCAATTGTTCTGGCTACTTTAAGTATTCTGTGATATGCTCTAGCGCTCAAATCATACTTTTTAAATGCATTTTCCATAAATTTTTTCGATTCATCATCAATTTGACAAAATTGTTCTATTTCCTTAACACCCATCTGAGAATTAAATAAAATATTTGTACCTTCAAATCTCTTTCTTTGTATCTCCTGGGCTTTTATTACACGCTTTCTAACTTCAGATGATGACTCTCCTTCGTTTTTATATAAGATTTCTCTGCTATCTGGTTTTAAAACATTCATGCAAATATCCATCCTATCAAGAAGGGGCTTTGATATTTTTCCAATGTAACGCTTTCTGGAAGCATATGTGCATGTACACTTATTCATGTCTGGATACATTCCGCATACACAAGGGTTTAGGGCGCAAACAAGCATGAAATCAGCTGGATAATCGCATGTGTAATTGCTTCTAGCAATGTGTATCACCTTATCTTCAAGTGGCTGTCTCATTACTTCTAAGGCTTTTCTGGAAAATTCAGGCATTTCATCAAGAAATAAAACACCTCTATGTGATAATGGAATAATTCCTGGCTTTGGTGAGTTACCTCCACCAGTTAATGCAACATCTGTAACTGAATGATGTGGTGATAGAAATGGTCTTTTGGTGATTAACGTTTTGTCCTTTGATAATAAACCTGCAACACTATACACAGAAGATACTTCAAGACATTCATCTAATGTAAGTGGTGGTAATATTCCAGGCAGACATCTTGATAACATTGTCTTTCCTGTACCTGGCGGCCCTACCAATAGCACATTATGTAAACCGGAGGCGCCTATTTCAAGTCCTCTTTTAGCTTCCATTTGCCCTTGAACATCTTTTAAATCAAAAATAATTTCGTTTGAATTAGAAATAATTTCTTCTCTGTTTATTTCCTCATGATGCGGGCTTATTTCACCAGATAGATATTTAACCACCTCTTTAAGAGATGAAACTGCAATTATTTCGATTCCTTCTATAACTGCACCCTCTTTGGCATTTTCCTTTGGTATAATGCACCTTTTTATTCCTTTGCTTCTTGCCATTCTAACAATTGGTAAAACACCACTTATACGGCCAATATTTCCGCTAAGTAAAAGCTCTCCAAGAATAATCGTGTCCTTCGTGCTATCCTCTATAATTACTCCTGATGCCTGCAAAAGACTAATTGCCATAGCAAGATCATATCCCGTTCCATGCTTTCTAATATTAGCTGGGGAAAGATTAATAGTAATCCGCTTTGCCGGCAAACTGTAATCAGAATTTTTTATCGCAGTAAATACTCTTTCCCTGGCTTCTCTCACTTCCCCACCAAGGTAGCCTACAAGGTCGACTCCGGGCAATCCGTCAGAAATATCAGCTTCTACATGCACAATAAAAGCGTCTATTCCATGAACACCGCCGGACATAACAAGTCCAATCATAAAACCTCCTATTATAAAATTGTAATAATTCGGGATTTTACTATAGAAAAAAGAAATGCATCCCGATGTGATTTAATATGTACGAGAAAACGATAACTAAATTTTGAGACTTTGTCAACAAAATTCAAGAGGGACGCTTCTTTTGTCATATAGAGCGTCCCTCTGTCACATTAAAAACACCTGACAAGTACATTACCTGTCAGGTGTTAATTTTGACTATTTCAAAGACTCAAGCATATTCATATCCATTACATGACGATTATCAAGAGTCTTCATAACATCAACAATTTCTATTTCGCCATAAAATGCTGTCTGTCCAAGATCAAGAATTTTGTTTGTTGAGAAACATAAAACCGTTGGTCTTAATACATCTCTGGCATTTGAAGATAATACAAGAGCTTTTTCACCGTTATTAAGCTCAACACAGCTTCCCTCAGCAAGGAAATTAATACTTGCAACAAGTGCATCAACTACTTCCCTATCAAAGAAATCCGGATGCTCCATAAAATATTTAAGTGCAGCAATTTCAGAGTAAGGCGTCTCCCCGGCACTATTCATTGCAGTCATTGAATCATACAAATCAGCCACAATCAGCACCTTTGCATTATTTACAATCTTTCCAAGCTTATAATCCTCAGAATCTCTAAAGGCCTGTATTTCCTTGAAGGCTTGAATCGCTGTTCTTTTTATCTGAGGCTTTGATACAAAGGCTTCATCAAGCTTTGCAAAACCACTATATTCAAGGCGCTTCTCTTCGTCCTCATCCTCTGGAATTACTGTAGGCCTTACTTTTTCATCAGGGCTTACAATACCACAGGCATGAACAATTGCTGATACTATTAAATCTTCCTGATCTGCTGGTTTCATGTTAAGCTTGTGAGACATAAGAGCACAGAGTATAGCAACATTTAATGAATGTTTATATACAAAATCATTACTACTTCTTAAGCTCTGAATGAAATTAATTTTGTGATCAAGCCTTCCATATGATCTAATAATAGACTGTGCCACATTATAAATTTTTACCTGCTTTGCACTCTTTGCAATACTCTGAAGTTCATCAATAATTGAGAAAACTTCAATCGCCTGAAACTTCTCAAACTCAATATCATCTTCAGACATTGGTGGAAGTGGCTCGGCTGGTTCCAAAATATAAATACCTATGAGACCGAAGTTAAGTACTGACTCAATACCCTGTTGAGTAAGCTTTGAGTTTCTGTCATAAAGCAAAACCCCTTTTTTATTATAAATAGGCTTTGCAAGTATCATTCCAATTTTTAAATCGTCTGTCTTTACAAATTTCACCTTACAAATACTCCTCCATGAATTTCTCGAAATCAGGCACCCCTACTGGCCTTGAGAAATAATACCCCTGTACTATATCACAATCTATTGCTGATAAGAAATCAAACTGCTCTTTTGTCTCAACACCCTCTGCTATTGTAACAAGACCGAGCTGTTTAGCCATTCTTACACTAGATTCAACAATGATTTTTCCTCTTTCTGTAGTCATAATTTCATCAAAGAAGAATTTATCAATTTTAAGTGTGTCAACTGGTGCATTTCTAAGCATATTAAGTGATGAATACGCTGAACCAAAATCATCCATATGAATACTGAATCCATTCTGTTTAAGAGCTGACATCTGTCCAAATAATTCCTGAACATTATCCATAAACAGATTTTCAGTAATTTCAAGCTCAAGTCTTGATGGATCAATATTATATTTTTTCGTCAGTGCAACAAACTCTTTTGCTAGATCAGTTACACCAATATGTGCTCTTGAAATATTAACTGCGATTGGCAGCTTAATACCTCTTGAATCAAGCTCTACAATATACTTGCAGGCTTCTTCCCACATGTATTTATCAAGCTTGATAATAAATCCATTACTTTCAAATAAATCAAGGAACTGGAATGGAACCATAATACCCTTTAATGGATGCTTCCATCTAACTAATGCCTCAGCACCTGATAATTTCTTAGTCTTAACGTTTATCTGTGGCTGTAAGAACATTACAAACTCTCTATTTGCAAGGGCCTGTTCCATCTGTTCTTCGATTTCTAACTGTTCCTTAAGTTTAAGCCTTATTGCATCATCATATACTGCATAATTACTTGCTGATGATGATCCTTTAAGCTGTTTCTTCGCTGCTCTTGCTCTGTCACACATAATTCTGACAGGAAGATCTCTATCTGTAATTTTATATATTCCAAAAGTAAATGAAATCTGATTTGGTAGAGAGCTTTCCTTATTTACAGCATCTGCTACATCAGTCATGAAATTGACAAGATCCTTATCATCATTATATGGAATAAGTATTGAGAATACATCCGCCTGATAACGCTTCACAATACCTCTATCTGCGCATAACCCTTTTAATGCCTTACCCATTTCAGAAAGAAGTCTGTTACCTACTTCTATACCCTGGGTATCATTTATTAATCTAAACTTATCGACGTCTACGCAGAATATAGCATATTCTTTTTCCACATCTGTATTAATAAGTTCTCTTACTCTTCTGTAGAATGCCTCTGCATTATAAGCACCTGTAAGTGAATCATAATCAGCTCTATATTCCATTTCACTCTTAATTTTCATTTCCGCATCAACATTCTGGAACGTACCGAGGAAACGAACTGGCTCATTATTTAATCCACGTAGTACCTGTATAATTATTGTATACCAAACATAAACGTTATATCTATTTAATAGTCTTACAGTTACTCTTTCTGCTAAATTAGATGTCTTAAGATTTTCTATAAATTTATCATAGTTTACCTGATCAGCTTCGTGGCACTTAATTGAGTTTATAATTGACCATTCATCCACAAGCTCCTCTTTATCGACATCAAATATATCATCAAAGTTTGAACACAAATAATATTTGTTATCAGTTACGGCATATTCATAAACAAGAATTCCAATCATCTCATTTACATTCTCATGACGCTCATAGTTAAGTGCCATATCCTTTAAGATGCTGGTTTTCTCACGCATTATTTCATATTTTATTTTCGTTTCTATTGTGTCAATCGATGCTTTCTTATAATCATTGACATTAATACCAACAATCATAATTCGAATGTCATCACTTGGCTTGTCAGCCGCTTCTTGGGCTCCAAGTAATACGGCATAAAAGCCATACCATTCGTAATTATCCTGTGGAGTCTTTACACGAATTTCCTTTGAAATAATATTTCTTCCAGATCTAATGGTTCTCTTAATAAACGAAGAGTCTGTAAGTTCTAAGAACGCATTCTTATCTTCTGGATGAACTATACCATCAGAATAATTTTCAATGAGCTTTTTATAATTCTTTATTCGAAGGTCCATAAGGCTGGCTACGCCACGCTCTTTAATTCGAATAACTGTATTTTTAGTAAGATTTATATCCCATACAATATCCTGTACAGCAAATAAGCCTTCTGTAATTCTATTTTCAGCTTCTTTAATGAGAGCAAGCTGGTCATCAATATTTTCATTAACAGCTGCAACTACATATATAGGTCGTCCATCACGCATTATTATTTTTGTTGCGCGAACTGGAACTGGAATACGTAATGATGGAGAATATACAACTCCGTCACAGGACTCAGATTTGTCATCAAATTTATTTAAAGGGCAATCCTCACAAGGTGCATCATATCCTTTAATTTTTTCAAAACAGAATCCACCACATGTCTCCCCGATTCTTTCCTTAAGAGCATCATTTTTATATAAGAGATTGTAGCTTTCATCAACTGCATATGCCCATGAAGAAATTGGATCAAGAATATTTCTAACAAGTTCCATTTCCTTTGTAGTAAGAATAGGATTAACTGAAGAATCAATTCTCTCCATATCTTCTGAATATACAATGTATGTATCTTTACCAGAATTAAGGGCATCTTCAAGAGCTGCACATGCCTTTTTATAAAGAGCATCTGCTGAGGCTTCGCTAGGATGACAAATAGCTGCACCGATGCTGACAGTCACCTTTCTATCATCATCAAGAGACTTATAATTCTCACTAACAGTACGATTTATATATTTAGAGCGTTCTAACACAATATTTGAGCCATGAACGCCTCTCATAAATACAATAAAATGACCTTCGTCAGACTGACCAATTATATCAGAACCTCTGAATGCTTTTTTAAGTATTCTTGCTATTTCTATCTGGACTCCTTCACCTATGATTTCACCATAAGCATCAACAAAGTCTTCGAAGTCATCAACTGCTACTACAAGCATTACAGGGATTACATCTTTTGGAATATTTGCAATATATTCATCTACTGATTTAAATAAGACATCACTAGTAACAAGGCCTGTTGTAGCAACTCTTGTTACAGCCCTTGACTCATTGTATTGTTTTAAATCATCATCAATATATGTAAGCGTTCCATATACAGAACTAGCTGAATCTTTTCTGCCTATACGGCTCTTTAACTGATACCATCTAAAGTTACCAGATAAATCCAAAAATCTGATGTACTCCATTCTGGACATACCAGGAGCAATAGGAGTAACAAAATACTTTATTGCTTTCTCGGTATCATCCTCATGAATTTTACCAACTGTATTTATATTTTTAACAAAACCGGAAATATGTTCAAGAATTGGAATATACTTTGAAACATTATCAGAAAAACTGATAACATCATTATCAATGTCATATTCAAAGATAACTGTTTCATTAAGATCTATGGCGTTTTCTAATACGTCATTAGTAATAGTCATAGTAAAAACCTTCTCTCAAGATGTCCCCAACATCCATTTATATACACAATAAATTATACAAAATTATTGAAGATTTGTCACTACGTATATATGTCTCGTTTTAATCTCTATAACAACAAAAAAGGCTCCCGATTACTCGGAAGCCTTTTTTATTATATATTACAACTAATTACTTTGCGTATGAACGAGCCTGTGCAAATAATGCTTCAAGTCCAGCGATACCAGCTGCTGCCTTAGCATCTCTGTCAGCTGCTGCTGTCTTGCATGTAGCGATTGACTGATCAAGAAGTGCCTGAAGTCCTGGAAGAGCTGCTGCACCCTTAGCGTCTCTATCAGCTGCTGCTGTAACTGCTACTGCTCTTGACTGATCAAGAAGTGCCTGAAGTCCTGGAAGAGCTGCTGCTGCTACTCTATCTCTGTCTTCTGCTGCGATCTTACCTGTTGCTACAGCCTGATCAAGAAGTGCGCTGAGCTGTGTAAGTGCTGCTGCTGCCTTAGCATCTCTGTCTGCTGCTGCTGTTGCGCATACTGCAATTGACTGATCCTTAAGACCCTGAAGTCCTGGAAGAGCTGCTGCTGCCTTAGCGTCTCTGTCTGCTGCTGCTGTTGCACAAACTGCCTCTGACTGAGCCTTAAGAGCTTCAAGTCCTGCAAGTGCTGCCTGTGACTGTGCCTGTGTGTAAGCGATTGATGCTGCGTTCTGAGCTGCAATGTCATCAAATACTGATGCCTTTGCAGGTACAACTGCTACTGCTACTACTGCAGCTGCAAGTGTTAAACCAGCAAGTGCCTTTGTAAAAAGTTTCATTACGAATCCTCCTCAAAAAAATATATCTTATTTTGCGATTTCACGAATCTTCAATATAATACATCCAAATATAGTGCATGTCAATATATATGAATACATTTTATTCGAAAAAAATAAAAGCTTCCGCATAAACACGGAAGCTTTTATAATCATATATTTCTATAAATTATTTAGCGTATGAACGAGCCTGTGCCATAAGAGCTTCAAGACCTGCGATACCAGCTGCTGCTTTTGCATCTCTGTCTGCTGCTGCTGTAACTGCTACTGCTCTTGACTGATCAAGAAGTGCCTGAAGACCTGCAAGGCCTGCTGCTGCCTTTGCATCTCTATCTGCTGCTGCTGTAACTGCTACTGCTCTTGACTGATCATAGAGTGCCTGAAGACCTGCAAGACCTGCTGCTGCCTGAGCATTTACATTTGCCTGATGAGCTTCTGCCATTGCCATTCCAGCTGCTGCCTTTGCATCTCTGTCTGCTGCTGCTGTAACTGCTACTGCTCTTGACTGATCAAGAAGTGCCTGAAGTCCTGCAAGGCCTGCTGCTGCTTTTGCATCTCTATCTGCTGCTGCTGTAACTGCTACTGCTCTTGACTGATCATAAAGTGCCTGAAGTCCTACGAGACCTGCTGCTGCTTTTGCATCTCTATCTGCTGCTGCTGTAACTGCTACTGCTCTTGACTGATCATAAAGTGCCTGAAGTCCTGCAAGGCCTGCTGCTGCCTGTGCGTTAACATTAGCCTGGTTAGCTTCTGCCATTGCCATTCCTCTAGCAGCTTCTGCCTGTGTCCATGCCATTGACTTTGCTGTGTACTCAGCGATCTGCTCAAGTGACATAGCCTTTGCTGGAACTGTAGCAACTGCTACAACTGCTGCTGCAAGTGCAATACCTGCTAAAATCTTACCTAATTTTTTCATTTTTGTGTTTCCTCCACTTCGCATTGTAATTAGTAATTTTTTTAGTTGTATAATACATAAGTGATAATACAATATATAGTAATTATTGTCAACCAAATAAGAATCTTGAAAAGCAATAATTTCCGTAATCAATTCCCCTATCAGTCAGCCTGTAATTTCCATTTTCTTCTATCATAAGGCCACTTGATATAAGGTCATCAATTTGCTCACCATAAGCATTTCTGATACGTCTTCTAAATGTTCTTTCAAATTCATCAGCATTTACTCCCACAAGACGTCTTAAACCTAGGAACATAAACTCTTCCATTGCAGATTTTTCATCTAGTTTTATTTCTTCATCTATGGCCTTTTCATCCTCAATGTATTTATCAAGATCTGCTGTATTTTTATATCTTACATTATTTATAAATGAAGAAGCGTTTAACCCAAGTCCAATATAATCCTGCCTAGTCCAGTATGATGAATTATGAATACTTTCGTACCCTTCTTTTGCAAAGTTTGAAATTTCATACTGAATATATCCATTGTTTATAAGGAAGTTTCTCGCCTGATAATAAAGTGCTCTCTCCTGATTTCCTATAGGAAGCGCGTATCCTTCTGGCCCTGTATAGTAGCCGTTGTCATCCATTTCACCAAATTTTTCAAAAAATTCTGTACCAGGCTCAACAATCAAACTATATGCAGACACATGTTCAGGAAGAATGCTCAAATCGAGTAATGAATCCAAAGTCTTTTGCAGTGTATCATTATTCTGATATGGCAAAGCAGTCATAATATCAACATTAACGTTAGTAAATCCCGCTTCTCTTGCCACCTCATAACAATCTTTAAACTCTTCATATGTATGAATTCTTCCAAGATATCTAAGCTCTGCATTATCTGCTGACTGCATTCCAAGACTTAATCTGTTAAATCCAGCTTCTCTATATGCTTTAAGGCTTTCAAAATCTACAGTCCCTGGATTTGCTTCAAGAGTAATTTCAATATCACTATTTACATTAAATCTTTCGATTAATTTATGTAACAAATCACATATATATTCTGGTTTAACAGATGTTGGAGTTCCGCCTCCAAAATAAATAGAGCTTATTTCATATTCGTTATCAAAGTCTATTCCATACTTTTCTGAAATAGCGTCTATTTCTCTATTTAGAGCACCAATATATGGCCCCTGCTTATCAAACATTCCTTCAAAAGATAAAAAATCGCAGTATGCACATTTTCTAACGCAGAAAGGAATGTGAACATATATACCAAGTTTCTTCATATATTATTTATCCGAATCTAGTTTAAGTACACTCATGAATGCCTGCTGTGGAATTTCTACGTTACCAACCTGACGCATTCGCTTCTTACCTTCCTTCTGTTTCTCGAGAAGCTTCTTCTTACGCGAAATATCACCGCCATAACATTTAGCCAAAACATCCTTACGCATAGCTTTAACCGTTTCTCTGGCAATAACCTTGCTTCCAATTGCAGCCTGAATAGGTATTTCAAATAAATGACGTGGAATTTCGTCTTTAAGTTTTTCGCACATCTTTCTAGCTCTGTCATAAGCACCATCTGCATGCACAATAAATGAAAGAGCATCTACTTCTTCTCTATTGATTAAAATATCAAGCTTAACAAGAGTTGATTTCTCATAACCCTTCATATCATAGTCAAAAGATGCATATCCTCTTGATCTTGATTTAAGTGCATCAAAGAAATCGTAAATAATTTCATTTAATGGAAGCTCATACTTAAGAAGTGCTCTTGTTTCTTCCATATACTCCATGCCAAGATATTTACCGCGTCTTTCCTGACACAATTCCATAATAGGTCCGATAAATTCAGTTGTTACCATTATTTCTGCAGTAACAATAGGTTCTTCCATATAATCAATTTCTGATGGGTCAGGAAGATTTGATGGGTTTGTGAGTTCAATCATTTCCCCATCTGTTTTATATACCTTATAGACAACACCAGGTGCTGTAGTTACAAGATCAAGATTATATTCTCTCTCAAGTCTTTCCTGAATTATTTCCAGATGAAGTAAGCCAAGGAAACCACATCTGAATCCAAAACCAAGTGCTAAAGATGTTTCAGGTTCGTAGTTAAGTGATGCATCGTTTAGCTGTAATTTTTCAAGAGCATCTCTTAAATCAGGATACTTGGCACCATCTGCTGGATATACGCCACAGAATACCATTGACTGAGCCTTCTTATATCCAGGCAATGCTTCTGCGCATGGCTTCTCTGCATTTGTTACAGTATCACCAACAGCAGTATCACGAACATTCTTAATACTTGCTGTAATGTATCCAACCATTCCAGCTGTTAATTCATCACATGTAATAAATCTTCCCGCACCAAAATAACCAACTTCTACTACTTCTGCTGTTGCCCCTGTAGCCATCATTTTAATAGGAGTACCCTTTTTTACAGTACCCTCCATCATTCTTACGAATACAATTACACCTTTATATGGATCATAGATTGAATCAAAAATAAGTGCCTTAAGAGGTGCATTCTTATCTCCTGTTGGAGCTGGAACTTTATTTACAATTGCCTCAAGTACATCTTCTATTCCAATACCAGCTTTAGCAGATATTCTTGGTGCATCCATTGCTTCTATTCCAATAACGTCCTCTATTTCATGAGCAACTCTGTCTGGCTCAGCTGATGGAAGATCAATTTTATTTATTACAGGAAATACATCCAAATCATGATCAAGGGCAAGATAAACATTTGCTAAAGTCTGTGCTTCTATACCTTGAGCTGCATCTACAACAAGTATTGCTCCATCACAAGCAGCAAGTGATCTTGAAACTTCATAATTAAAGTCTACATGACCGGGGGTATCAATAAGGTTAAACGTATACTCTTCTCCATCCTTCGCCTTATATATAGTACGAACTGCCTGAGACTTAATAGTAATACCTCTTTCCCTTTCAAGTTCCATATTATCAAGAACCTGGGCCTGCATTTCTCTTGAAGTAAGAAGTCCTGTGCTCTCTATAATTCTATCTGCAAGCGTAGACTTACCATGATCAATATGTGCTATTATGCAGAAATTTCTAATTTTACTCTGATCCATTTTATCTCCAAAAAATTTGACTCTTTCAATTAATGACTGTACCATTATATAGATAAATCACGGAAAATTCAACGAACTTTAAAATTTATATTGACAATAAAGAATAGCTGTTCTAGAATAATCGAGTATGCGCAATGCCCCGTGTCTTGTTGCGCGCATCGGAGGAGAAATCCTTACTCTGTTAATAGGAGGTGGAATCATGGCAAATATTAAATCAGCAAAGAAGAGAATTTTAGTAATCGATAAGAAGACTGAGCGTAATAAAGCCGCTAAGACTAAGGTTAAAACTTATGTAAAGAAGGTTTACGCTGCAATCGAATCTGGCGATAAGGCTTCAGCAGATGCTGCTCTTTTAGAGGCAATTTCAGTTATCAGCAAAGCTACATCAAAGGGTATCTACCACAAGTCAACATCTTCACGTAAGATTTCAAGACTTACAAAGGCTGTTAACAAAATGGCTTAATCGATTTTCGATAATATATAAAAAAGACATCCGTACCGTCATACGGATGTCTTTTTTTCGAATGGAAATTCAATTCCCCAGGCTTTTCTTATAGAATCCATAAGTCTCATCATTCTAAGTGTTTCAGAATGAGGCATCTCAGGGCACTCAGTCCTACCCTCTCTTATGGCTTCAATTGCCGCATTCACCTCATACTCATAACCAGTAATCTGTGTCGGTGCAATATATTCAGCAATAAGCCTTCTTTCAAGATTATATACCTTTATTCCTTCTGGATTATTTATATTTTCTACTTCGATATAACCATTCGTGCCGTTAATAACACCACGTCTGTCGGTCTGAGCAAGCATTGTTGCATATAATGATGCCATCTTGCCATCGCCATATCTTAGCATTATCGTTTCCTGGGCATCAACACCAGATTCGTATTTGATGCACTCAGCAGATATACCAACAATATCATTTCCAAATACCATTGATGCAAAATTAAGTGGATAAACACCAAGGTCAAGTAAGGCACCACCTGCAAGCTCTGGCTTAGTCATTCTTTCAATATGTTCAAGTGGATATCCAAGGTTTGCTGAAAGCGATGTAGGATTTCCAATTATTCCGCTTCGTAAAACTGAGTTAATCGTTTCACGCATTGGCATATATCTTGTCCATATTGCCTCACTTAAAAGAAGTCCTCTTTCTTCTGCTATTTTAATAACTTCTTCTGCCTGCTCTGCATTTGCTGTAAATGCCTTTTCGCAAAGGACATTTTTATAATGGTCAAGACACATTTTTATGTGTTCATAATGATGAGAATGTGGTGTTGCAATGTACACAAGGTCAACATTTTCATCATTCAGCATATCAATGTATGAACCATACGCCACGCTAAATCCGAATTTATCTGCAAAAGCCTGAGCTCTTTTTTTATCTCTTGAAGCTACTGCATAGCATGTTATACCCTTTAATGGCTGGAGTGTTGTAGCCATTGTAGTTGCAATTTTACCAGCGCCAAGTATAGCTATATTCATTAATTCTCCTCCGAGATTACTTCATTATCAATAACGCCAATTCCATCCATGTCATTAATAAATCTTGAGAACTTTGAATATTCAAAATCTCTTGTATTAAATCCCTGGAATTTCTTTTCAATAAGCTGTTTTAGTGTTGGAAGAGGCATTTTTCCACCCTTATTATTAAGGGTATCTCTTACATATTTCTCAATCTTATCTTTAGATATTTCTGCACTGGCAAGATCAACACAAATTGATGTTCCAACATATTTAAGCTTTATAGATTTAAAACTCTCAAGAAACTTTGAAAGCTTTGAATATCCATAATTTCTAACATCAAAGTCAGCATGTCTATTACTAATTTTGCTTCCGATCTCGCCAACTGTTGTTTCTTTTCCAACAGCATTATTATCGATGATAATCTTCTTTATAGATTCCTCAATGTCTTGCTTGCTTATTTCTTCTGTTTCAGCAACCTCTTCTTCAGCTTCTTCTGCAGCTAAAACCTCAAGATATTTAAACAGCGAACAGGATGCTCTAAATGCTTCAACAGTCTTCTTTTCTCCCATTCCTATAACAAGCATTCCTGATTCACGAAGTCTTGCAGTAAGTCTTGTGAAATCACTGTCACTTGAAATGATACAGAAACCATCGACTTTTCCTGAATATAAAATATCCATGGCATCGATTATAAGGGCTGAATCAGTTGAGTTTTTGCCCTGAGTGTAACTATACTGCTGAACAGGAGTTATTGCATATTTTAAAAACACTTCCTTCCAGCCATATAATCTGCTGCTTGTCCAATCGCCATAAGCTCTCTTATATGTAGCAACACCGTGGTTTGATATTTCATCAAAAACACACTTCATGTATTTTGTAGAAATATTCTCGGAATCGATTAATACTGCAAGTCTTTTTTCTCTATCTTCCATAAAGGCCTCAAATTAGTGCTTTGGAATAAGCTTTTCTACGCCACCCATGTATGGTCTTAATACTTCTGGAATGTTAACTGATCCATCTGCATTAAGGTTGTTCTCAAGGAATGCAATAAGCATACGTGGTGGAGCAACAACTGTATTATTAAGTGTATGTGCAAAGTACTTTCCGTCCTTGCCATTAACTCTGATTTTAAGACGTCTCGCCTGAGCATCACCAAGGTTTGAACATGAACCAACTTCAAAATACTTCTTCTGACGTGGTGACCATGCTTCTACGTCAAATGACTTAACCTTAAGATCTGCAAGATCTCCTGAACAGCACTCAAGTGTACGAACAGGAATATCCATTGAACGGAAAAGATCAACTGTGTTCTGCCATAATTTATCAAACCACATTGGTGAATCTTCTGGCTTACAAACAACAATCATTTCCTGCTTTTCAAACTGGTGAATTCTGTATACGCCTCTCTCCTCAATACCATGTGCACCTTTTTCTTTTCTGAAACATGGTGAATATGATGTAAGTGTCTGAGGGAGCTTTTCTTCTGGAACGATCTGATCAATAAATTTACCAATCATTGAATGCTCTGATGTACCAATAAGGTAAAGGTCTTCACCTTCAATCTTATACATCATGGCATCCATTTCAGCGAAGCTCATAACACCAGTTACAACGTTTGATCTAATCATGAATGGTGGTATGCAATATGTAAAACCTCTATCAATCATAAAGTCTCTAGCGTATGAAATAACTGCTGAATGGAGTCTTGCGATATCTCCCATGAGATAGTAGAAACCATTACCTGCTACTCTTCCAGCTGCATCAATATCAATTCCATCAAATCTTTCCATAATATCTGTATGATATGGAACTTCAAAATCTGGAACTACAGGCTCGCCATATTTTGTAACTTCCACATTCTCAGAGTCATCCTTTCCGATTGGAACAGAAGGATCAATGATATTTGGAATTGTCATCATAATCTTTGTAACTTTTTCTGAAAGCTCTGCTTCTTTCTTCTCAAGCTCTGCAAGTCTTTCAGCATTCTTTGTTACCTGCTTCTTAACTTCTTCAGCTTCTTCCTTTTTGCCCTGAGCCATAAGAGCACCAATCTGCTTAGAAATAGTGTTACGGCTTGCTCTAAGCTCATCAGCTTCGCCCTTAGCAGCTCTTGATTCTGCGTCAAGTGCAATTACTTCGTCAACCAAAGGAAGCTTTTCATCCTGAAACTTATTTTTAATGTTCTGCTTTACTACATCTGGATTTTCCCTAAGAAACTTAATGTCTAACATCTCTAATCTCCTAAATTTTATTTATTTTCGTTATCAGAATTACAAATAATTATTTAGTAATTCCATAAAAAACCATATCCAAATTATTTTATCATCAGTTAACGCTATATTCAATGTGATAGGACTTAATTATACTATTTTTTTGTAATAGGGATTCTATTTCTAACCCTTGTGTATTTATTAACATAGTCTGCAATATTATTTCCGTTAAGAATATTTATTGCCTCAATTTGAGTAAGTCCATATTTATTTTGAAGCTCGAGCCTTAATTCCTTGTGCTTGTCTATGTCCTGGCAGTCTGTTTTATTAATATCTTCTGCCATTTTTCGATATTCCTCACAGACTTCCTTTGTAAGCCAGGCACCCTTATGCTGAAGGTTTTCTTCGTTTATACGCATCTGAGCTTTATCAACTTTTTCCTTTGCCATAAAATTCCCTTTATACTGGTTTACATAATTCCAGTGCCATTAAATCTACACAGTAATTGTATCTAATACTTCCCCAATTTTTCCATATATTACAAGGTCTGCCTTTGAATCTCTTGGGGTGCTTGTCATATTAATTAATACAAGCTTATTTCCTCTGTAATAATCAATAAGGCCTGCTGCCGGGTAAACTGACAAACTCGTTCCACCTATAATTAGCATATCCGCCTCAGAAATTGCTTTTAGAGAATTAGACATTGTCATGTCATCTAATCCTTCTTCATATAAAACAACATCTGGCTTTACTGGACCACCACATTTTTCACATTTTGGCACACCTTCTGTATTCATAATAAATTTTTCGTCATAAAATTCATGGCATGATTCGCAATAATTTCTTAAAACACTTCCGTGAAGCTCATATACATTTTTGGAGCCTGCCAGCTGATGAAGGCCATCAATGTTCTGAGTAACAACTGCTGTAAGCTTACCTTTTGCCTCCATTTCAGCGAGCTTAAGGTGAGCCTTATTTGGTTTTGCATCAGAATAAATCATTTTGTCTCTGTAGAATCTATAAAATTCTTCAGGATATCTTCTATAGAAAGTATGTGAAAGAATTGTCTCTGGAGGATAATCATATTTCTGATTGTACAAACCATCTACGCTTCTAAAATCAGGGATTCCGCTTTCTGTAGAAACGCCTGCGCCACCAAAGAAAACTATTTTTTTACTTTCATCAACGTATTTCTGTAATGTTTCAAGTTCGTTCATATTTCCTCCTAATTAATCTAAAAATCTTTTAATATTATACCACTTCCCAGGCCACAATGGGGACGCTTCTTTTGTCACAAGGAGCGTCCCTTTGTACCATTATATGACAATAGGGACGCCCCTTGTGACAAAAGAAGCGTCCCTACCGACTAATTTGAAATGTATTATTTAAGTGCAGCAAATCCATTTTCAAGATCTGCGATAATGTCATCTATATGCTCTGTTCCAATAGAGAGTCTGATTGTATTCTGGTAAATTCCTACATCATTAAGTTCTTCATCTGTAAGCTGGCTGTGTGTTGTAGATGCTGGATGAATAACAAGACTCTTAACATCAGCAACATTAGCAAGAAGTGAGAAAATCTTAAGATTATCAATAAACTTAAATGCCTCTTCTCTTCCACCCTTAATTTCAAATGTGAAAATAGATGCTCCACCATTAGGGAAGTACTTCTCATAAAGCTTGTGATCTGGATGATCCTCAAGGCTTGGATGATTTACCTTTTCTACTAATGGATGATTCTTTAAGTATTCAACAACCTTCTTAGCATTCTCTGCATGTCTTTCAAGTCTTAAGCTTAATGTTTCAGTTCCCTGAAGAAGTAAGAATGCTGCAAATGGAGAAATAGTTGCTCCTGTATCTCTAAGTAAGATTGCTCTAATATATGTTGCAAATGCAGCTTTGCCAGCAGCTTCTGTAAATTTAACACCGTGATAACTAGGATTTGCTTCTGAAATCCATGGATATTTACCACTCTTTGCCCAGTCATATGTACCACCATCAACAATTACACCACCAAGTGTAGTTCCATGACCGCCAATAAACTTTGTTGCTGAATGTACTACAATATCTGCACCATGCTCAATTGGTCTAATTAAATAAGGAGTTCCAAAAGTATTGTCTATTACTAATGGAAGGTTATGCTTATGTGCTATTTCTGCAATTGCATCAATATCTGGAATATCACTGTTAGGATTTCCAAGTGTTTCAATATATACTGCCTTTGTATTATCTTTAATTGCTCCTTCAAGCTCTTCAAGATTGTGTGCATCTACGAATGTAGACTCAATTCCATAAAGTGGAAGTGTATGTGCAAGTAAGTTAGCTGATCCACCGTAAATAGTCTTCTGTGCAACAATATGCTCACCTGCTTTTGCAAGAGCCTGTACTGTATAAGTAATTGCTGCTGCACCAGATGCTACTGCAAGTCCTGCCACACCGCCTTCTAAAGCTGCAATTCTATCTTCAAATACGCCTTGAGTACTATTTGTTAATCTTCCATAAATATTTCCTGCATCTGCAAGACCAAATCTATCAGCAGCGTGCTGGCTATTATGAAATACGTAACTTGTTGTCTGATAAATAGGAACTGCTCTTGAATCTGTTGCTGGATCTGCGCTTTCCTGTCCTACGTGTAACTGTAATGTTTCAAACTTGTAATCTGCCATTTTATTTTCCTCTTTCTTTCTGTTAAAATTCGTTTCTTCTATTTCCCTACTAGGTATGTAGGCGTTTGATTTATACATATAGTATCATCTGTAAATCATACTGTCTAATTACTAATTTTTTTTACTAGTTATAACTATAGGTTATAACACAAAGAGCACCACTTATCTTTTAAGACAAATGGTGCCCCCTTAATCTGCACATTTTTAATTACTTATAAATAAATCAATATATATTGCTAATTATTAGTCGTTTAAATTCTGTGGTGCATCTGTAAATGAATAAATAGTTGCGCTATCAATATCCATATATAATGCATTTGTGTTTGCATCACCTTCTGTATACATAGCACGAAGGTTTGGATAATCTTCAAGAAGAGCCTTGTGTACTTCTACTCTGTTATCTGCTACAAGCTTACCTGAAATACGAATCCATCTTCCTGTATTATCCATTGTAGAAATTTCAAATTTTGCATTATTATCAAGCTGCTTTGAAACATCTTTAGCCTTTGCAGTTAATACATAAATCTTATCTTCAAATAATGTAGCTGTTCCAAAAGGTCTGACTCTTGGCTGATCATTATCAACTGTAGCTAAATAATATGTTCCAGCTTCCTTTAAAAATTCCTGAACTGTTTTGATGTTTTTTGTTACCATTTTTATTCTCCTTATATTATTTTAATATCTCTATTGTTCCACCACCTAGTACTATATCACCATCATATAATACTGCTGCCTGGCCTTTTGTGATGGCTCTTTGTGGCTCATCAAATTCTATTTCTACTCTACCATCAGATAATGGTCTTACAGTAGCTGGCTGTTCCTTCTGTCTATATCGAATCTTTACTTTACAACTAATTTCACCTACTGGTACTACACCACTAATCCAGTTAAAATCAGTAACAATAAATGATTTACTAAATAAATCCTCATTCTCTCCAAGTACAACTACGTTATCATCAGGTCTAATATCAGTTACATATAAAGGCTTTCCAAAAGCAACGCCAAGTCCTTTTCTTTGTCCAATAGTATAATTAACAATGCCCTTATGTTCTCCAAGAACATTACCTTCATTATCTATGAAATCACCTGTTTTATATTTTTTACCAGTGTGTCTTTTAAGAAATGCGGCATAATCACCATCTGGTACAAAGCATATATCCTGACTGTCAGGCTTATTAGCATTTACAAATAGATTTTCTTCTGCCAATCCCCTAACTTCTGTCTTTTTTATATTTCCTATTGGAAATAAAGTATGCTTAAGCTGTTCCTGGGTCATTGAGTACAAAACGTAGCTCTGATCTTTGGTTTCATCAAGTCCCTTTTTTAATACAAGCTTTCCGTCTTTTTCTTCAATTCTGGCATAATGGCCAGTAACTACATAATCACAGCCAAATTCCTCAGCCTTTTTAAACAGCTTGTCAAATTTCATAAAACGGTTGCAGTCTATGCATGGATTCGGTGTACGTCCAGCTTCATATGCGTCAACGAATCTTTTAATAACACATTCATTGAATCCGTCTTTAAAGTTAAGAACATAATATGGCATATCATTAGCTTCTGCCACCTTTCTTGCATCCTCAACGTCATCAAGACTACAGCATGTATGTCCCTTACTTATTCCTATATCATCATTGTCATATAACTTCATAGTACAGCCGATACACTCATATCCAGCATCCTTCATAAGCTTAGCTGCTATTGATGAATCGACTCCACCACTCATGGCAATTAAAGCCTTTTTAGACATTTTATTCTCCTCAAATTATTTGCGTTCGTATTTCTTTAGAATCGCAATATATCTCTCCCCTAGCTTACTAAGAGGCATATTTTTTCTCTTAATATATCCAATATTCATTCGTTCAGTAGTATCTAGAGGAACTGCTGTATATCCATCACCATTAAGCTTTTCACAGATAATACCTGAACATAATGTATATCCAGACATACCTGTCATGAGATTAAGCATTGTAGCTCTGTCATCTGCTTTAATGATTCTATTATATTTCTGCATTGGGAACATTTCCTCTGAATAATAAAACGAATTACTCTCTCCCTGTTCAAATGAAAGACATGGATAATCCGTAAGATCATCAAATGTAACCTTTTTCTTTTTTGCCAGCGGATGTTCTGAACTCATATACACAAATACTGAACAGTCAAAAAGAAAAACAAACTCTAAATCCTTATCAGCAAGTATTTTATCAATTGCCTTTTTGTTGAAATCATTCTGATAAATAATACCTAATTCACTTCTGAATTTTTCAACATTTTCAATGACTTCTGCTGTCTTTGTCTCATGAACTGCAAGCTCATAATCATGAAGCTTAAATTCCTCAGCAAGAGTCATGAATGCTTCAACTGCAAAAGAATAATGCTGCATAGATACGCTAAATTTATTTGTCTTCATCTCATCAGCATCGTACCTATCCTTTAACATATTGCTCATTTCTACAATCTGCCTTGCATAGCTTAAGAAATTCTCACCTTCAGTTGTGACAATAATTCCCCTTTGATTTCTAATAAATATTTCTATATTTAATTCTTCCTCAAGCTCATGTATCGCACTTGAAAGAGCAGGCTGAGAAATAAATAATTCAGCTGCAGCCTTATTCATTGATTTTGTTTCTGCAATTTTTACACTATAAAACAACTGTTGAAGTGTCATCTATTTTCTCCATCAAATAATCTACTAATCTAGCCTCAAGCTTTCCTTCTTTAACCATGCTATTCATTATTGCAAAGGCCTTCTCCTTTGGCATAGGCTTCTTATATGGTCTGTCTGTAGCAAGAAGAGCATCGCAAATATCAGCAACAGCAAGAATTCTTGATTCAATAGAAAGCTCCTTACCAGATATCTTTTTAGGATATCCTGAACCATTAATAAATTCATGGTGCTGTGAAGCAAAAACTGGTGCCATTGCAAAAGATTTATTGAAATGAACCTTGCTTAAAATTCTTTCTGTCATTTCAACGTGGCTTTCCATTATAGCTCTCTCATCATCTGACAGTGTACCCTTTTCAATCTTAAGGCATTCCTTTTCGTTATCCTGTAAAAATGCAATTTCTTCATTTCCATCAGGACTTATATATTTATATTCGCAAACCTTATCAATTAATGCTTTCTTTTCATCATCAATAAAGCCTGCCACATTTGTAGATAAAACTACTTCTGATGTTTCGTCAGCTTCACCTACAACCTTTTCGTATTCTTCTTTTGTGATTTTATTTTTTAAATAATCGATCTCAGCGCGAAGCTTTATGTTCTCAAGTCTTTTTTTAATAGGCTCTATGCTGTGCTCAAGTCTGGTACTTTTATTCATAACACTGACTGGAACAACCATCTTACCAATATCATGAAGGAAGGCTGCCATTATAAGCTGCTCCTTCTGTTCCTTTGAGAAGAAATAATCCTCCTTACCTTCAGCATGGAGCTCATTAATTCTGTCTGCAATAAGACCTGCATACTCAGCAACCTTTCTAGTGTGGCTGGCATTGTATGGAGTCCTTGCATCTATTGCTTCTGTTAGTGCTTCAGTAAATGACCAGAGCTGTTTATTAAGCTCGTCAACATATGCCATATTTGCCAGAGAAATAGCTGTCTGTGATGCTAATGATAAAAGAATACGCTCCTCTTCCTTTGTATATGGACGAATTACTCCGTTTTCAGTAGCATTAATAAGCTGCATAACACCTATGACTTCATCTGTATTATCAATCATAGGAATACAAACCATTGACTTTGTATGATAATCATTTAAATCATCGTATCTTTTAGGGCCTGAAAAATCAAACAAATCACTTTCATATACATCTTCAATATTAAGAGTTTCCTTCTTAATAACAGCGTATGTACATATATTTTCAAGGCTCATTGGAACAGGTGGCAAATCAATTTTCTCTCCATTACCACCAACATTAATACCCTTTGAAATAGTTTTCATTATTTTAAATTCAAGAGTATTTCCATTCACTATGTATAGAGTTCCAGCATCACTACCAGTAAGCTCCATAGCAGTACTTACAATAAGGTCAAGAAGCTTATCTGGCTCCTTCTCTGCTGTAAGGGCTATACCAATATCCAATATCTGTTGTAAGTTTTTTTCGTTACTTGTCATAATAAAAATTCCAGTGCCTGTTTCTCTTCTTCGTAACCTTTAAGCTCTATAAGTACTGATGTATCGATATGATACTTTTCCATCAGCCTTTTCCATTCATCAAAATCAATCTTGCCTTTTCCTGGTGCTAAGTGCAAATCATCCACAAGATCATTATCGTTAAGATGCATATGACCTATATATGGCGCAAGCTTTTCACACCATATCTCAATAGGCGTCTTAGTTAAAATAGCATGGGCATAGTCAAAGCAGATTTTAAAATTCTTAACACTAACCATTCTTTCCATAAGCTGAATCAATGCATCTGGCTCCTGTTCAAAGCTATTCTCAATATAAATAGTCACATCAGGATATTCACTGCAAAGTCTTGTATAGAAAGTACAGGCATTATTAACCCATGCATCTATATAATACTTAAGTCTTAGCCCACCTACTAATCCTGTATGGAACACAACACCCTTTATGCCAAGTCTATTTGCTATACTAACGGACTGTTCTATAAGGTTTCTGCTCCTTTCTCTAATAACAGTATCAGTAGCAGTAATATCAAGACCTAAGAATGCACCATGCATAGTGTCCATGCTTCTATCTCTATCTATTTTTAAGTAGAAATCAATTATAGCATCTATGCTGTCCTGTTTATCGTACACATCTGGTAGCGTGAAATCATTATATTCCCAGCCAAGATTATATTTAGTTGTAAGTTCAATTGTCTTAGATATATCTGATATATCTGGGATTATGTAGAACATTACTTAACCTCGTTAGCTTATGAGTGTATTCCGTTAGAATCAACACTACCACTACATATATCGCACCAACCATCTCCGTCAGAATCTTCTGCTGTAGTTCCTATCGCTGTATAGTGAGTTTCCGTGGTACCACATCCGAGACTACAGCTTCGAGACAAATCAGTGCTGGCTGGATTTGGAGCCCATGAATTCCAAGTATGCGCAGTCGGATCTATTGGTAGATTCACACTTCTAGTTGCACCACATCCCGTACAAACCTCATCCTTTATTCCGGCATTCGTACAGCTTGCTGCTCTATATACACTTCCTGGAGAGTTATTTGTAATCCAACTATGCGTATGCGCCGGTGTAGATGGGGTATCATCATCGTCATCGTCGTCATCATGATGATGGCTTTCACTTCTACTCTCGCTACGAGGAGCTTCCACTGGCGCTGGTGGAGGTGTTAATTTATCAACTATAACTGCTTCGTCCACCTTTACTACAGAACATACACTACATGTTCTTCCTATAAGTCCATAATTATCATAGGTTGCTTCCATAATAGTATGAGGCAAACCATAATTATGTTCTGCTAGCTTAACTACTTCCTTTTGGGGCTTTCCACAGTTAAGGCAAACTCTTTCCCTTAGTCCTTCTACAGTACATGTAGATGGATTCACAATAGTCCATTTATCATCATAGACATGTCCAGTTCCTTCTGTTACAGTCTTTATTTCCTCATCACAGAGTCTGCATTTTTTAATTACATATCCTTCTTCAGAACAATCGTCAGGGATATATTCTTCTTCATAGTAATCATGATCAATTTTAGGGATTTCTATTTCCTCTGATTTAAGACCACAAACACTACATATTTCATAATATTTACCTGCCATATTACAAGTAGCTTCAACTACTACTTCTTTTTTCTCAAATACATGCTCAGTAATAGATACCACATCATATAAAAGTTCTTTTGTAATACTTAAATTTCTACCCTCATCTATTGCAAGGCCAAGTTTCATAGCAGTTTTCTTAGGGATTTTATCGTATTCTATTTCTTTTACTGACTTACCGTCTTCACCCTTTACAAACTCTGAAAATCCCGTATTTGAACGTATAATAACACTTTCTCCAGCATGAAGTACTGTACTTTCTCCAGTAACATCACCAAGTTCAAGTTTTGCCTCAACAAAAACTTCACCTTCAAATACTTCTACAAGAGTATACTTATCTCCATTTGAATCCCTTCTAAGACTAACTCTGAAAACAGTACCTCTTACTGACATAGTAGAGTTTGGAGTATCTACTTTAAATTCTTCTTCATCCTTTAGTTTCTGGTCAATTCTAAATAAGTTTGAACCTTCATCCATATAAATGTCAGTTCTTGTATCATTTAATTTGCCCTTTGCTTCAATTAAGAAATGTGTATTTTCTTCTGCAAAAACATATTTATCTTCATCAAGAGCAAGCGTCAAATCAGAAGCAGGCCTTACTGTAACATCATCACCAGATACAAGGTGCTGACCAAGAAATGCCTCACTTTCCTTAGTTTCATTCACAATATTTGTTGTTCCATTAAGCTCATTGACGACAATTGTTCTGTATCCACTATTTAATACAATAGCTGCAATAACACCTGCTGCCACAACCGCCGCCGTGCCGACGCCTGCTATTATTTTTCCTTTTGCCGTAGTTAAAAATGTTTTCACTAGTCCACCATCATTTTTCTATTTATATAACTAATCCTGCACTACTTTATATACATTCACTTCTACCGATTTACCTTTAAGTGACATTGTATCTTTAAACTCTGTTTTTATTCTGTCCCCTATTAGTTTATTTACTTCTTCACTAATTAATATTTCACCAGCAAGAGCTCTTGATTCAAGTCTTGCCGCAGTATTTACAGTATCTCCAATAGCAGTGTAGTCCATTCTTGTCTCACTACCAATATTTCCAACAACTGCATTACCTGCATTAATACCTATACCAAAGCTTACTTCTTTGCCATATTTCTTAAGCAATTCCTGGCTTAGCTTATTTCCCATAGTCTGCATATCAATAGCTGTCATAACAGCCTGATATACATAATCGTCCTGGTCATTTGGTGCATTGAAAATAGCCATAGTTGCATCACCAATAAACTTATCAAGCATGCCTCCATGTTCAAATATACACTTCGTTGTAAGAGTTAAATACTCATTTAAAATCTTAACAACTTCTTCTGGGGGCAGAGCCTCCGACATAGAAGTAAAGCCTCTTATATCTACAAATAGCACCGCAACATGTCTATTTTCCCCTGTTAACTGAATATTATAAAGCTCATCCTTTGCCATGTTATCAATAACCTGAGGAGCCATATATTTTCTTAAAACATCAAGTACCTGTCTTTTCTTAAAGATTTCAAATACATATTTTTCAATAATAACCCACGCCATTACAAGTATGCACATTATAGGCATGTATATTAATGAAATAATTTTTCCATCAGTTGCAAGGATGCGTCCTATAATGATGTTTGCCATTATTATCCAGATACCTATAAGGATTGCTGGATACATTTTCATCTCACGAGCCAAATATGTATATATCGCGATTATTATCGCAAATATTACAGCCAGCATTATTGCAGGTACTGGAGTAGCTATCTTTCCAAGAAGAAGTGCATTAACTATATTGGCATTTATTTCTACACCATACATATCCTTGCCGCGCTTTGCAGCACTATGATATGAATCCTGAAGACCTGTTGCATAAGCACCAACAAGAACAATGCAGTCAGCAAATTCAGTTGCTGGAATTTTTCCATCAAGCACATCCTTCATGGAATATCTTATAAATTCCCCTGGCTTACCTGAATAAAAGAACTGAATCTGCTTATTTTTAACTGTTTCATCTATAGTTACATTTTCCCCATGACGTCTCTTATATACGTTATAAATCTGCCCAGGGAATCCATATTTAATATCGCTGTCATTATTTATGTAAACCTGTGTTGATCTTACAAATCCATCTTTTGAAATACTTACATTTGTATATCCTGTATCAACATTTTTATTTAACGCATCAAATGGAAGCTCTTCATAGTCAATATTCCACGCATCATAATATGGCATTCCTGATGCCAAATATTTAGTTTTACCTTTATATACAATATTTGTTGCAGCTACTATTCCATCCACTTTAGATGCAGCATTAGCTAATTTATTATCAATACCCTCGTCTGTATTACCAATAAACATGACATCAAAGGCCAGTACTGATGGTGATAGTTCTTCATCAGAATATAATACATCAATAAGATCAGCTGACTTATCTCTAATCCATGTGGAGAATGGACCATACTCTGCAAGAGTATCTTCATCTATGCTTATAATTTTAATGGCAGTTCCTGTACCATTCATCTGACTATAAAGCTTATCGCTAAACATTGTGTCTAAGCTGTAAAGAGGTTCAAACACTACCAGCAAAAACATAATAATCGCAGGAATTATCGCCAATATTATTTTTACGAATTTTGACTGATTCATTTTTCACAAACCTTTCCCATTTAAATTGTATTACATTTTTATGAGAAGATAAACAAAAAAAGAGTCCTGGCAACCCAGAACTCTAATTTTTCTATTCAATAGTATTAAATTCGAATATCATCAACCCAGTCTTCTTCACTGTATGACAAATTGGAATAATCAGAAGATCCTCCTGTATATCCGCTTAACATTGACTGTCTTTCCATTTCAGACTCATCTGAATCAAAATCAGGCTTACTATCAAGCACTGAACCAAGCTTCTTTACTGGAGCCCACCAGTTTGTTGTTTCACGCTCACCAACTGGAACATCTTTTCTTCTCTTCTGTACAAGAGCTCCCTTAGAATTAAGGTAATTAGCCATTTTTTCCATATCATTATAGAAATCCTGGCCATCATATTCAAAAGTCATAAATATAAGTTCATTAAGTAAAAAGTACTGCTGCTTTCTAACTCCGCAAAGCCAGAGCACTCTTTTAGATTCTTCATCTAAGTTAATTGCTTCATTTAAAAACTTTTCTCTTTCGCTCTCAACAATATAAATAATTTCTGCAACTCGTCTCATTTAAATCACCTCTACTGCATCAAAAGCTTTTCTAATTTATCAAATTCTATAGGCTTCTTAAGATATCCATCAAAACCTTCTTCTAATAATTCTTCTTCAACGCCCTTAATTGCATTTGCTGTAAGTGCAACAATTTTTGCACTGCTGCCCTTTTCATATCCACTTATCTTTCGAATCTCATGCATTGCTTCAACACCATCCATAATTGGCATCATCTGATCCATAAATATTATGTCGTACATATTATTTTTACATAATTCAATAGATCCCTGTCCATCACTAACAGAATCAACTTTAATTCCATAGTGCTCAAGTGCCTTAGTAATAACCTTCAAATTAACAAGACTGTCATCAACAACAAGTATATTCTTAGATATAGTCAAATCACTAATTCTTGACTGTGGCTTTCCCTGACGCTCATATGACATCTCACCAAGTGGGCTTTTATCAACAACTACTAAAGGAATTTCTATTGTAAATTCAGAGCCCTTTCCAAGTTCACTCTCAACATGAATATGTCCATGCATTAATTCAACATAGTTTCTTACAATCGAAAGTCCAAGACCAGTTCCTTCAATTCCGTTATTTTTATTTTTATCTACCTGCTCAAAAGCGTGGAAAATCAGATCCTTATTCTTATCTGAAATACCTATTCCAGTATCGCTGACCTTTACAATCAATGTTGTAATATCACCAATTATTTCATCTGATGTTACATTTAATGAAACCTTTCCTTCTGGAGTGTACTTTATGGCATTATTCAAAATATTAATAATGATTTCCCTTATTCTTATCTCATCACCTAAAAACTTTGATGGAAGTGAAGGGTTAATATCAACTGTAAATTCAAGCCCTTTCTTCTCTGCAAGTGATTTAATCTGCTTACATGTACTCTGGAATAAAGATTTTGTTTCAAATGGGTTTTCAACAATTTCCATCTTTCCAGTTTCAATCTTTGAGAGGTCTAAAATATCGTTAATAATAGCTAAAAGATTATCTGAAGATTCTCTAATGTTTTCAACATAGTCTTTCTGCTCATCGCTCATATCCTGTTTTAATAAAATCTCAGAAAAACCTAATATTGAATTCATAGGAGTTCTGATTTCATGAGACATATTTGCAAGGAATAAGCTCTTTGATTTATTTGCATTCTCAACTTCCTGAATATGAAGTCTCATAATTTCCATATTCTGATTCACCTGCTCAACGTAACGAACAGAAACCATTCTAATATGAATTGCAAGAGTAATGATACTAAATATGAGCATACCGATACGTCCATATTTACCCATGTCTCCTACTGGTGCAACGTAAAATCTTACGATATCAATAAGACTTCCTATAACAATACTTGTTACACCTATCATTTCAAAAATAAGAGTCATATGAAGCTTACGTGTCTCACGATACTTCTCAACATTTAACTGAATAATTGCAACATCGATGTTTATAACAGTGATAATAATGACTGCATGTGATAATGGAGCAATAATCATGAAGTCGGCAATATTAAGCATCTGTACTACAACTTGGAATGCCATATTTGCAACGCAGAGAAGGAAATTTATTCTAAATCTCTTTTTATATTTCTCTTCAATGTTGCACAAATAATAAAGGCACATCAGTGTAGGCAATACCATTATTACAACAAATGCCAAAATAGAATAAAGTGTCTGATTTCCATAGAAAAGATTAAGAGTCTTTGTTTCAATAGCATGATATACAGCACCAAATAAACAAATTGCTCCTAAATAAATTTTTCCTGAGAACTGCTGTTTAGAGAATATCTCAATTACTTCCATGATAATAAGCATAAGAGCTGAGAATAAAATTATCATGCAGATGAAATAACTAAATAAATTCTGTTTAATCAAATCGAGCTCAACAACATTTGCCTCACCAATTACCATCTGACAAATGTTTGTTGCATATCCATCATAAGGAGAAACCATCATAATCGACAGCATTCCTTCTCCTATATCATGAGGTAAATCAACGAAGTTAGTAATACTTCCTGGTGTATGTCCAAAAAATCTTTTATCTTCAGTACCGAATTCGTAAATAACAGTTCCATCAAGTGTTATGCTTAAATTTTTATCAGCAGATAAGAAACGAATAGTTTTACCAGCATCGCTTTCGTGCATCTGCTTATTTAAATAAAACACTTCTCCTGCCTTACTAGGTTCAGAATAAGGAAGCATGTCAATAACTTCTGTAGATCCGTCTGGCCTTACTAAAGTCCATCCAGTACTATAGTC